>NZ_JBFTOF010000006.1:0-314526 GCF_056397845.1 Rhizobium sp. 05L419
CATCGCCGCCGCCGCCGGCGACCGGCACGTCCTTCCAGGCATAACCTTCCTTGGCCAGATCGCCCTTCAGCACGTTGAGGGCCGCCGCCTCACCCCCAGACGTCCACCAATGGAGCATCTGGACTTCCTTCACATCATCCGCGCGCGCTAGTCCTCCCAAGGCGCCCATCGCCAATGCCACCAATGCAGTCGTCGTCAGAAACTTGCGCATGCCAAACCTCTCCCAGTTGCAAGTTTAAAGAACGGAACCCATTTCCGTTCCAATCACCCCGCCCTCGCGCGGGCGTAGTTCGTCGCGCCGGCTAAGCCAGCTTTTCCGTCTGCGGCATCCACCAGTTCGTGCGGCCGCCAATGTGCATGTTGAGCGTCTTCGTCTCTGTGTAGTCTTCAACCGCATGGCGGCCGAGCTCCCGGCCGAGGCCGCTCTGCTTGTAGCCACCGAACGGAAGTTCCGAGGCGCCATCCATAAAGGTGTTCATCCACACGGTTCCTGCGCGCACCCTGCGGCCGATCGTCAAGCAGGTGTCAAAGTCCCTGCTCCAGACGCCAGCGGAAAGGCCGTAGTCGATGGAGTTCGCGATCTCGATCGCTCCGGCCGTCGTCTCGAATGTCAGAACGGAAAGAACCGGCCCGAAAACCTCTTCACGCGCCACGGCCATGCCGGGAGTGACCCCTTCGAGGATCGTCGGCGACATGAACTGACCCATACCGAGATCGAGCTTCTCGCCTCCATATGCGATCCGGGCGCCGTTGCTCTTGGCACCTTCGACATAGCCGGCAATCTTCTCAAGGTGCTGCGGCGTGATAATTGCGCCGACCTGCGTCGACGGGTCGAGGGGGTCGCCGACCTTAACGCGCTTGGCAAGCTCCGCGATCCGCCCGACGACATCCGAAGCTATGTCCTTGTGAAGGATGAGGCGGGAGCCGGCGTTGCAGCATTCACCCGCATTGAAGTATGCGCCGAACACGGCAGCGTCGATGAATGCATCAAGGTCTGCGTCCGGGAAGACGATCTGAGGGTTCTTGCCACCGAGTTCCAACGAGACCTTCTTCAGCGTCTGCGCAGCATTCGACATGGTGAGCTTGCCGACGCCCGTCGATCCGGTGAACGAGACCATGTCGACTTCGGGATGGGAAGTCATGACAGCTCCCACTTCAGGACCCGTGCCCGTGACGATGTTCACGACGCCTTCCGGAACGCCTGCCTCCTGAAGAATCTCGCCCAGTACTACGGTCGATCCGGACGTCAGCTCCGATGGCTTCACGACCGTCGTGCAACCTGCTGCCAGGGCGAAGGGAAGCTTCTGGCCGACGATCAGGAAGGGGAAGTTCCAGGGCGTGATGATGGAGACGACGCCGATGGCTTCTCGCAGAACAACGCCAAGAGTGCTGTCGCCCAGCGTGTTGTAGCTTTCGCCATGGAGGTCACGGGCAAGTGCTGCCGCGTACCGCCAGATGTCGACCGACCCGGCAATCTCGCCACGTACCTGGGAGATGGGCTTTCCGGCTTCGATGGCGTCCAGGAACGCAAGCTCTTCCGACCGGGCAGCGATCAAATCTGCGGCCTTGAGCAGGATCGCAGAGCGCTCGGAGGCCGTCATCCTCGGCCACGGTCCTTGGTCGAAGGCCTTGCGCGCGGCAGCGATCGCGCGCTCGGCGTCTGCCTTTGTGCCGGTCGCAAATCGGCTCACCACAACGCCATGGCTCGGAGCGATGCGTTCGATCGGTTGCGAAGCTCCGGACTCCCAATTGCCGTCGATGAGCATTTTGAAGTCGCGGGCCTTGTGGTCGCTCAGGACCTTCGGATTCACCAGCACCGTCATTACCATTCTCCCTTGAACTTTGCTGGGCGCTTCTCGCTAAACGAGGCGACGCCTTCCTTGAGGTCGCCGGTCTTCGCCGCGAGGATCGACCCGAGAGCCTCCACGGCCGTGCCGTTGTCCTCGCCGCTTGCCGACGCAATCATCAGCTTCACGATTTCGAGCGCGGCCGGCCCACGCGTCGCAACACGCTGGGCGTATTGCTTCGCCGCCTCGACAACTCCTCCAGTCGATGTGACCGCATCCACGACGCCGAGCAGCCGGGCTTCCTCTGCCGTGAAAATCTCTCCGCCAAGGGCCATGCGACGCACGACTTGCGCGCCGAAGCGCTTCACGAGGCGTTGAGTTCCGGACCAACCGGGCACCATGCCCAGGCCGGTTTCCGGCAGTCCAATCTTGATGTGCTCTTCTGCAATGCGGATGTCTGCAACCCCTGCAAGCTCGAGTCCGCCGCCAAGCGCATGGCCGTTGAGGGCTGCGATCAACGGAACCCTCAGTGTCGCAAGGCGCTCGAAGACGCGGTGCCCGTGGCGAACCCACGCATGACCGAACTCCTGAGGCGGCATACCGCCCCAGGCCTTGATGTCGCCGCCAGCGGAGAAACCCTTGCCTTCGCCGGTAAGGATCGCCGCACGCACCTCGGCATTCGACTCTACTTCGTCTGCTGCGTCCGACAATGCCTTCAGCATTTCGAGGTCGAGCGCATTGAGCTTCTCGGGACGAGAAACCGTCATGATCGCCACGTGATCTTCGATCCGTATGCTTACGGTACCGCTAGCCATTGAAGGTGCCCTCCAGAACGCGCGTGCTCTTCTTCGGTAGGTCGAGGCCGATAGTGGCCTCGCAGAAGAGGTTCGCGTCCATGACCTTCAGGTCCTCTGCGACGATAAGCGGGAATTCCGACTGATCGAGGATGTGGGCCTGCAGGTCTACGCCTGGAGCGATTTCGGTCAGCACGACGCCGGACGGCGTCAGCTTCATCACGCACCGCTCGGTGACATAGGTGATGTCCTGACCTTGCTCGATGGCTCGCTTTCCGGAGAAGGTTACGTGCTCGACCTCGTTGACCAGCTTCTTGAGCTTGCCTTCGTTGTCGATGACAAGCTTTGCATCGGCGATCGCGAGCTTGGCTCCCGCGTTGAACATTCCAGAAAAGACGATCTTCTTCGCCCGAGCAGTGATATCGACGAAACCGCCGGCACCGGCGGTCACATGGGGCCGGAATGACAGCTTGGAGACGTTCACCGAGCCATCCCTACCGATTTCGAGGAAGGACAGAAGCGATGCGTCGAACCCTGCGCCCTGGAAATATGTGAACTGGTAAGGAGACGGCATATAGGCATCTGCGTTCGAGGCGCAGCCGAAGGCGAAATCGAGAAGCGGTACGCCGCCGACGGCTCCCTGCTCGATCACCCAGGTGACCGAACCGTGCAAGCCTTCCTCAAGCAGAATGCGCGGGACGTTCGCCGAGATCCCGAAGCCGAGGTTGACGCAGCTTCCTGCCTGGAGTTCCTGGGCGACACGACGCGCAATGACTTTCTGGATGTTGAAGTCCGGAACGCGAAACGTGCCAAGCGGGCGGAAGACTTCGCCTGAGATCGCTGGGTCGTAGAGCGTTTGGGTGGTCTGCTTCTGGTCCGGATCGACGATGACGTAGTCGACCAGCATTCCCGGCACGCGAACGTCGTGCGGCTTGAGCGAGCCTTCCTTCGTGATGCGCTTGACCTGGGCGATAACGATCCCGCCGTTGTTGCGCGCTGCGAGCGCCTGATCCAGGCCACCGAGATACGCGCCTTCGTGCTCGTATGTGAGATTGCCGCGCTCGTCCGCAGTCGTTGCGCGGATGATCGTAACCTGGGGAACGATCGCAGGGAAAAAGAGCCATTCTTCGCCCTCGAAGTAGACGCGCTTGACCACGGACGCCTCGGCGCCGAGCTCGTTCATCGCGCATCCCTGTCTCTCGGGGTCAACGAACGTATCGATCCCGATCTTCGTGAGGACGCCTGGCCGCTTTGCAGCAGCCTCGCGATGGATGTCGAACATGATTCCCGACGGAATATTGTAGGCAGGAATCTCGTTGTTGGTGATCATCTGCCAGATCAACGGGGGCTCGGCGCTGGACGGCCCCGAGGGATACGACCCCCCGATAATACACTTGAGCAGGCCCTTCTTGGCTATGTGGTCGACACCCTTGATGCCGCTCATGTCTCCGGCCGCGATCGGATGCAGTGTCGTGATATCACGCGGGTGCCCGGTGCTGTCGAATCTTGCGCCAATGGCCTTGAGCATGAGGTCGGGGCAGCCGAGACCGCTGGACGATGATACCGACACAATGGCTCCGTCGGGGATCAATGCGGCAGCTTCCGCCGGGGTGATATGCTTGCTCATTTGCGTTGCTCAGAGTCCTGTTTCGGTTTTTACGATCTCGCCGGTCTGCGCCGCCTTGCTGACGGCGAGCGCGGTTGCGAACGACCAATTCCGTCCTCGCCGGTCGCGGCCTGCTTTCCTTCACCTCTCACCGCATGGTGAGAGGCCTCTACCATGGCTTCGTAGAGGTCCTTCTCGATGGTCGGCAGTCGGCGGTTGCCGTCTGGGAAGCTCCGCAGCTTTCGCGAACCACCAGTCGAACCCCGGTCGTTACCGTTTCCGCCTCAGCCTTGCCTGCGTTGATCTGCTTCAGGAGTAGCTGGGCGGCGCGCCTCCCCATGCCCTGCGGGTCGACGGCGATCGTCGTAAGCGCCGGAACGGCAGTTTGCGCCTCGATGACGTCGTCGAAGCCGACCACTGCGAAATCGGTGCCTGGCTCCATGCGGCGCGCCCGCAAGCCGTCGCACACCCCGAACGCAACGGCGTCATTGAAGCACACGGTGGCAGTCGGTCTGTCGGCGAGCAGCATCGCCTTGGCGATCGCCTCGGCCCCGCCCGCTCGCGACGGCGCGGAAGAAACGACCAGCTCTTCGTCCAATTCCAGGCCTGCGGCTTCCATGCCAGTTCGGTAGCCGTCGAGACGTTCGTCGAAGACAGCGGTGTCCGGGAACCCCCCGAGGAAGGTAATGCGCCTATGGCCGAGCGACGCAAGATGCGCCACCGCGGCGGCGATGCCAGCGCGATTGTCAGAGACAACGGACGAGACCTTTGCGCCCGGCAGGCTACGGACCACGACGACGACCGGAATGCCAGCAGCTATGAGGGGCTTGAAGTCGACGGCTTCGGTCGCACGGGCCGGGGACACGAGAAGCCCGGAAATTCCGTGCTCTCGCATCGACGCGATGACTTCGCGCTGTCTGTCGATGCTCTCGCTGGTATTCGACAGGAACTGCACGAACCCAGCCGACTGAACGACCATGTCGACACCGACCGCAAGTTCCGCAAAGAAGCCGTTCGTCAGATCGTTGACAACGACGCCGACGATGCGCGAATTCGCGCCGGCCTTGCGAAGGTTAGCCGCGCCTCGGTTATAGACGTAGCCGAGGTCGCGCATCACGGCATTCACCTTCGACCGGGTTCCCTCATTGACCAGGGAGGACCCTTGAAGCACCAGCGAGACGGTCGATTTCGACACGCCTGCGGCCTTCGCTATGTCTATGACGGTTATCCGCCCCTTTGCCATGAATTCCTCCCATGGCTTGCGCCAATGCCATAACTAGATAATTGGAACGATCCAAATTTGTCAAGCTCCCCGTTCGCAACTTTTCTTCGATGGCCGTGGCGACCGCTGAAAATCAGGGTCTGCCTATTTGTTGTTATTTCAGCAAAAATAGGCGCCACCTTTGATCTCGAGCGGTAGGTAAGATCTCTATAGTCCAGGATAAACTCATAAAATGGCAAGGATCTTTTGGAACGATCCAATTTTTATGCTTCTGACGTGCGTTTTTTAGAGGGGTTTTCGAGCGTGTCGGCTCGACGCGAACGAGTTCCCTACACAGCCCATCGACCACGGCGACGACGCCCCTAGCGATTGGGCCGGCAAGCCCGCCAGTCTACGAGCAGCCACGATATGGCGAGCGGTCGGCTTCGCTGCATCGACGATGGCATTCGCCGCGAGGTTCTATCAATTTGGATGATGAGAATCGAAAAGCCAGCTAGTTCAAAAACTAACTGGCTCTAAAGGGTGAACTCACTATAAACGTAAGCCCTTGAAAAATATCGGAATGGCCGGATTTGAACCGACGACCCCTTGACCCCCAGTCAAGTGCGCTACCAGACTGCGCTACATTCCGTCATGCCGAAAACGGCTTGATCCTGTTAGTCTTTCGGGATTTTCGGTGCAAGCGGAAAATCATGTGGTCGGAATAAAAAGTTGCGAAAGGCGTGGAAAAGGGCACGCCAACGCAAGAAGCTCCACCAGATTTCACCGGCCGCTCTCTATGTTCCGGAGCATTGGCGAGGAGCATGACTGCCTCGACCCCTTCGCGCTCCGGCGGCCGCATCCCCTGCCAAATCCCTTGCCCAGTCGAAGCCTTCTGGCTAAGGGGGGAGTTCGTACTAGGGAGTTGACCAACATGCAGATCGAAATCCCCTGCCCGAAGTGCAGGAACACCAGAATGAAGTTCGAGCGACCGGAGCCGCTGGACAGCGACATCATCACCTGCTTCACCTGCGGGCACGAACTTGGGACGCTTGGCTCCGTAAAGGCCAAGATGCTGGCGTCTTTCGAGCGCATGAAGAAGCAGGCGCTGCCGCGCAAGCAGTAGCGGCTACCGCTCCAGACCGACCGTCCCGTCTTCGAAGGTCACGGCACGGTAGCCCACGTAGTCGGGCAACGAGAAATGCGGTGTTTCGAATGGCGTCGCATGCGTTGCGGTTATCACAGTGACATCTGCACCTGCGGCCTCGCCTGCAAGGATGCCGGCAACGGCATCTTCGAAAACMAGGCATTTCGTCGGATCGACGCCAAGACGTCTGGCGCCGAGAAGGTAGCATTCCGGGCTTGGCTTGCCGGCAGCGACCTCCTCTCCGCTGACCATCACCGCAGGCATCGGAATGCCCGCCGCGGCCATACGGCGTCTGGCGAGTTCAATGGGCGCAGATGTCACGATCGCCCAGCGTTCCGGAGGAAGGCTCTTCAGGAACGAGATCGCACCGGGGATCTCGACGATACCGTTTACGTCCTCCATTTCCTCGTCCAGCAACTGCTTTGCCTCGTGAACGGGATCGACACCCGGCAAGGCCAACTGGTGGATCACGTCGACGGCGCGAATGCCGTGGATCGTCTTCAGGAAAACCTCAGGTTCGAGGCTATGCCGTATTGCCCAGCTGCTCCAGACCCTCTCGACAACGGCGACGGAATTCAGCAGCGTCCCATCCATGTCGAACAGAAAGGCCTCATAGGATTTGCCGGCAACAGTACGGGAAGCGGACACGAACGTTTCCTTTTATGCATCATTTTCAAGGCTGAGCCCCCCAACATCACGGTGTGAAGGCGCCGGTCGGTTTAAACAATGACAACGCTGGTCTGTACGTCCCGATCAGCGAACCTGATCCAGCAGGCGTTTGCATTCCAGAAGATCATAGAGCGCCTCCTGCAGAAGCGCTCGATCCTCCTTGCCGATGCTCGACTTGCCGATCGACACCTCGGGCGACTCTTCGTCGCCTCCGACGAAATTGAAGAAGCGGCGGGTGATCGGCGGCTTGGCGCGGCCGACGACCTGGTCCTCCTCGGACATGCCGACCCGCGGCTCGGCGGCATCACCGTCCTGCTGGCCCATCAACGACTGCACGCTTGCAAGGTCGCCGTGGCCGATCGCAATGACGAATTTGTTGCCATTGGTCTTCAGGAGCTTCTGCACGCCCTTGATCGTATAGCCGTGGTCGTAGAGCAGATGGCGGATCCCCTTCAGAAGATCAACGTCCTCCGGCCGGTAGTATCGGCGCCCACCACCGCGCTTCATCGGCTTTATCTGCGGGAACCGCGTTTCCCAGAAGCGCAAAACATGCTGGGGAAGATCTAGGTCGTCCGCCACCTCGCTAATGGTGCGGAAAGCATCCGGGCTTTTGTCCAACATATTACTCCCTACACGATCTTCAGGCGCACTGCGCCTGCCGTCCGGCGGCAAGGCGTGGGCTCCAACACCGAGAGGTGGTTGAGCCGCGACTCACCATATTTCAAYGGTTTGCGGCCGCGAATTCAAGTCACGTCTTGAATAAGCACAAAAATCGCTGGGAGAAATTGACCGCGGATTGCGGAGGAGCGAGCCTCGGCTTGCAAGACCCGCAGGATCAAGCGGCCGGATTTGCAGGCTTGAGCTTAGCCTTGCGGGACATATGGGCTTTCAAAATCCGAGTCTTAAGGACGTTGGACGCCTTGAACGTCATCACACGGCGGGGCGAAATAGGCACCTCCTCACCGGTCTTCGGGTTGCGACCGATGCGCTCGTTCTTGTCGCGCACCTGGAATGTCGCAAAAGAGGAGAGCTTGACGGTCTCGCCACGAACGATGGCGTTACAGATCTCGTCGATTACAGTCTCCACGAGCTCTGCCGATTCCGTTCTGGACAGACCGACCTTGCGAAAAACCGATTCCGCCAGGTCTGCTCGCGTGACTGTTTTTCCGGTCATGGTTTCCCCGCCCATCCGTTTAGTTTTATGAAAACAAACGAAGAGTATTTGTCTTGCGCCCTACGGTCAAGCTCTTGTTCGTTGTCAGTTTTTTCGATTTTAGACGGTTACCAGCGCAGAAGCACGGCGCCCCATGTGAAGCCGCCGCCCATCGCCTCCAGCATGACGAGATCGCCCTTCTTGATGCGACCGTCACCCGCAGCCGTTGCAAGCGCAAGCGGGATAGACGCGGCTGACGTGTTGCCGTGGAGATCGACGGTAATGACGACCTTTTCAGGCTCAATGTGCAGCTTCTTCGCCGAGCCATCGATAATGCGCCGGTTCGCCTGGTGCGGCACCAGCCAATCCAGATCGTCAGCGGTCGTGCCAGTGGCATCGAAAGCCGCCTGAATGACGTCGGTAATCATGCCGACTGCGTACTTGAAGACTTCGCGGCCCTCCATGCGCAGCTTACCGACCGTTCCCGTGGTCGACGGGCCACCGTCGACGTAGAGCTTCTCTTTGTGCGAGCCATCCGAACGCAGGTGCGCCGTCAGCACGCCACGGTCAGTCGTCGCGCCCTCGCCTTGCGACGCCTCGAGCACGATCGCACCCGCGCCGTCGCCGAAGAGCACGCAGGTTGTACGGTCATTCCAATCGAGAATGCGCGAAAAGGTCTCCGCACCGATGACCAGAACGCGCTTGGCCAAGCCGCCGCGGATGTAGGCGTCAGCCGTCGTGACGGCATAGACAAACCCGCTGCAAACCGCCTGAACGTCAAAGGCAAAGCCATGGCTCATGCCGAGACGGTTCTGGATATCCACGGCGGTTGCCGGGAAGGTATTGTCCGGGGTCGACGTGGCGCAGATGATCATGTCGATGTCGGCAGCAGTCAGGCCCGCGTTTTCAAGCGCTGCGCGCGCAGCTGCCTCGCCGAGCGAAGACGTAGTCTCGTCGTCGCCTGCAACGTAGCGCTGACGAATACCTGTGCGCTGGACAATCCATTCATCGGAGGTGTCCACAACGTCTTCCATGTCGCGATTGGTCATAACGCGCTTCGGAAGCGCGGCTCCGAACCCGCGAACCACTGAACGGATCATATTTACTAAACCCCGTCGCTCATGCAGCTTCCGGCCCGATCGGGGGCAGCCGCTTGGCATGATATTTTTGCAGATCGTTTTCTATTTTCTGATTGAGGCCGTTCTTGGCCATATCGTAGCCGACTTCGATGGCGGCCGCGATACCTTCGGCATTGGCACCGCCATGGCTCTTGATGACAACGCCATTCAGGCCGAGGAACACGCCGCCGTTGACCCTGCTCGGGTCCATCTTCTCACGCAGCATGTCAAAGGCGCCTTTGGCAAGGAGATAGCCGATTTTGGCAAGCAGCGTGCGGGACATGGCCGCGCGGAGGTACTCGCCGATCTGGCGTGCCGTGCCTTCAGCCGTCTTGAGCGCAATGTTTCCGGAAAAGCCCTCGGTCACGACCACATCGACAGTTCCCTTGCCGAGATCGTTCCCCTCCACAAAGCCGAAATACTCCAGCGAGTCGAGGTTGGCTTCGCGAAGCAGGCGACCGGCTTCCTTGACCTCTTCCTGACCCTTGATCTCTTCGACACCGACGTTGAGGAGACCGATTGTCGGGCGCTCAACATCGAAAAGCGCGCGCGCCATGGCACCACCCATGAGCGCGAAGTCCATCAACTGCTGGGAATCCGCGCCGATCGTCGCGCCGACGTCGAGCACGATGCTCTCGCCTTTCAGCGTCGGCCAGATTGCAGCGATCGCTGGGCGCTCGATGTTAGCCATCGTGCGCAGACAGAACTTGGCCATCGCCATCAGCGCACCGGTATTGCCAGCCGAAACGGCAACATCGGCTTCCCTGGTCTTAACAGCCTCGATCGAGCGCCACATGGTGGAGACGTAACGGCCACGGCGGAGCGCCTGGCTCGGCCTCTCGTCCATGCGGACAGCCAGCTCGCAGTCATGGAAAACGGACTTCTCTTTAAGCTTCGGAAACCTGTTGAGAATCGGCTCGCATTGTTCCTTCAAACCGTACATCACGAAAGACATGTCCGGATGCCGTTCCAGTGCCTTGGCGGCACCGGGGATGACAACCTGGGGACCAAAGTCGCCACCCATGAGGTCGAGAGAGATTTTGATCACGCGTCCCTGATCCTTGTTTTTCACCTTCGAGGGGTGAAATTTCGGCCAAAATACCGGTTTTCCCGTCGCTTACAACTGAATTGTGTCAAATAACCAACGGCTTTCAGTCCTTTTTCCAGTCCTTCAATACTGCGAAGGCGGATGGCTTCTTATCGTTTTCGCTGGTGTCTTCTATATGACTTCCAAACTCTATGCCGTCCTTGCGGGGATAGGGATCGATCGCCAGGGCAGCGAATTCTGCGACGACTTCGCCGGCATCGATCGTGTCGCCGGAAAAGCTTTCCGGCAGATCCGGACCATCGGGGTCGAGCACCATTTCGCCGGCATCGTTGGCCGGCCGACGGGCGAGCTTCGAATTCTCCGGCACGAAAATCTGCTCGAACGTTTCGTCGATCGCAGACGGGACGGGCTCCAGGGTGACCACGCAAGCCTGAACGAGCTTGGCCTGCACCCTGCCCTTGACACGGATGCCGTCGCGCTTCCATCGAGCGATCTGCAGATCGGCCCGGAATTCGTCCACGGACAGGACATCCCAGGTTTTCGCGAGCGCCTGAAGCTCTCTCTTGTCGGCTTCCAGATGCACCTCGACAGGATTGGCGGAGATGTGGCCAACCTTGACGAGATAGGAGAAAGGTACGCCGTCTGTTGAATTCTTCATTGTGATCTCCTCACGCAACTTTCGGAAGCGTTGTCGACCCTGTCGCAACGACGTCTTCCGATTGGGCCGAAAGATAGGCCTCCGCCGCAAACATCCAGTCCGCCAACCCGGACATGTCGACTGTATCGACCGCTTTGGGGTGAACATTCCGACTGAGAGCCACCGCCAAGGCGACGGGATCGGATGTATCCATCGCACTGGAATAGGCTTCCAGCCGGCCATAGAACATGCCAGCGAGCTTCTTCATCCGCTTGGGGACGCTGTTGTCGCCTATGCCCAGTTCGCGGATCGAATAATCGATATCCTCAAAGAACGCATCGACGATCTCCTGTGCGATCTCCTGCCCGCTCGTCGCGGAAGCGCGAGTACGGCGGAAGAACAGGATCATCACGACCGACAGCATCTCGAACCGTCCCATGACGGTGTCCGGCACGTTCAATCGTTCATAGAAATCAGGCATGCGCGCGGCAGACGTCAACGCGTGATACTGCCGGTCGACGATTGCTTGATTGTTGTTTTTCTTGCCAAAGAGCCCGAAGATCATTGTTTTTTCCGGAAAGGCCTTATTCTTCGCGCCAAGCTGCGTCAGGCCTTGTTGCATGATTTCGAAAGCTGGTTTACCGAAGCAGGCGCGAATTGCAATGCCAAGGTGGCCGCTTTCGGGACAGCCCTCTGATCGGAGCGTGTTGAAGCGGTGGCTACGATCCGACCCCGGAAAGGCCACAAAGGTTTTGCATCAGCGATATTTGCAGGGCCAATGGCTGCTATCGATACCTTAAGGGAGTAGATGTCGTTGAAGAAACGGTATTTCAAGTCTGACAAGAAATTCCTCAGCAATGCCGCCATTGCCATCATGATTGCCTCCGCCGGATTGACCGGCTGCCAAACAGGTACAGTTCTGAACGGTGGCTACGTCGCCGACGAACAGTCCCTGAACCTGGTTCCCGAGGGGTCGAGCCGCGAGCAGGTTCTGCTTTCGCTCGGCACGCCGTCCACCACGGCAACCTTCGACGGTGAGGTCTTCTACTACATCTCGCAGCGGCGCGAGCGCTCCGTAGCGTTCCAGAAACTGAAGGTGGTCGATCAAAGTGTTCTTGCGATCTATTTCGACAAGGACGGCATCGTGACGCGCCGCGCCAACTACACGCTCAAGGACGGCAAGGTCTTCGACACGATCAACCGCGTGACGCCGACAGGCGGCAAGGATCTCACCTTCCTCCAGCAGTTGCTCTCCGGCGGCAGTGCGGCGAACATGGCAAAGGGCCTCTTCGGCGGGGGCAGCGGCCCGCAAGCGTCGCCGCAGAATCCGGCCAGCCTGCGTTAAGGACTTCGGTGTCCACAGAAAAACCCGCCGGATCGCTCCGGCGGGTTTTTCATTGTCTGCCTGAGACGATCAGGCCAGAACTGCGAGCAGCAACAACGCAACGATGTTGGTGATCTTGATGGCAGGGTTGACGGCGGGGCCGGCAGTATCCTTATAGGGATCGCCGACGGTATCGCCTGTCACCGAAGCCTTGTGCGCTTCGGAACCCTTCATGTGGCGGACGCCATTCTTGTCGACGAAACCGTCTTCGAAGGACTTCTTGGCATTGTCCCACGCGCCGCCGCCCGATGTCATGGAGATTGCCACGAAGAGGCCATTGATGATGACGCCGAGAAGCGATGCGCCGAGAGCCGCGAAAGCGGAAGCCTTCGAGCCTGATATGAGCAGAACGCCGAAGTAGACGACGATCGGCGCCAGCACCGGCAGAAGCGACGGGATGATCATCTCCCGGATCGCCGCCTTTGTCAGCAGGTCCACGGCCCTGCCGTAGTCCGGCTTTTCCGTACCCTGCATGATGCCGGGCTTTTCCTTGAACTGGCGACGAACCTCCTCGACGATCGCACCCGCTGCACGGCCGACTGCAGTCATCGCGATGCCACCGAACAGATAGGGAATCAGGCCGCCGAACAGCAGACCGGCGACGACATAAGGATTGGAGAGATCGAACGAGATCGGGCCAACGTCCGCGAAGTACGGATATTTGTCGCCATTCGCCGCGAAATACTTGAGATCGTATGAATAGGCAGCAAAGAGCACGAGGGCACCGAGGCCAGCGGAACCGATCGCATACCCCTTGGTAACGGCCTTCGTGGTATTGCCGACGGCATCGAGCGCGTCCGTCGATTTGCGAACTTCCGGCGGAAGATGCGCCATTTCGGCAATACCACCGGCATTGTCCGTCACGGGACCGAAAGCATCGAGCGCGACGATCATACCGGCAATCCCGAGCATTGCGGTCACCGCAATACCCGTGCCGAAGAGACCGCCAAGCTGGTAGGTGGCAAGTATGCCCGCAACGATGACGATGGCGGGCAATGCGGTCGATTCAAGCGACACCGCCAGACCCTGAATCACGTTCGTGCCGTGGCCGGTGACCGACGCCTGGGCGATCGAATTGACCGGTCTCTTGTTCGTGCCGGTATAGTACTCGGTGATGACGACGATAAGCGCCGTGACGATGAGACCGACCAATCCGCACATAAAGAGGTTTGTCCCGGTGATATCTGCACCGCCAACCGAGCCGATCGATCCCCAGCCGATCGTCAGCGACGTCGCTGCGCCGAGACCGACAATCGACAGAAGGCCGGTCACGATGAGGCCCTTGTAGAGCGCGCCCATGATCGAACCGTTGCTGCCGAGCTTGACGAAGAAAGTACCGATGATCGAGGTGATGATGCAGGCGCCGCAGATCGCCAGCGGGTAGAGCATCGCCGATTGCAGGATCGGCGTTCCGGCAAAGAAGATCGATGCGAGAACCATGGTCGCGACCACGGAGACCGCATAGGTTTCGAAAAGGTCAGCAGCCATACCGGCGCAATCGCCGACATTGTCGCCAACGTTGTCAGCGATCGTCGCAGGGTTGCGCGGGTCGTCTTCGGGAATGCCCGCTTCGACCTTGCCGACGAGATCGCCGCCGACGTCCGCACCCTTGGTGAAGATGCCGCCGCCGAGACGGGCGAAAATCGATATCAGGGACGCACCGAAGCCAAGCGCGACCAGCGAATCGATCACCTCGCGTGAGCCGGCTCCGTGACCAAGGACGACAGTCAATACGAAATAGTAGATGGATACGCCAAGAAGAGCCAAACCGGCCACCAGCATGCCCGTGATCGCACCTGATTTGAACGCAATGTCGAGCCCGGCCGAAAGGCTTTGCGATGCAGCCTGAGCTGTACGGACGTTGGCGCGAACAGAGACATGCATGCCGATAAAGCCGGCAGCGCCGGACAGAACCGCGCCGATTAGAAAGCCGATTGCAGCGGTGCCGGAGAGTAGCAGCCAGGCTGCAACGAAAACAACGATACCAACGATGGCAATGGTCTTGTACTGACGCGTCAGATAGGCCTGCGCGCCTTCGCGGATATAACCCGCAATTTCCTGCATGCGGCTATTTCCCTGATCGGCGGCCAGCACCGATCTGGTTGCCCAGATGGCGTAAACCACCGAGAGCAGACCGCATGCAATTACGCATAAAAGAATGGTCATTTCGCTCTTTCCTCCAAAAGAGCCGGAGCTCACTCCCTCTCCGGCTGCGAACACGTCGACTCGATTTCCTCCCTCAGAAATGCGGCAACGTCGGGCGGAGATTGCGTGGAGGAAAACAGGACGTCAAGCCCGCAAGGGCTGAAAACCCTTACGGAGCAACGGGAAAGGAGGAACGGCTTCAATGAGGAGCGGTCAGCCGACCGTGCGCAACATGCTACTTCTTGGCTTCGCCGCGAACCTGTTTCGCAATGCGATCAAGGACGGCGTTGACAAGCTTGGGCTCATCGTCGCTAAAGAAGGCCTGTGCGATCTCGACATACTCCGTGACGATGACGGCGACCGGGACGTCCTTGCGCTCAATAAGCTCGAAAACGCCGGCACGCAGGATGGCACGAACCGTGCTGTCGAGACGCGACAGTGCCCAATCGTCCTGCAGCGCGGAGGCAATCAGAGGATCGAGACGCGTCTGTTCTCGCACGACACCGGACACGATCGACCGGAACCACGAGGCGTCGGCCTTCAGGTAGGTCTCGCCGTCGATTTCCTGCCCGAGGCGGTGCGCTTCGTACTCTGCGACGATCTCAAGTACGCCCGTCCCGCCGATATCCATCTGATAGAGGGCCTGAACCGCAGCAAGGCGCGCCGCGCCACGCTGGTTCGCTGTCTTGACCGGACGCTCCGAGTTTTCGTTGCTCATTCGTTATGCACCCAGTTTCGTCTTCAGCTCGATCATCGTGAGAGCTGCGCGAGCGGCAAATCCGCCCTTATCCTTGTCCGAGCGGCGTACGCGCGCCCAGGCCTGTTCGTCATTTTCGACAGTGAGAATGCCGTTTCCGATGGCAAGAGATTCGCTGACCGCGAGATCCATCAATGCGCGCGAGGATTCATTCGACACGATGTCGAAATGATAGGTCTCCCCGCGGATCACCATGCCAAGCGCCACATAGCCATCGTAGTTCGTGCCGTCATTATCCGCTCCGTCGAGCGCCATGGCAATCGCTGCGGGGATCTCAAGCGCACCAGGAACGGTCACGACATCGTAAGTCGCTCCGGCTTCCTTCAAGGCAAAGGTCGCACCTTCAAGAAGGGCATCAGCCATGTCGTCGTAGAAGCGAGCTTCGACGATCAGAATATGGGGAGCGGTTTCTCGCGCCATGCTTCACCTTCATTTCTTAGAGGACTGCCACGCGGCAGGCCGCGGTCAAAACATGCCTTTGGACGAATGGCAAGCAAATTCGGCTCATGGCTGAAGTGCAAAATCGGAAATCTCGTCAGGGAACGCCCGGTACGGGCTGAAGGGCTGACCATATGTTTGTTTCGCAGCACTCGAAATGCCGCCGCAACACAACCGCGCATCCCAACGCAACGATGTCGTTGTTTGGGCGTGACGGGTTGTGTTTTCCGTCCGGATAGGGCCTCCTGCCGGCGCAGCAGGAGGTAACGATGTCTGTCCAAAAGTCCCCTATTGTCAATATTGCCGATCTCAAGCTCGATCGTTCGGTGCAGGGAGAGCTGTATGAAAGCAACGACGTCTCGTTTGGGTCGCTTATTGGCCTGGCAGGGCTCGGCATCAGCTACAACGAAGTTCCGCCAGGCAAGTCGAGCTGTCCGTTTCACAACCACCATGTCGAAGACGAATTGTTCTTCATCATCGAGGGAAACGGCGAATACCGCTTTGGCCGGGAACGGTATGCGATCAGAAAGGGCGACACGCTCGGGGCGCCGGCCGGTGGACCGGAGACGGCACACCAGATCATCAATACGGGATCTACGCCCCTCATCTATCTCGGCATTTCGACCAATGCCAAAACCGAGATCGTCGAGTACCCCGATTCCGGAAAATTCCTTGCCAAGACCAATCGCGACAATGCGAGCCGCTTCCGTTTCATGGGACGCCAAGCAGGCAATCTGGATTATTGGGATGGCGAACCGGGCGCGTAGTAGAGCTTCAAGGGGCATTTCATGACGATCATTCCGACCATCGAGACGGAACGGCTATCGCTGAGGCCGCATACCGTTGAAGACTTCGAAGACTATCAGGCCATGTGGAGCGATGAAGCCGTCGTCCGCTTCATCGGCGGCGCTCCTTCGACACGCGAGCAGGCCTGGGCGCGCCTGCTGCGCGTGGCCGGAATGTGGCATCATCTGGGTTTCGGCTTTCTGGCGATCGAGGAAAAGCAGAGCGGCCGCTTTGTCGGTGAAGCGGGTTTCCTCGACATGAAACGGGACATGAAGCCGATCACGACCGAGGGAACTCTGGAGGCCGGCTGGGCTCTACTTCCGGCTGCCCAGGGCCGCGGCTATGCGACTGAAGCGTTGCGGGCGCTCATCGCTTGGGCAGAAAACCACTTCCCATCAAAACCGATAAGTTGCATCGTCGCCCCCGAAAACGCAGCCTCGTTGCGCGTCGCAGAAAAGCTCGGCTTCCGGGCGGCGGGGCGGGCAAACTACCATGGAGAGGTTATTCTGCTTTCGCGCTCGGGAATTCCGCCAGCCTAGCGGCATAGCGCGCCATCGTATCCACTTCAAAATTCACGAAATCGCCGGCCGTGCGTGCGCCCCAGGTCGTCACTTCCAGGGTATGTCGGATCAAAAGGACATCGAAATCGGTGCCTTCGACGACATTGACCGTCAGCGACGTGCCATCGAGCGCAATCGATCCCTTAGGCGCCACGAATTTTGCCAGGTGCTCCGGCGCCCGCAGGCGAAATCGCGTGGCATCCCCCTCTTCCCTAACGGACAGGATCTCGGCCTTGCCGTCCACGTGCCCGGAGACGATGTGGCCGCCCAGCTCATCCCCGATCTTMAACGAGCGCTCCAGGTTGACGCGACTGCCTTCCTCCCAGGTCGCGATGGTCGTCAGCCGCAGTGCTTCTTCCCATGCTTCGACTTCGAACCAGCGGCCGTTGCTTCCCTCGCCCGGCAGACCGGTCACGGTCAGGCAGATGCCGGAATGGGAGATCGAGGCGCCCATGTCAATCGTCGAAGGATCGTAGCTCGTGGCCACACGAAGCCTGATTCCTTCCTTCAAAGGCGAAACGGCCTCGATCGTGCCGACATCAGTGACAATTCCGGTAAACATCAAACGTCTCTTTCGTATTCTTCCCGGCGGTCGTCGCCGACAATGAAGGTGCCCACGTGGGTAAAGCCGGATGGCATATCGGTTTTGTCCAGCGGCGTTTCAATACCGCCGTCTCCAATGATGCCCGGCCCTTCGTAGAGCAGGATGCGATCGACATAACCGCCCTCGAGGAAAAGCCGCGCTGTTTTCGCCCCACCCTCGACAAGCAATGACGAGATGCCCCGGGAGGCAAGAGCGGGAAGAAGCTCATCCAGACGATAGGGATTGCACTGAACGACTTCAACGCCGGCCGCATCAAGCGCGGCACGGCGGCCTAAAAATTCCGCGTCGTCGCTATTGTCGAAGTGGGGCGGCTCGGCTGCGACGACAATGACCGGGACGTCCCTTGCGGTCGCGACAAGCTTGCTGCTCAGCGGCAATGAGAGTTTTTCATCGAGCACGATGCGGATCGGCGACCGCCCCTCAAGGCCAACCGCGCGGACAGTCAACAGCGGATCGTCCGCAATCGCCGTCCCGATACCCACGAGGATCGCATCGGTTTCCGCTCGGAGTTTCTGCACCTCAGCGCGCGCTGTAGCGCCAGTAACGGCAATCTGACCCTCCCCCTTTCTGCCGATCATTCCGTCAGCAGAAACTGCAAGTTTGAGAATCACATAGGGGCGATGCTTCGTCTGACGCGTGAGATAGGCGGCGAGAGACCGCCTGCCCTCTTTTTCCAGGATGCCGGCGTCGACCTCAATACCTGCGTCGCGCAGCATGGCGATACCCCTGCCCGAAACTCGCGGGTCCGGATCCGCGACGCTTATGACGACGCGGCCGACGTCATAGGCAATTAAAGCTTCAGCGCAGGGAGGCGTCTTGCCGTGATGCGAGCAGGGTTCCAGCGTCACAAAGGCCGTGGCGCCGCGTGCCAATTCGCCGGCTTCTGCCAAGGCCTGCGGCTCGGCGTGCGGGCGGCCGCCGATGGCGGTCACGCCGCGGCCGACAATCTCGCCGTTGCGGACGATGACGCAGCCGACCGACGGGTTGGTCGATGTTTGGCCAAGATGGAGAAGACCAAGCCGGATCGCCTCCTGCATGAAACGCGCGTCGTCAGGCGAAGCGCTCATGGCCTATATATCCAAGGGATCGCGGGCGATCTTGGCGTTGATCTCGGAGATGACCTTCTCGAAATCCTCCGCATGAGAAAAGTCGCGATAGACCGACGCATAACGAACGAAACCAACGTCATCGAGGCTCTTCAGGGCTTCCAACACCTGAAGGCCGATCTGTTCGGAGCTAATCTCCACCTCGCCGGAACTTTCCAGCCGCCGGACGATACCGGAGACAGCACGCTCAATGCGATCCCGGTCGACCGGACGCTTGCGCAGCGCGATCTCGAAGGAGCGAACCAGCTTGTCGCGGTCGAAAGGCACCTTGCGGCCCGTCTTCTTCGACACCATCAGCTCGCGCAACTGGACGCGCTCGAAAGTCGTGAAACGGCCGCCGCAATCAGGACAGATACGCCTGCGGCGGATGGACGTATTGTCCTCCGCCGGGCGTGAATCCTTGACCTGTGTGTCTTCCGATCCGCAAAATGGGCAGCGCATGCGCTATCCTTAGCCGATGTAGTCGTACATTGGGAAGCGACCGGTGAGGTTCATCACCTTGCCACGCACGGCTGCTTCGACAGTTGCATTGCCTTCGTCGGAGTTGGCCACCTTCAGGCCGTCGAGAACCTCGACGATGAGGTTGCCGATTTCCTTGAATTCCGCTTCCTTGAAGCCGCGCGTCGTGCCTGCCGGTGTGCCGAGGCGCACGCCCGAGGTGACGAAAGGCTTTTCAGGATCGAACGGGATGCCGTTCTTGTTGCAGGTGATATAGGCCCGGCCGAGCGCCGATTCCGCGCGCTTGCCGGTCGCGTTCTTCTTGCGAAGGTCCACCAGCATGAGGTGGTTGTCGGTGCCGCCGGAAACCACGTCCAGGCCGCCTGCGATCAGGGTTTCGGCAAGCGCCCTGGCGTTCTTGACGATCTGGGCTGCATAGTCCTTGAACTCAGGCTGCAACGCTTCACCGAAGGCGACGGCCTTGGCAGCGATGATGTGCATCAGCGGACCGCCCTGCAGACCGGGAAATACTGCCGAATTAAACTTCTTCGCCAGATCCTCGTCGTTCGTCAGGATAACACCACCGCGCGGACCACGAAGCGACTTGTGGGTCGTTGTCGTGGCAACGTGGCAATGCGGGAACGGCGACGGATGCTGGCCGCCGGCAACGAGACCGGCGATGTGGGCCATATCGACCATGAGATAGGCGCCGACGGAGTCGGCGATCTCGCGGAAACGCTTCCAGTCCCAGATACGGGAGTAGGCTGTGCCGCCGGCGATGATAAGTTTCGGCTTGGTTTCTTCAGCCTTGCGAGCGACTTCGTCCATGTCGAGCAGGTTGTCGCCTTCGCGGACGCCGTAAGAGACGACGTTGAACCACTTGCCGGACATGTTGACCGGCGAACCGTGCGTCAGGTGGCCGCCCGAGTTGAGGTCGAGGCCCATGAACGTGTCGCCCGGCTGCAGCAGCGCCAGGAAAACGGCCTGGTTCATCTGACTACCTGAGTTCGGCTGAACGTTGGCGAAGTTGACCCCGAAGAGCTTCTTGGCGCGGTCGATCGCCAGTTCTTCGGCGATATCGACGAACTGGCAGCCGCCATAGTAGCGCTTGCCCGGATAGCCTTCGGCGTACTTGTTCGTCATGATGGAGCCCTGGGCTTCCAGTACCGCACGGGAAACGATGTTTTCCGAGGCAATGAGTTCGATCTCATGCCGCTGGCGGCCGAGTTCCTTTTCGATCGCGCCGAAGATGTCCGGATCGGTGTCGGCAAGCGAACGATTGAAGAAGGTCTGAGTGGAAGCATTTGTCATGGGCGGGCTCCTCAACTTGAATGCGCGAAGCTTTAGCCTTCCGCCTTCACGAGAGCAATACGAAGAACGACATTTGCTAGGCAATCTACGCGCAACAAAAAACCGCGCCCGGAAAGGCGCGGCTTCGAAAGCAAATTGCAGGACAGGTGGCCCTGGCCTTACTGAACGGGTTGTTCCGTGCCAGCGGTTGTATCGAGCGCCAGTTCGGCGTTGCCATCCATCTGGTAGATGTCGTCGCGGAACTGCACGACGCCGTCAGGCATGCCCCAAGCTGAGATATAGACGAAGTAAACCGGAACTTCCTCGGCAAGTTTGATCGGCGTGTTGACGCGGGTCGTGATGACCTGCTCCATCTGCTGGCGCGACCACGGCGGAGTGTCGCGAAGCAACCAATTCGTCAGATCGCGGACGTTCTGAACGCGGACGCAGCCCGACGACTCAAAGCGCATGAGCTTGTTGAACAGGCCCTGCTGCGGCGTGTCGTGCATGTACTCGCCGTTCTTGTTGTAGAAGTTGATTTTCGTCGACGCCATGGCGTTGATCTTGCCGGGGTCCTGCCGGAACATCAGGTTCGGAGCCTTCTCGGCGTTCCAGTCGATCGTTTCCGGGGCAACCTCGTTGCCCTTGCCATCGAGGAGGCGAATGGCGTTTCTCTCCAGATAGGTCGGATCCTTTCGCATCAGCGGCACGATGTCCTTCTCGACGATCGAGCGCGGCGCGGTCCAGTAAGGATTGAGGATAACCTCGTAGATCTTCGAGTTGACGAGATGCGTGGGGCGGCTGAGACGGCCGACGACGGCCGCATGGCGCGTCGCCACGCTGCCGTCTTCGACGGCCTCGACGTAGGCGGCCGGAATGTTGACCATGACGTGGCGACGGCCGAGCTCTGCCGGGAAGGTCTGCAGGCGGATGAAGTTGGTGTTCAACTGCTGCAGGCGCACGTCGGCCGGAATGTTCATCGCCTTCAGCGTGAATTCGCCGATAACGCCGTCGGCCGGAAGACCGTGGCGGGCCTGGAAGCGCTTCACGGCACCATCGACATAGGAGTCGAACGCCGAGGACATGCCGGCTTCGCGCGGCAGGTCGCCGGTGATGGCGAGACGCTGGCGAAGAGCTTGAACCGACTGGTCGGTGACGCCGATCTGAAGGCGCTGCTCGCCCGGATTGACCTGGGGCCAGCCGCCGGCTGATGCGATCTGCTGATACTGCGAAATGGCCTGCTGCATGCTGCCGACCGATTGCGGTCCGAGGATCGGCGTATTGGAAACGATAGCCGTCGCCGTGCGGGAAGCAGCCTTCGCATCGAACTGATCGTCCCAGTCGCCGCGTTCGGGCGCATTGATCAACGAATCGATCGCCGTCTGCGCCAAAGCGGGTGCTGCGACCGCGCCCGCACCGATGATTGCCGCAGAGGCTAGAAACGCCCGGCGAGAGAGAACTTCAGTTCCGTTTTTTTTCGACATCATCCCAACCACTGTATTGCCGCTGCTTGAGAGACCGGCGGCCTTTGCCCTATCACTGCGAGAACGCAGATCCCTATCAACCCGTTGCCACGGCGCATCACAAAAATCCGCCACCCGCGATCACATGATTGCGAGCTGGCAGCGCGAGGTTATCGGACCTCTGATTTGGGAAGCCCCAGTTGCCGTGCGTTTCCGCTGACATGCTAATATGGCCAATTCGTGTCACCGGCGCAGAACTCAACCGTCGATGGCAAGCAACGTTGCACAAACTGTGCGGGTTAATAGCGGCTAAAAAACGGCTTGAAAACAGGCGATTGCGCTTGTCTGCCATGCGTTGCAAAGATGACACGGGACCTTCAATGACAAAACCGGACGCGCAGGGAAACGCATCCGGTTTTCTTTGACCTTGGAGGGTCGTATTCCTTAGAGACGGTACAGGATCTGATCGTTCCAGAAACGGTCGAGACGGGTCAGCAGCTTGTTCATCTGCGTGAATTCGTCCGTGCCGATGCCGCCGACCTTGTCAATCGAGGCGATGTGGCGCTCATAAAGCTTGCCAACGGTTTCAGCGATGTCCTGGCCGGTTTCCGTCAGGCTGATGCGAACCGAACGGCGGTCGATACGCGAGCGCTGATGGTTGATGAAGCCGAGGTCGACGAGCTTCTTGACGTTGTAGGACACGTTGGAGCCCAGGTAGTAGCCGCGCGAGCGAAGTTCGCCAGCGGTCAGCTCCGAGTTGCCGATGTTGAAAAGGAGAAGCGCCTGGACGGCATTGACGTCGCTGCGACCCTGACGGTCGAACTCATCCTTGATGACGTCGAGGAGACGGCGGTGAAGACGTTCAACAAGATGAAGCGATTCCATGTAAAGATCACGGATGCCCTGCTCCTGCTGGTCACGGAAGTTCGATACCGCCTGCGGCTTGATTTTCGTGTTCATGATGACTGCCTCACTGTTTGTTTGGCGGTGTTGGTTTTCTTCCCGCCTTGAGACAGACACTATCGAATACAAATAAAATTCTACTTAAACTGCAGGCTTAACAGTGCCTTACCGAAAACCCATCGTTGTATCAGGGTAAATCAACGCTTACCTGCTCCCGCCGTCTGCGCTTCTCCTGCCACAGGATGAAGCGAAATACCCAATATAAAACAGCGACTAGAATGTGCAGCAGGATGATAAGACGGTTGGCTCCGAAGATCTCCGGCAGGAACCCATACATGATGATCTGGCCGCCAGCAGCAAGCACCCAGATCACCGGTCCCCACGACACGACAAGCCATAGACCGAGCGCTGCTACCGGAAAGACGACAGCCAGACACGTACTGGCCACCTTCCACGGCAGGCTAAGAAGATCGAAGCGTCCCGCGCCGACGAGCGAATAACCGACGAGCATCGCCCAATACTGCAAGCCGAACCAGAAGCAGGAGATTGCAACCAGCCGCAGGAAAAGGACAAAGAGAACGCTTGTCAGCGTGCTTTTCGGTATTGTCGGAGAATCAGCATCCATGCTCCAAACAATAGGGCTGCGGTTGCGTCTTCGCCAGCGCTTCCTCCATTGCGGCCAATCGTCCGGTTTCGATTCTGCAGGCAGCATGATAATGAGCACACCGACAAGTGGAATGACTGAAAGTTAGTGATCATGCAGGACAAGACGCACCTCGTCGATGAAATCACCGGCCACCGCCGCATGCGCCGCAACCGCAAAGCTGACTGGACCCGTCGGTTGGTGCAGGAAAACCGTGTGACGGTGGACGATCTCATCTGGCCGGTCTTCGTCGTTCCGGGTTCGGGCATCGTCGAACCGATCCCGGCCATGCCCGGCGTCAACCGCATGAGCGTAGACAAGCTGGTCGAGGCCACAAAAGAGGCCGCCGATCTCGGCATTCCGGCGATCGCGACCTTCCCAAATATCGAAATGGAACTGCGAGACGACACCGGATCCAATAGCCTAGAGGTCAACAATCTGATCAATCAGGCAACGGCCGCAATCAAGAAAGCGGTCCCCAATATCGGCGTTATCACCGATGTGGCGCTTGATCCTTTCACCAGCCATGGTCACGACGGCATCTTGCGGAACGGCAAGATCGTCAACGACGAAACCGTGGAGCAGGTCTGTCGCGCAGCGGTCATGCAGGCCGACGCCGGCTCCGATATCATTGCGCCCTCGGAAATGATGGACGGTCGGATCGGTGCAATCCGCAGGGCGCTGGATGCCGCCGGCCATCAGGATGTAGGCATCATGAGCTACGCGACCAAGTTCGCCTCGGCGTTCTATGGACCGTATCGCGAGGCAATCTCCACCGGTGGCCTGCTGAAGGGCGACAAGAAGACCTACTACATCGATCCGGCCAACGGCACCGAAGCCATCAGGGACGCCGCACTCGACGTCGAAGAAGGCGCCGACATGCTCATGGTGAAGCCTGGCCTGCCCTATATCGACATCTGCTGGCGCATGAAGGAAGCATTCGGCCTGCCGACATTCGCCTACCAGGTTTCGGGCGAATACTCGCAGATCAAGGCAGCTGCGATAAACGGCTGGATCGACGGCGAGCGGGCGATGCTGGAAACGCTGCTGGCATTCAAGCGCGCCGGATGCGACGGCGTTCTGACTTATTTTGCTGTCGAGGTTGCGAGACTGTTGGCAAAACGCTGATCGTTGCCCGCCAATATTGCATTTGAGAGCAGCGATACCATATTTGCGGCATCGCTTCTCGAAAGGAGACCGCAAAGATGACGCTCAACCCGAACCCGCTCTATGCCGCACCGGACGACTGGCGCGCCTATAGCGGCACGCTGAGCCGTCGCGTCTTCGCATTCGTTCTCGACTACGTCATCATTCTGCTGCTCTGCATCCCGGCCGCGGTGGTGCTGTTCTTTTTGTCGATCGTCACCCTGGGGCTTGGCTTCTTTCTCTACCCCGCACTGTTCGTGATCGTCGCTGGCCTCTATTTCGGGTTCACGGTCGGTGGTGCCAGTCAGGCTTCGCTCGGAATGCGGGCCATGGGCATCGCGATCGCGCGTGTGGACGGGCAGCGCATGGATTTCCTGCTTGCGATCGTTCATCTCGCCCTGTTCTGGATCCTGAACTCTGTTCTCACTCCACTGATTCTGCTTGTCGGACTGTTCACCGAGCGCAGCCGCCTCATTCACGATTTTCTCGTCGGCACCGTGACGGTTCGCACAGCCTGAAAATTCGCTCGGCACCCTGAAATAGCGTCGTTTCTCCGGCCTTTGCCGGAGAAACTTGCGGCCCATATCCGAAAGTATAGCAGGTCAACACGCGCGGACATTCGCCGCGCTGTTGACGTTTTCTTTTCTTAAGTCATGCTGTTGTTATAAGCATCTAACCAAAGGAAATCTCCGCAGCAGATGAACACGCAGACAACGCCATCACCGCAGTTTTATCTGACGGCCCCGGCTGCCTGCCCCTATCTGGCCCACGAGATGGAACGCAAAGTCTTCACGCATCTCGTCGGCCCGCGCGCGGCCGAAATGAACGACATCCTGACGCAGGGTGGCTTTCGTCGCTCGCAGAATATTGCCTACCGCCCGGCCTGCGAAGCCTGTCGCGCATGCATTTCGGTGCGCATCCTCGCGCAGGAGTTCGAGCCGACGAAATCGATGAAGCGGGTGCTGGCGACCAATGCCGATATCATCGCGACGGAGTTTCCGGCCCAACCCTCCAGCGAACAATATTCGCTTTTTCGCCGCTACCTGGACTACCGACATCAGCAAGGCGGCATGTCCGACATGACGGTGCTCGACTACGCGATCATGGTCGAGGACACGCACGTCAACACCAAGATCATAGAATACCGTCGTCGCGAGGAGGGCTCCGGCCTCGAGGCCCGGCCGAGCGGGGAATTGGTTGCGGCAGCGCTTACCGACACCATGAGCGACGGTCTGTCGATGGTCTATTCCTATTTCAGTCCTGAGCTCGAACGGCGTTCGCTCGGCACCTTCATGATCCTGGACCACATCCGGCGCGCAAAGGCGCTCGGCCTGCCACACGTATATCTCGGCTATTGGGTTCAAGGCTCGCGGAAAATGGACTACAAGACACGCTTCCAGCCGCAGGAGCATCTCACGCCGCGGGGCTGGGAGCGTTTCGATCCTTCCATTTTGCCTGAAAGCATCCACGACTAAATGCCCCTACCCGCTCTGTCCGACCATCGGAAGGGCCTGCTGCTGACGGCGATCGGCGGTCTTGCTCTCTCCATGGACATCCCCCTCGTCCGTCTCGCACATGGCGACATGTGGTCAATCCTCGGCACGCGCAGCATCACCACAGTTATCGTGACGCTGCTCGTTGTTTGCGCGATACGATATGGAAGGGGAGCCTGGCCGGTCCTGCTGCCCGGACGCCATGGCGTCGCGGCGGGCTTGCTCTACGGGCTTTCGACGTTGACGTTCCTGCTGGCAGTTTTCAATACGGCGACGGCAAACGTCGTGTTCATCGTTGCGTTCAACCCGATGTTCGGCGCCCTCTTGTCGTGGGTATTCCTGAAGGAGCGACCGGCCGTGGCCACTATAGCGACCATGATGGCTATGGTTTTCGGTGTCAGCCTGATTGTTTACAACGGATTGGCCGGTGGTCATATGTTCGGCGATGCGATGGCGCTGCTCAGCGCCTTTATCCTTGCTTCGGCAATCACCATCGGTCGGGCGTCGCGCAAAGAGATGGGCTTCGTTCCACTGCTGGCCGCCGGCATTCCCGCGACTCTCGGTTTCGCAATCGTACTGCCCACCGGCCTTTCGATCGAGAACCCTGCCTGGATCATCTTCAACGGCGCGATACTGATGCCGGTGGCATTCTGGTGTCTTGCCACCGGGCCGCGCTATCTGTCTGCGCCCGAGGTAGGGATGTTCTACCTTCTCGAAACAATCCTGGCGCCGGTGTGGATGTGGATGATCTTCGCGGAGATGCCGCCGAAAATGACGCTGATCGGCGGCGCTATCCTCGTATGCGCGATTATGGCGCACTCGCTTTGGATGGCGCGGAGGAAGCCTGCGCAACTAGCTCTTGCACATTGACCATCTGCATTGCCTCGAGCTCCCGTTCAAGACCGTGCATCACGTGAACCCAACCCTGGCGGGTCTGCTCCTCGAATTGCGCCCATTCGGCGCACATTTCATGTGAGAGCGTCAGCCGCGTTCCTTCCGCCAGTGGTTCGATGTCGATCTGGATACGATCGGCGTTGTGATCATGCTCTGCCACCGAGAAGCTGAAGACCATCCGCCTCGGACGACGCAACTCCAGAAACACGCCATAGTGAACTGCATCACCGGTGGGCCGCCGGTCGATGACGAGAAAATGGCCGCCGACGCGCGGCTCGATATCGGCGCGGATAACGCGACCCTCATCGGTCGCGAAGAGGAAACGCTTTGCGATCTCAGGATTGAGCCACGCGTCATAGACCGCACAGGGTGACGCTGTGTAGGTATGCGACACATTCAACCTAATGGTATTGCAGGCACCCATCAACATTCCTCCGTGATCGGACGTGCCGCCTTCACCAGCCGCACATGCGGTCATTCCGACCGCCTTCGGAATGATGTTGTCCATGTTGTGATTAAAGGACAAAATTAGAGGAGCCGCCCCGCTCGCCAAGAGTGGAGCGCTGATATATTTCAGCCCGCGAATTTGCCGCTGCGCGGGAAGCCCTTCGGAACGGTACGGCCGGCCGAGGCGCGATCGGCAAGCCATTCGGCAAGCTCGTCCTTGCTCCTCATGAAAGTGCGGCCGGCGCTGTCTTCCCAGACGAGCCCATCGGCGATCGCAAAGCAGCGTACATCCGATATGCCGCCATCCTTGTATCGCTGCAGCCGAACGCCTTTCCCCCGGGACATCTCGGGCACCTGCTCAAGCGCAAACACAAGCAGTTTGCGATTGTCGCCGACGACGGCGACATGATCGCCGCTGACTGGAACGATCAGCTTGGTCTCGTCTGGCATCGACACGTTCATGATCTGCTTGCCCTTGCGGGTATTGGCGATCATGTCGGCTTCCACGACGACGAAGCCGTTACCGGCCGTCGAGACAATCATCTGCTTGCGCTGGGGATCGTGAACAAAGGCGGTCAGGACGTCCTGATCGTTGTCCATGTCGATCATGATGCGCAGCGGCTCGCCATGGCCACGGCCACCCGGCAGCTTATCGCCGCCGAGCGTAAACGCCTTGCCGCCCGTCGTGATGATCAGGATCTTGTCTGTCGTCTGCGCCGGGAAGGCGATCCTTAGTCCGTCGCCCTCCTTGAAGGTAAGGGTCGCCGTGTCGGAGATGTGTCCCTTCAGAGCGCGGATCCATCCCTTTTCAGAGACGATGACGGTGATCGGTTCCTTCTCGATCATCGCCTGCTGGATCGCCTCTTCGTCGGCGTCCGGGGCCTCGGCGAACTGGGTGCGGCGGCGGCCAAGCTCGGTTGCCTTGGCGAACTTCTTCTTCACTTCGCCGATTTCCCAGGCGACCGTCTGCCACTGCTTTTCCTCGGATGCGAGGAGAGCTTCGATCTCTCCTTTCTCGTTGGTGAGCGCGTCGAACTCGGTGCGAATCTCGAACTCTTCCAGCTTGCGCAACGAGCGCAGCCGCATGTTCAGGATCGCTTCCACCTGATTGTCGGTCAGCCCCCAGCGGGCGACCATCACGGGCTTCGGCTCATCCTCCTCGCGAATGATCCGGATCACCTCATCGATGTTGAGGTAGGCAATCAGCAAGCCGCCGAGAATTTCCAGGCGCTTGTCGATCGCGGCAAGGCGGAAGCGCGAGCGGCGCTGGAGAACTTCGCGGCGGTGATCCAGCCACTCCTTGAGGACTTCGTTCAGCGCCATCACGCGCGGAATGCGGCCCATGGAAAGTACGTTCATGTTCAGCGGGAAGCGACTTTCCAGCTCCGTCAACTTGAACATCGATTCCATCAGGATCGTCGGATCGACCGTGCGGTTTTTGGGAACCAGCACAACGCGGACGTCTTCCGCCGACTCATCGCGGATATCTTCCAGCAGCGGCAGCTTGCGKGCGATCAAGAGCTCGGCGATCTTTTCGATCAGCCGTGACTTCTGAACCTGGAACGGAATCTCGGTKACGATGATCTGATAGCCACCACGACCGAGATCCTCGATCTGCCACTTCGCACGGACACGAAACCCACCGCGGCCGGTCTTGTAGGCCTCGACGATGCTCTCGCGGTTGTCGATAATGATGCCGCCGGTCGGAAAGTCGGGCCCTGGAATGAACTCGACCAGCTTTTCCACAGTCGCGTCAGGATGCTTGATCAGATGCAGTGCGGCGTCGCAGAGTTCGTGCGCATTGTGCGACGGGATCGAGGTCGCCATGCCCACGGCGATACCCGAGGAGCCGTTTGCCAACAGATTCGGGAACGCGCCCGGAAGGACCGTCGGTTCCTCGTCTTCCTCGTTGTAGGTTAGCCGGAAATCGACGGCATCCTGCTCGATGCCTTCGAGCAGCAGCGATGCGACCTCGGTCATGCGCGCTTCGGTGTATCGATAGGCGGCGGCACTGTCGCCGTCGATGTTGCCGAAGTTGCCCTGCCCGTCGACAACGGGGTAGCGCTGCGAGAAATCCTGCGCCAGGCGGACGAGCGCGTCGTAGACCGATTGGTCGCCATGCGGATGGAACTTACCGATGACGTCGCCGACGATGCGGGCGCACTTCTTGAAGGACGAATTGGAGCGAATTCCCATCTCGCTCATCGCATGGATGATGCGGCGATGGACGGGCTTCAGCCCGTCGCGAACATCCGGCAGCGCGCGGTGCATGATGGTCGACAGCGCATAGGCAAGATATCGCTCCTCGAGCGCTGCCTTCAGGTCTACCGGCAAAATGCTGTGATCGTCTCCGCCCGACGGCGGCAAAATCTCTTGTCCCATCTGTCTTGACTAGCCGAGATGCCGGTTCCGAGCAAGGAATCCGGGCATTCCGGCTGTGGATGAAGTCTTCGGACGGGAAGAAAACAACGCGCTGGACCGATCCGCCTGAATTTGGACTTTGTTTGCTTATCCCTTCAACACAATTTTAGAAATCCCGAAATATAAACCGCCATCGATCCGTAGTAGATTGACGGCCAATTTCACACCGCCACCAGAGGACTACCAATGACATTTTACAGGACGACGCGGCTTATGCTCTCGGGCGTGGCCTTTCTTTCTCTTGCCGGCTCCGCCTTCGCCCTTGACGGCCAGGACCTGCTGAAGAAGATCAACGCCGCCTACACCCTTCAGGGCGGCACGATCGCAGCCGACGGCGTCGATGTCGACGGCACTACCGTCACGCTGAAAAATGCCAGCTTCAAGCCGAACAGCGGCGCAGCCCTGCCGATCGGCGAAATCACGCTGACCGGCGTCGAGGAAGACGAGGACGGCGGCTACTATATCGAGGAGGCCGCCTTCCCCGATATCAACACAACAAACGACGGCGCGACGCTCACGGCAACAGGGCTGACCCTCGGCGGCATTTCGATCCCGGCCGATCCGAAGGGCGAGGGCCTGGATTCCATGCTGCTTTATGAGAGCGCGCATAGCGGCCCGGTAAAGGTCGTCAAGGACGGCGCCGAAGTGTTCTCGCTCGGCGGCAGTGATGTCAACCTGACGCTGCGCGAAGACGAATCCGGGTTCGATTTCGACGGCGCGTTCAAGAGCCTAAAGGCCGACCTCACCAAGGCCAGCGACCCGCAGAGCAAGGAAGCCATCGACAAGCTCGCGCTTCAGCACATCAATGGCGACATCACCATGAAGGGCGCCTGGGAGCTGACGCCGGGCACGATCGACGTTTCCGAGTTCGCGTTCGACTTCACCAATGTCGGCAAACTGAACCTTGCGTTCAAAATTTCCGGCTACACCATGCCCTTCGTGAAGTCGCTGCAGGAAGCCGCCAAGCAGGCGGAAGCCAATCAGAACAAGGAAGAGGCACAGCAGGCATTCGGCCTGTCAATGCTTGGCCTGATGCAGCAACTGTCGTTCGAAAGCGCCCAGATCCGCTTCGACGATGCGTCGATCACCAAGCGCGCGCTCGACTACGCCGGCAGCCAGCAGGGCATGTCCGGCAAGCAGATGGCAGATTCTCTGAAGGCGATGACGCCGATCATGCTGGCGCAGCTCAACATCCCTGAGCTGCAGAATGCAGTATCGGCTGCGGTAAACACCTTCCTCGACGACCCCAAGAGCCTGACGGTCAGCGCAGCGCCTGCCAAGCCGGTGCCGCTGCCGATGATCATGGGAGCCGCCATGGGTGCACCGAATACGCTACCGCAGGTGCTGGGCGTCAAGGTTTCGGCGAACGATTAAGACGACGATGTTCGAATTGAAGAACCCGGTGCGCCTTGCTCGCCGGGTTCTTTGGCCTCCGCGATGCCCCGCTCGATACGCGTCGTGAACGCGCCGAGCGTCCGCAACCGCAGGGTTTCGGCTGGGCGGTGGTGACCGATCCGTTGGCAGCGCCTCTTGTCAAGGGGCTCGCAGTGGGGCCGCGTCTACGGTCACAGCTKGTTGCGGATCCGTCGAAGAAGTACTGTCGTGGCCCTTCCCAATACCGCACTGGAAGGGATGTGGGGCCGCATCAAAGTGGATCTTCGCGAAGCAATCTAGGCCGCAATATGATCGGCCTCCCGCATACAAAAGCCGGCAAAATCGATCGCCGGCTTTTCTTGTTTAAAGCAGACCCGCTCAGTCCTTCTTGACGGGCGGGATCGGGCGGATAGCCAGTTCTCGGAGCTGTGCCGGCGTTGCCGGGGTCGGGGCGCCCATGAGGAGATCCTGCGCCTGCTGGTTCATCGGGAACAGCGAGATTTCGCGCAGGTTTTTGGCGCCGACGAGCAGCATAACGATACGATCGATACCGAAGGCTGCGCCGCCATGCGGAGGCGCGCCGTACTGGAAGGCACGGTAGAGGCCGCCGAAGCGATCCTCGACGTCCTGCTGGCTGAGACCGACCTTTTCAAAGGCAGCGACCATGGTTTCCGGCGACTGGTTGCGGATCGAGCCCGAGGCGATTTCGAAGCCGTTGCAGACGGCGTCGTACTGGTACGCCTTGATCGTCAACGGATCCTGATTCAACAGCGCATCGAGGCCACCCTGCGGCATCGAGAACGGGTTGTGGGCGAAATCGATCTTCTTTTCTTCCTCGCTCCATTCGAAAAACGGGAAGTCGACGATCCAGCACAGCTCGAAGCGGTCACGTTCGATGAGGTTAAGCTCGTCGGCAGCGCGGTTGCGGGCTTCGCCTGCGAACTTGTAGAACTTGCTCGGCTCGCCGGCGACGAAGAAGCAAGCGTCGCCCGCTTCGAGGCCGAGCTGCATGCGGATCGCGTCGGTGCGCTCCTCGCCGATATTTTTGGCAAGCGGGCCGGAGCCGGCGATCTTGCCGTCTTCTTCCTTCCAGAAGATGTAGCCGAGGCCCGGCTGGCCCTGGCTCTGCGCCCAGGCGTTCATGCGGTCGCAGAACGCTCTGGAGCCGCCGGTCTTTGCCGGGATCGCCCAGATTTCGACCTTCGGGTTCGAGGCGATCATGCCCGCGAAGACCTTGAAGCCTGAGCCGGCGAAGTGATCGGTGACGGCTTCCATGACGATCGGGTTGCGCAGATCAGGCTTGTCGGAGCCGTACTTGCGGATCGCTTCGTCGTAGGGAATACGCGGCCATTCCTTGGTAACAGGCTTGCCTTCGGCAAATTCCTCGAAGATCGAGGTCATCATCGGGCCCATCGTGTTCCAGACGTCTTCCTGCTCGACGAAGCTCATTTCGAGATCGAGCTGATAGAATTCGCCCGGCAGACGGTCTGCACGCGGGTCTTCGTCGCGGAAGCACGGGGCGATCTGGAAGTAGCGGTCGAAGCCCGCGACCATCAGCAGCTGCTTGTACTGCTGCGGTGCCTGCGGCAGTGCGTAGAAAGTGCCGGGATGGATGCGACTCGGCACGAGGAAGTCGCGCGCGCCCTCAGGCGAGGATGCCGTCAGGATCGGTGTCGTGTATTCGGTGAAGCCGACATTGCCCATTTCGCGGCGCATGGAAGAAATCACCTGCGTGCGCTTGACGATGTTCTTGTGCAGCGTCTCGCGGCGAAGGTCGAGGAAGCGGTACTTCAGGCGCACGTCTTCGGGATAGTCGGGCTCGCCGAAAACAGGCAGCGGCAGCTCCTTGGCAGCAGAGAGAACTTCGATCTCCTGCGCGTAGAGTTCGATCTCGCCAGTTGCCATCGTCTTGTTGACGGTGTCATCGGTGCGCGCCTTAACGAGGCCGTCGATGCGGATAACCCACTCGCCGCGGACGGATTCGGCCTGCTTGAAGGCAGGCGAATCCGGATCCGCGACGACCTGGGTGATACCGTAGTGATCGCGAAGGTCGATGAAGAGGACGCCGCCGTGGTCGCGAACGCGATGGACCCAGCCGGAAATCCGGACAGTCGAGCCGACATCCGACTTGCGGAGGGCGGCACATGTGTGGCTGCGGTAGCGATGCATAATCTCAATTCCCGGTATTGGCTTAAGACGGCAGCAAGGGGCTCCAATGGCTCTCCCGCGCCGACAAGAAAATCGGGCGGAAAAGCGCATGGACTGCCTGATTTGTCAAGACTTGGCGCAAGCGGCATCTGCTTTGCCAGGGTTTGTCGCAACCAGGCAAGCCTCCCATCCCCGCGAAGCCGTGCGGCAGTTTGGCAGCCCAACGCATATTGCTGAAGACAGCGGTCAACTTTAAAGAGGAACGAGATCGTTTTTCCGGAGCCTCGCCATGCCTCTCCTCACCCGCCGCAATATCTTGAAGGCCTCGGCCGTGGCGGGTGCCTACGGGATCGGCGTCGGGGTCGCGGGAAAGGTCGGGCTCGCGGAAGCCGCGCCCGAACCACAGCTGCTGAAAGCGATGAAGACGCAGGCGGCTTTGACGAATACGGGGCTGACCAAGGACATCATGAGCTGGGGCGACGGCGGGATGCCGCCGGTGCTGAGGATGGCCAAGGGGAAACCCTACGCCGCGCGGCTGACCAACACGCTCGACGAGCCTACAACGATCCATTGGCACGGCTTGAGAATCGCCAACAAGATGGACGGCGTCCCCTTCATGACGCAGCCCTACGTTTATACGGGCGACAGCTTCGATTACACCTTTACGCCACCTGATGCCGGCACCTTCTGGTATCACCCGCATTGCAATACGTTGACGCAGATGGGCCACGGCATGACCGGCGTGATCGTGGTCGAGGATGCGGCCGATCCGGCGTTCGATTCCGAAGTCGTGCTCAATCTGCGCGACTGGCGGCTCGGCAGCGACGGCCAGTTCATCGCTCCCTTCCGGCCGCGCGATGCGGCGAAGAGCGGGACCTATGGAACGGTCAGGACTGCCAACTGGCACCAGGAGCCACAGTACGACGCGCCAGCCGGCGGCTTGATCCGTCTCCGCATTGCCGTGACCGACGTCACCCGCATTTTTTCGCTGAAAATGGAGGGTGCCGAGGCAACCGTGATCGCTATCGACGGGAACCCGGTGCCGACGCGATTCCCCCTCGACCTGCTGCTGATCGGGCCCGGCCAGCGTCTCGACCTTGCAGTCCGCATGCCCGACGACGAAGGCGCGATTGCAACACTGGAAGACATTCGCGGCACCACGCCGAAGACGATCGCCAAGCTCAGGGCGGTCGGACGGTCTTTGAAACGCAATGTCGGCGATCTGGCTGCGCTTGGCGAAAACCCCGTCGCCAGGGCTGACCTTTCGTCAGCACACAAGATACCGCTCATCCTCAGCGCAACGGCCGAAAACGCACCCGCAGACAGCATCTGTGGTACGTTGGGCTACAGTTTCTGGGCGATCAACAAGGTACCGTGGCCGGGCGACACGCCCGATCCGACCGCCCCGCTTGCGGAGCTCAAGCTGGGGCAGAGCTACATCATGCAGCTGGAGAACGTGACGCCCCACACCCACCCGATCCACCTGCACGGCATGAGCTTCACCACAATCTCATCATCGACGCGCGAGGCCATGACGCTCGTCTCCGACACCTATCTGATCCAGCCGGACGAGAAGGTTCAGCTCGCCTTCGTGGCCGACAATCCGGGAGACTGGCTGTTGCATTGCCACATCATTGAGCACCAGAAGACCGGCATGACGAGTTATATCAGGGTTGTTTGACGGACAATTGCGGGTTCCGGTTGACATATCCGGCTGAAAGGAGAAGGAAGATTTATCAACCTTTGTCCTGTGAATGAATTGAGATGATCGAAACAACCGCCGAATTGGAGGCGGCCTGCAAAGAGCTGGCCAAGTCAGATTTCATTACCATCGACACCGAGTTTCTTCGGGAAACGACGTTCTGGCCGGAACTTTGCTTGATCCAAATGRCCAGCCCGACGACGGAAGTCCTTGTCGATCCGCTGGCAAAGGGCCTCGATCTCAAGCCGTTCTTCGAACTGATGGCCAATGCCGGCGTGCTGAAAGTCTTTCACGCAGCGCGTCAGGACATCGAAATCATCTTCAACCGTGGCGGCCTGATTCCGCATCCGATCTTCGATACGCAAGTCGCAGCCATGGTTTGCGGCTTTGGCGATTCTGTCTCCTACGACCAGCTCGTCAGCCGCACCAAGGGCGTGCAGATCGACAAATCGTCGCGCTTCACCGACTGGAGCCGCCGGCCGCTTTCCGAAAAGCAGCTCGACTATGCGCTGGCCGACGTGACGCATCTGCGCGACGTCTATCTCTATCTCAAGGCCGAGCTCGAGCGCGAGGGGCGCTCCTCGTGGCTTTCGCAGGAGATGGACATCCTCGAAGCGCGCGAAACCTACGACATGCATCCGGACGATGCCTGGCAGCGCCTGAAAATGCGTCTGCGCAAGCCACAGGAGCTTGCGATCCTGAAATATGTGGCAGCCTGGCGCGAACGCGAGGCACGCTCGCGAAACGTGCCGCGCTCGCGCGTCCTGAAGGACGATGCGATCTACGAGATCGCCCAGCAGCAGCCGAAGGACGCCGAAGCGCTCGGCCGGCTGAGGACGATTCCGAAGGGCTGGGAACGCTCGGCAGCAGGCGCGGCAGTGGTCGAGGCGGTCAACGAGGCGTTGGCCTTGCCGAAAGCCGACATGCCCCACGCTCCACGGCAGAGTCAGCCGCCTGAGGGCGCCGCAGCAGCGGCCGAGCTGTTGAAGGTTCTTTTGAAGCTGATCTCGGAAAAGCACGGCGTTGCGCCGAAGGTGATCGCCAACAGCGAGGATCTCGACAAGATTGCAGCCGAAGGCGAGAAGGCCGAGGTCGCAGCCTTGCAGGGATGGCGACGGGAGCTTTTCGGCGAGCCGGCGCTGCAGCTGATCCAGGGTCAGGTCGCGCTTCGCTTCGTCGGCAAGAAAGTCGAGACGGTCACTCTCTGATCGCCCTTTTTTAAACGCTTTGCATTTCCTATATGCCGAGTGGACATCTGGCGAACTGTCAGAGCAAAAAGGGCGGCATGAGGGAAATATCTCCGGTCCAGAACTGGCTTTTGATCGCGCTCGTGATGGCAGCAAGCGGCGTCCTCTACGACGTGTTGTTCTACGGCGACAACCGCCCGTTTATCGGCGCAACGTTTGCGCTCTTCATCGGGATGCCGATCCTCGCGTTTGAGCGTAAGGTCGTGTTCCGCGGCCTCTACCGCCGCATTCAATCGCTACCGACGCTGACCTTCATCCTAGCCGAGCTGTTCATTTATGAGATCCTGATGAGCGTCGGCTTCGCCGCTGCCGGGTTGTCGCTCTGGGGGCTTGGTCTGATCGAGCCGGCTTCCTGGGTCGATGTGGTCATTCTGCCGTTCCATGTTTTCCTCTATGCGCTTGCCGTCTGCACCCTCCTCATCTTTGTCCTTCGCGTGCGAGAACTGCTTGGTCGCGATGTCTTTACCAGCATGCTGATCAGCCGCTATCGCAAGCCTATCAGCGAAGAGCGCGTTTTCCTTTTCATCGACCTCGTAGACTCGACGGCGTTTGCCGAGAAACACGGCGATTTGCGGGCGCAACAGATGCTGAGCTCGCTGTTTGCCGCATTCGCCGAGCCCGTCAGAAAGTACAAGGGCACGATCGACGACTATGTCGGCGATGCGGCAATCATAACTTGGCCGCTTGAGCGCGGAGTGAAGTTTGCCAGATGCGTGAACTGCATCTTTGAAATCATCGGCACAATAGAAGCCGACGCTGAAAGCTGGCTGAAGCAGTATGGGCAAGTCCCACGCCTCCGCGCGGCCCTGCATGGCGGCAACATCATCACAGCGGAAATTGGGATCGACCACCACAAGATCACCTATTTCGGCGACACGATAAACACCACGGCCCGCCTCGAATCCCTTTGCAAGACGCTGAACCGCTCCGTCCTCATATCGGCCGATCTCGCCCAGCGGATCAAACTGCCGGAGGCTGTTTCGGCAGAGGACCTCGGGCATCACGCGGTCAAGGGGCGCGGGCAGAGCCTTGCCGTCATTGCGCTCTCAAAAGCCGATAGTCGAATGGCGTCACCAAAGCTTCACGCAGGCGTCAACGCGCCGACATGAAAGCCCTGCTAATCGGAACCCGCATTCCAGTCCCTGGGGGTTTCCATGAAAAATGCTCTTCTTGCTTCCGTTTCGTTTGTTCTTTTGATCGCCGGCTCTGCAGCCGCAGGCCAACAACAGTTTCCCGCAAAGCTCGCAGGCCAGGCCATTCTGCCAGCCAACACACTCGTTCCGGCACCCGCCGATGCTCCCGAGTTCCTCAAGCATTCCGGCAAGTTTACAACGCCTGACCGCAAGCGCACGGAATCCCTTAGCACCGTTCCGGGTAAGGACGGCGCCCGCATCACCGATCTGAAGCTTCCTTTCGACGGACAGCCGATCCAAGGCTTCTCCGGTATCAAGACCATGCCTGACGGCACGTTCTGGACGCTGTCGGACAACGGCTTCGGTTCCAAGGCCAATTCCAGCGATGCCATGCTCTTCCTGCATCAGGTGAAGTTTGACTGGAAGTCGGGCAAGGTCGAAGTGGTGAAGAACCTGTTCCTTTCGGACCCGGACAAGAAGGCCCCTTTCCCGATCGTGCTCGAGGGCGCTGAGAAGCGCTATCTTACCGGTGCGGATTTCGACATCGAGTCAGTGCAGCCGGTTGCCGACGGCTTCTGGATCGGCGACGAATTCGGCCCCTACATTCTGAAGTTCGACACCGAAGGCCGTCTGACCGACGTTGTCGCGACCGTCGTCGACGGAAAGCCAGTTCTGTCGCCCGACAATCCGCTTGTCTCGGTTCCGGCCAATCCGGCAGCGAAGATGCCGGCCTTCAACCTGAAGCGCTCGGGCGGCTTCGAAGGTCTCGCCATGTCGAAGGACGGCAGCAAGCTCTACGGACTTCTGGAGGGCGCACTTTATCAGGACGACGGCAAGATGGAGACGGTGGACGGGCACACCGCCATCCGCGTCATCGAGTTCGACACTGCCTCGAAGAGCTGGACCGGTCGCAGCTGGCTCTATCCTTTCGAGGATAAGGCTGCATCGATCGGCGACTTCAACATGCTGGACGATGCGACCGCTCTCGTCATCGAGCGCGACAACGGAGCCGGCGCGAAGGACAAGGCTTGCGCCGATCCCAAGCAGCCGAAGCCGGATTGCTTTGACGCTCCTGCTGACCTCAAGCGCATCTATAAAATCGAGTTCAACGACGCCAATGCCGGCAAGGCGGTGCGCAAGATCGGCTATATCGATCTGATGCGTATCGAAGACCCCGACAACAGGAAGAAGCAGGGCGGCGGCAAGGGCTTTTACGACATGCCGTTCGTGACCATCGAAAACGTCGATCGCGTCGATGCCACGCACATCGTCGTCGGCAACGACAACAACCTGCCATTCTCCGCTGGTCGTGCAGTCGATAAGGCCGACGACAACGAGTTCAACCTGCTCGAAGTCGGCGAGCTGCTGAACGCGAAGTAAGGCGTCGGACAACAACTGAAACAGCCTCCGTTCGCATGAGGAACGGGGGCTGTTTGCATATTGGCTGATAGCACCAGGAATGGGACGATGACTATTCGAAGCGGAATGCCAGGCGTTTGTTGGTGAGCTTGGAGAGCTGCTGCAAGCGACCATCGAGGCGCTCGCCGGCGAAATCGCGATATTCGGCCGGAACGACGAATTCAAGATCGAGATCCGGGTTCGACGACTTTGCGAACGTCAGATTGCGCACGATCCCCGGCATCGACGCCGAGAAGAGGTAGACAACGCGTAAAATGCCTCCCAACAGCTTGGCGCGCTCGACATATTGCGGCGTGGCGATCGTCGCCAGCGCGCCGGTCGCACCGTTGTCATTCAGGCCTTCGAAGCGGTAGTAGTTCGCGAGCGCAATGAACGCCCGTCCGGGATGGCTGATGCCGACGAAAGACGAGTGCGCGATAATATTCAGCGCCTGCAAGCCGCGATAGTCGGGATGGGCACGCCAGCTGATATCGGCAAGAAGACAGGCAGCTTGCCGGTATCGCGCCTCTTCCTGTGTCTCTGTTACGCCGAACAGGGGCATCATCCGGCCCGTCCAGTCGGCGAGCTCGCGGGCGTGTTCGGGCGAGCGTGCGCGCAAAATTGCAAGCTCGCTGGCAGCCGCCAGTAGCGGATCGGCGCGGCGCTCGCCTTCGGACAGCAGCGAATAGAGGTAGCCTTCACGAACACCCTGCCCCGAGAAAGAGATGACCGAGGGCTTCATCGCGCTCAGGACTTCCTTCATGGCCACGGCGCCGAACGGTAGCAGGGCGCGGCGATATTTCGAAACCGCCATCCAGGCTGGATCCCTGGAATCCCTAGCCGTTTCGACCTGATTGAGGAACTGCATCATCGCGTCGAGCGAGACTTCGTAGCCCTGCATCATGTGCAGGGGATAGTCGGACATCTCCATGTGCAACTTGGCGATGTTTCGCCATGTGCCGCCGACTGCGTAGAAGGTTCGTCCCTCGCCCTTTGCCAGCAGTTTGGCGCTTGTCTTTACATGCTTGCGGGCAAAGGCGTGTGCTTTGGCGAGCGAACCGCCGGCGTATTCCGACAGGCGCAGGCCACCGAGCGGCAGCGTAATGCCCTTGCCGATCTCCTTGCCCTTGATGTCGATCAGCTCAAGCGAGCCGCCGCCAAGGTCGCCGGCGATGCCGTCCGGGTCAAAGAAGCCGCTGACGATACCGAGAGCGGAGAACTTGGCCTCCTCCTCGCCGGAGAGAACGCGGATCTTGCGCCGGAGGATGGTTTCGGCTCGATGAATGAAGTCCGGCCCGTTGGACGCCTCGCGGGCGGCGGCCGTGGCCAGCACATACATCGTCGCCGCGCGTGCTTGCTCCGACAGCGCCTTGAAACGATGCAGGGCATTCAAGGCGCGCTCGACGCTCGCCTCGTCCATCTTGCCGGTCAGCGCGATGCCTTTGCCAAGGCCGCAGAGTACCTTTTCGTTGAAAAGGATCGTTGGCGACCGGGACATGCCTTCATAGATGACCACACGGATCGAGTTCGACCCGATATCGACGACGGAGACCGGAGCAATCCCTGGAAGGCGCCCCTGGGCTTCTGATTCAACCATGCAGGTCCAGTTTATCTTTGCGTTCGGCCGGAAAGCAGGCCGGCAATAAGCTTTGGCGCACTGGATTTCAGGGCTTCACCACGGCCGGAAAGGCTGGGATTGGTCATGAAATACTGTTGCGCGTTAAACGGCTCCTCGCCCTTGCGCACTTCCATGCGCCGGGACGTTCCGTCGGCCAATATCTCGTAGCTTTGCTGATTGTCAATGAGGTTGCCCAGCATGATCTGTGACAAAACCTGCTCGTGAACGGTCGGATTGGTCAGCGGAACCAGCGTCTCGACGCGCCTATCGAGATTTCTAGGCATCATGTCTGCGGAGCCAATGTAGACCAGCGCCTTGTCGGAGGGCAGTCCCTGACCATTGCCGAAGCAGAAGATGCGGCTGTGCTCCAGAAAGCGGCCAACGATGGACTTGACGCGAATATTCTCGGAAAGGCCGGGCACCTGCGGGCGCAGGCAGCAGATGCCGCGAATGACCAGATCAATCTCGACGCCGGCGCGGCTTGCCGTGTAGAGAGCATCGATGATCTCCGGGTCGACCAACGAATTCATCTTCATCCAGATCGCTGCCGGCGCGCCGCTCTTGGCGTGCTTGATCTCTTCCTCGATGTGCCGAACGATGCGCGAGCGCAGCGTATACGGGGAAACCGCGAGCTTCATGCTCTCTTCCGGTTCGCCATATCCGGTGATGAAGTTGAAGATGTTCGCCATATCGTGGGCGATCACCGGGTTGCAGGTGAAAAACGACAGATCAGTGTAGATTTTCGCGGTAATCGGGTGATAGTTGCCGGTGCCGAGGTGGCAGTAGCTACGCAGCTTGCCTTCCTCACGACGAACGACCAGCGACATCTTGGAGTGCGTCTTCAGTTCGATAAAGCCGAAGACGACCTGGACGCCGGCACGCTCAAGGTCGCGCGCCCAACGGATATTGGCCTCCTCGTCGAAACGTGCCTTGAGCTCCACCAGTGCAGTCACCGACTTTCCAGATTCGGCCGCATCGATCAGTGCGCGGACGATCGGACTGTCATTGGATGTGCGGTAGAGCGTCTGCTTTATCGCCAGAACGTCAGGATCGCGCGCAGCCTGGAGAAGGAACTGGACCACCACGTCGAAGGATTCATAGGGATGATGGACGACCATGTCCTTTTCCCGGATCGCGGCGAAGCAGTCGCCGGCGTGCTCGCGGACGCGTTCGGGAAATCGCGCATTGTAGGGCGGAAACCGAAGATCGTCGCGCGGTGCCTTGGTAATCTCGGAGAGCGTGTTCAAGGCGAGCAGGCCCGGCAGGACCGCGACGCGGTTGTCAGGGACGTTCAATGCCTGGACGACGAACTGCCGCAATGATGCGGGCATCTCGGAATCGGTCTCGATGCGGATCACGGAGCCGCGGCGACGTCGCTTGAGCGCTGTTTCGAAGAAACGCACCAGATCCTCGGCTTCTTCTTCTACTTCGATATCGCTGTCGCGGATAATGCGGAAGGTACCCGAACCCTGCACCTCGTATCCTGGATAGAGCCGGTAGATGAAGATGTTTGCGACATCCTCGAGCGTTATGTAGCGGATGGTATTGCCGTCGTCAGGCAGCCGCACAAAACGGTCCAGCGCCGGCGGCAAACGCAGCAATGCGGTCATCGGGTCGCGGCCGTTCTTGCTGACCAGCTGCAGGCCGATCGAGAAGCCGAGGTTGGGGATGAAGGGGAAGGGATGCGCCGGATCGATCGACAGCGGCGTCAGGACCGGAAAGATCGCCTGCTCGAATTCGGTCGCCAGCCAGTTGCGGTCGGTTTCGCTGAGCGCTCCCGGACGGACAATCAGGATGTCTTCCCTGGCCAGATACTGCTGCAGGACCGCCAGCGATGCCTGCTGCTCCATCTGCAGGTTGTCGATTTCCTGCAGGATGGCGTCAAGCTGCTCTGCCGGCGTCTTGCCGTCCGGCGTGCGGACAACGATGTTCTGGCGCACCTGGCCTTCAAGGCCGGCGACGCGCACCATGAAGAATTCATCAAGGTTGGCAGCCGAGATCGAGAGGAAACGAACGCGCTCGAGCAGAGGATGCTCGGTGTTCAGGGTTTCCTCAAGGACGCGACGGTTGAACTGCAGCCACGAGAATTCGCGGTTGATGAACCGCTCCGGGCTGGCAAGCAACTCTTCAAGCGGCGGAACATTCTCCTTGGCTTGCGGAGTAGGTTCGTGGTGTTCCGCGACGGCGCTGTCCATGATCTGATTGCCCCATTTCATTTGGCCGAGCCAAGTATATCAGTTTCACGACGGAACTGTGACAGTCAATCGACCGGGTCCGAATTACCCAATTCATTCAATACTTCGGCAGCGAGCGACCGGGTGATCTTGGCGCCCCGCGAAAGGGCGAGCCGGTCGAGCCTTTCGACGATCGTCTGGGCCGCATTCAGCGACCGCTCCATCCGGTTGACGATATAGAGGACAAGTTTGTCATCTATACTAAGTTGGCGGTCGGCAAACAACTTGACGATCACCTGAGACAGCAATTCCTCGTCCGGCTCGCCGATTTCGACGACGGTCGCGGCCTTCAGGCGGGAACGCAGGTCCGCCAGTTGAACTGGCCACGACATCGGCCACAGTCGGCTGGTCATCAACAGGCTGTTGCCGTTTTCGCGCACGCTGTTGATCACATGGAAGAGCTCGGTGTCATCGAAACCGACGCGATCGACGTCTTCAAAAAGCACTGGACCGGCGGCGGCGACCAGGCTCGCATTGGCGCCTGCCTTCGGCCAGATATCCGCGGCACCGCTATGCTCCTGCCAAATCTTGGCGAGATGCGATTTCCCCGATCCGACCGGGCCTGCAAGGATCACGACGGGGGAAGGCCACTGCGGCCAGGCGTCGATGGCCGAGACTGCGACAGCCAGCCGCTCGGAGACCAGCAGGTCGGCGCGCCCTGTTGCGGCATCGTGGGAAAAGGCCAAGGGTAGCTGCTCGACGGCCCTGCGCCTTGAATCAGCATTTTTCACTTCAGTCATTTAAGATCAGCTTTTGTCTTCCGGGGGCGGTCGGTCGTCGACCCACCCGCATAAAGATCGCTTTCAAGGTAGCGCGAAAGAGCAAACCGAACAAGCACGCCGACGGCGGCAGCCGCAGGAACCGCGACCAGAAGGCCGACGAAACCGAACAGCGCGCCGAAGGCAAAGAGCGCGAACATCAGCCATACCGGGTGCAGGCCGACGCTATGGCCCACGAGCTTCGGCTGCAGGATATTGCCTTCCATGAACTGTCCGCTGAAGAAGACGGCAAGAACAGCGCCGACCCAGATGTAGTCCGGCCAGAACTGGACGATGGCGACACCGACAGCAAGGATCAGGCCGACCATGGAACCGACATAGGGGATGAAGCTGATCATGCCTGCGAAAAGGCCGATCAGCAGGCCGAAGTTAAGGCCGACGACCGACAGGCCGACGGCGTACCAGATACCCAGGATGAGGCACAAGGAACCCTGTCCGCGAATAAATCCAGCGATTGCCTGGTCGATCTCGCGCATGATCTGGTGAACGTTTGCGACGTAGTCGCGCGGGATGTACTGATCGACCTTGGCGATCATGCGGTCCCAATCGAGAAGCATGTAGAATGCCACGACCGGCGTAACGATCATCAGAGAGATCACGTTGACGACGGCTAGGCCCGAGTTCCAGACCTGGCCAAAGAGGCCGGTCAGCAAACCGAAGCCTTGAGACAGGATTTCGGAAAAGTTGCTCTTGATCGTTCCGAGCTGGCTTTTGATCCAATCCGGCAGCATCGAGTTCTGCTGCTCGGCGATGAATTTCTGCAGCTGATCGATATAGGTCGGGAGGCGGCCAGCAAAATCGGCAAACTGGCTGGCGAGGATTGGAATGAGGATTATCAGGGCCAGGACGATCACGATCACGAAGGAGATCAAAATGACGATCGTAGCCATAAGGCGGCTGAGGCCGAACCGTTCGAGCCTGTCGGCAACGGGATCCAGAAAATAGGCCAGCGCCATGCCTGCCAGAAACGGCAGCAGGATTGAACTGAACACCAAAAGGAATGCGATGAAGACCGCGAGCACGACCAGCCAGAAGATGACCTGACGCTTTAGACCCGCGCCGCTAACCTGCTGTGGCATCACATTCCCCGCTGATCGACCGACGCTCCAAGCCGCATCACACCGATGCAGCCTTTGAGCCACATAGGATGCAGGTGCGAGAATGGTCAACCCCGAGGCTCAAAATCCCGAATACGTCAGTCAAAAGAGCGGGAAAATGGGGCTTTCTCCGTGCGATCCCTTGCATAAACGCCCCTGTCATGCAATTGCGACCCGCATGTGATGCGGGGAAATTTTACCCGCCCGAAGACAGCCATCGGAGAGCAGTATGAGCCAGTCTGGAAAAAACGGCCTGACCTATAGCGACGCGGGCGTCGATATCGACGCGGGCAACCTGATGGTGGAGAAGATCAAGCCTGCCGTGCGCTCGACGCGCCGCCCGGGGGCGGACGGCGAAATCGGCGGGTTCGGCGGCCTTTTCGACCTGAAGGCAGCAGGCTTCACCGATCCGGTCCTCGTCGCCGCCAACGACGGCGTGGGCACCAAGCTGAAGATCGCGATCGACGCGGATTATCATGAAACCGTCGGCATCGACCTCGTCGCAATGTGCGTCAACGATCTGGTGGTCCAGGGCGCCGAACCGCTGTTCTTCCTAGACTACTTCGCCACCGGCAAGCTTGATCCCGACCAGGGTGCGGCCATCGTCGGCGGTATCGCCGCGGGCTGCCGCGAGGCCGGCTGTGCGCTGATCGGCGGTGAGACGGCGGAAATGCCTGGCATGTACTCGTCAGGCGATTATGACCTCGCCGGCTTTGCCGTCGGCGCTGCCGAGCGCGGCCGGCTGCTGCCATCCGGTGACATTGCCGAAGGCGACGTGATCCTCGGTCTTGCCTCCTCGGGCGTTCATTCCAACGGCTTCTCGCTTGTTCGCAAGATCGTCGGCATATCGGGCCTTGCCTGGGATGCACCGGCTCCGTTCGCTGCTGACAAGACCCTCGGCGAAGCGCTGTTGACGCCGACGCGCATCTACGTGAAGCCTCTGCTCAAGGCGATCCGCGAAACGAATGCTATCAAGGCGCTGGCACACATCACCGGTGGCGGCTTCCCGGAGAATATTCCGCGTGTCCTGCCGAAGCACCTCGCGGCGGAGATCGATCTGGCTGCGGTTGACGTTCCATCTGTTTTCTCCTGGCTTTCCAAGACGGGCGGCGTCGAAGCGACGGAAATGCTGCGCACTTTCAACTGCGGCATCGGCATGATCGCCGTCGTCGCCGCCGAAAACGTCGCAACCGTCATCTCGGCGCTCGAAGCGGAAGGCGAACAGGTCGTGCAACTCGGCCGCATGATCGCACGTGCGGAAGGCGCCGGCGGTACGCTCTACAAGGGTATGCTCGCTATATGACGCCACCGCGCAAACGCGCCGTCGTCTTCATTTCCGGCGGCGGCTCCAACATGATGGCGCTCGTCGCTGCGGCAAAGGCGGTCGATTTTCCGGCAGAGATTGTCGGCGTAATATCGGACAGGGCCGACGCCGGCGGACTTGCCAAGGCGGCCGCGGAAGGCATTCCGACCTTCGCCTTCGTGCGCAAGGACTACGCCAGCAAGGAAGCCCACGAGGCGGCGATCTTTGCCGCGCTCGATAAACTGTCGCCCGACATCCTCTGCCTTGCCGGATACATGCGCCTCCTGAGCGGAACGTTCATTCAGCGCTACGAGGGACGAATGATCAATGTTCACCCCTCGCTGCTTCCGATGTTTCCCGGTCTGCATACGCATCAACACGCGATCGACGCAGGCATGCGGATCACCGGCTGCACCGTGCATTTCGTAACCGAGGGCATGGACGAAGGGCCTGTCATCGGTCAGGCCGCGGTCCCAATCCTGTCCGGAGACACCGCCGAGACGTTGGCGGCGCGCGTACTTACAGTCGAGCACCAGCTCTATCCCAAGGCGCTGCGGCTTTTGGCGGAGGGCAAGGTGAGGATGGAAGGCGGCAAAGCCGTCATCACCGGCACCGCAGCAGCGCCGGCGACAGGCGGCCAAGTCCTCTCCTTAATCGGAGACCGGGCCTGACTGGCTCAGGCGGCGAGCGCACGTGGCTGGTGCAGCGTGCCGTCGCTATAGACGAACCGCCCGCCGCGGAAGGTAGCGCGGATGCGGTGCACATCACCTGCTTCGACGACAACCAGATCGGCGCGCTGGCCGACGGCGATCTCGCCGCGATCCAGGAGGCCCGCCGAGCGCGCGGCATTCCTGGTCGCCATCGCAACGGCTGTCGGCAGATCGGTCTGATCGGCTATCTTGAAGATGCCGGGCACGAAGGCAGCCGGATGATAATCGGCGGCGATAACGGTCAGCAGACCGGCGCTTGCCGCATCCAGCGCACTCAGATTGCCCGACATGGACTGCCCGCGAAGCGCATTTGGAGCACCCATCAGCGTCCATAGGCCACGACGTCGCGCTTCCTCGGCCGCCGGAAGCGTGACCGGAAACTCGCTGATCGTGACACCGAGATCGTGCATCTCGGCGACCTTCTCCGCGCTGTCGTCATCGTGGGACGCAAGCGACAGCTTGTGACGCAGCGACAGATCGACGATCTGCTTTAGCTTGATGTCGATGTCCGCATTGTTGCGCATTGCGATACGCTTCGCAACCATCTCGGCCGCCATGTCCTCGGAGACGGCACGGCGCTCGGCAATGCTCAGGATATAGCTCTGGATGTTGTTGTATTGGCCCTGCCCCGGCGTGTGGTCGGTCAACGACACCATGTCGATGTGGCCGGCATCGAGCAGCTTCTCCAGCGCCGGCGCCGCGCCGAGATTGGTGATCTCGTAGCGCGCATGAACGCGGTGGTCGATCAGCAGATCGTTCCTGAGGCCGGTGATCCCTTCAATGATGGCGGCAGTGGTCTCTAGCGAGCGAACATGGCCGTAGACGCTCTCGGTGGCAAAGGAGACGGCTGCGAAGGCTGTGGTCACGCCGTGAGCGGCAAGCTTCTTGTCCAGTTCGTGGATGCCGAAGTTGATCGGCATCATCGCATTCGGACGCGGCGCGATCTCGCGCTCGATCATATCGCCATGCAGATCGACGAAGCCAGGCATCAGCAGACGCCCACCACCATCGATGGCGGCACCCGCGACGGCTTCCGGACGGATCTCGGCAATAGCGCCATCCTCGATGCGGACCGAGCCGTTGCTCACGACCTCACCTGGAAGAACGATCGTGAAATTGCTGAGCCACATCGGCTTTCTCCTAACGGATGGTKAATGATGACAAGCCGGAGCCCGTAGCGCCGATTCATGACATCAGTGTGAATACCATCGACGTATTCATGAAGTTGGTCAACCAGTTGACCAACTATCTTGCAGAGCCTAGCTTGAACCGGTCGGAAGGAAAAGTCGCGGAAGCAAAAACGCATCTATCTGAACTTCTGGCCAAGGTTGAGAAGGGCGAAGATATCGAAATCTCGCGTGGCAGCACTCCTGTGGCCCGGCTGAGCAAGATCGACAACGGCCGCGAGCGGGCCGAAGCCATAAGACTGCTGCGCATCGAGCGGGCTGAACGGACGACAGCCACGGCTGCGGAGATACAGGAATGGCGGCGAGAGGGGCAGCGCTGATGCCCTTTGTCGTCGATGCGTCGGTTGCTGCTGCGTGGCTTCTGCCGGACGAGGACAATCAGGACGCGGAAAGTGCGCTATCGCTGCTGGAAAGCGAAGATGCCCTCGTGCCCGACCTGTTCTGGCAAGAGATGCGCAACATCCTGATTACCGCGGAGCGACGGCATCGCATTGCCGGCGCAGATGTCCTAGCCTGCCTGATACGGCTGGAGAGCCTGCCTCTCCGGACAATCTTTGACGACGATCATCCGACCGTCATCCGGCTTGCGCGCAAACATCAGCTTTCAGCCTATGATGCCGCCTACCTTGCGCTTGCCTTGGCACAGTCGGTGCCGCTTGCCGCGGTCGACGTTAAACTCAAGCGAGCGGCCAAAGCCGAGAGGTTGCAGCCGCGGGCTTAGCCAAGGGTCGCTCTGTTGAATACAGCCCATTGCAACAAGACGATCGTCTTCAGGTCGACGATCTCGCCGCTGTCGATCATCGCCATCGCCCTTTCGAGCGGGACCTCCAGCACCTCGATATCTTCGTGCTCTTCCGCAAGACCGCCGCCATTCGAGACACGATCCGTCGTATCGATCGCGGCAGCGAAGAAGTGAATGACTTCCATGCTGGAGCCTGGTGAGCTGTAGGCCCTGAAGAGGAAGCGGACATCGCGAACGCGAAAGCCGGTCTCCTCCACCGCTTCGCGACGGATGGCGGCTTCCGGTTCGTCGCCGTCGAGCAGGCCGGCGGGCGCTTCGAGGATCCAGGCGGGTTCGCCGTGGAGCTGAAGCGGCAGGCGGAACTGCTTGACGAGGACCACGGTGCCGCGTTTGGGATCGTAGAGCAGGATCGTCGCCGCAGGCGTGCGATGGTAGACCTCGCGGCTGACGCGATGGGTTTCACCTTCTGAATCGGTGTAGTCTACCAGATAGTTGCTGAGCCGCGTCCAGCCTTTCGAGAGGGTCTCTTCGCTGGCGATTTCGGCCTTTGCCTTCTCGAATTTCGTCATGCGGCATCCCTGCGCAGCCAGACCTTGTTGTCGTGAACGGCCGCCCCGCCGTAAGGAGCGACAGGATCGGCACCGGTCAGCACGTTGATCCCCTCGCCGTCCACATGCGTCTTGTTCGGCCACAGGCCTTCGGCGATTAGCACGCCCGGCTTTACCTCGGCGGTTATACGGGCATGGAGGCGCACCTCGCCCCTGATATTGCCGACCTGAACGATATCGCCATGCGATATCCCTTGGGCCTCGGCATCCCGTGGATTGATCATCAACTCGGGCCGCCCCTCCTTCTGGCGCGAGGTCTTGGTCTCGGAGAAGCTGGAGTTCAGGAAGTTGCGGGCGGGCGATGTCGCCAGGCGGAAAGGATGCTCGGCGTCAGCCACCTCGATGACATCGACCTGGTCGGGAAACGCCGGCAGCTCCACATGCGGGCCAAGCAGCCCCACAGCGTCAGGCGGTCGGTTCGGCGCGGGCTGGTTGGCCCAGTCCGGGCGGAAGCGAAACTTGCCGTCAGGGTGCGCAAAGCCGTTCAGGAAATGTGCATCCTCGAATTCCGGCTGGCGGTCGAACCACTTGTGTTCGAGGAAATGGTCGTAGTCCGGCAGGTCGCTGGCTGCGAGAACCCGATCGATCATCTCGCGCGCAGTAAAGCCGAAACCCGGACGATCGGCGACGCCGAGGCGCTTGGCAAGCTCCTCGATGACAAAGAGGTTGGTGCGCACGGTCGAGGGCGGCTCGACAAGCTTGGGACCAAGCAAGATGTGATTCTGCCCGCCAGCGCGATAGATGTCATCATGCTCCACGAACATGGTGGCCGGGATTACGATATCGGCCATTTCCGCCGTTTCGGTCATGAACTGCTCGTGCACGGCAACGAAAAGATCGTCGCGGGCAAAGCCGCGCTTCACCAGCCGCTGCTCGGGCGCGATGTTCACCGGATTGGTGTTCTGTATCAGCATGGCCGTGACCGGGCCGCGGTTGCGGAGCGCCACGGCATCGCCGGTCAGAGCGCGACCGATCTGCGACTGGTCGATCATCCGGATGTTCGCATCCTTCATCGGCTTGCCGGTCAGCTCCGCATTGTTCATGCGGAAGATGTCGCTGTTCGAATGGAACGCGCCGCCACCCTCGTATTGCCATGAGCCGAGCACGGTTGCGATCGAGGCGGCTGCATGCATCGCGACTGCGCCGTTGCGCTGGCGGGTGAAGCCGTAACCGAGACGGAAATAGGTTTTTTTCGTCGTGCCGACGAGCTTGCTGAAGGCTTCGATCTCCTCGACGGAAAGACCGGTGATTGCTGCAGCCCATTCTGGTGTCCTGGATTGCAGATGCGCCTCCAGGCCACTCGGGTCGTCGGCGTATTTCGCCATGTAGGCGCGATCGGCGTAGCCGTCGCGGAAGGCGATGTGCATGACGGCGCAGGCGAGCGCCGCATCCGTGCCGGGCTTGACGATCAGTGCCATGTCGGCCTGCTTCATCGTCGGATTGTCGTAGATGTCGATGACTACGATCTTGGCCTGGCGCTCCTTGCGGGACTTGATGGCGTGGGTCATGACGTTGACCTGGGTCGCGACCGCGTTGGTGCCCCAGATGACGACGCAATCCGTGCGCGCCATCTCACGCGGATCGGGACCACGAAGCGTGCCCGTCGCCATGGTGAAACCGGTCCAGGCGGGATTGGTGCAGATCGATGAGAAGAAGCCGGAGTAGCGCTTTGCGTGGCGCAGGCGATCGATGGAATCGCGCTGCACCCAACCCATGGTGCCGGCGTAGTAATAGGGCCAGATCGCCTCATTGCCGTCCCTTGCCTCCGCCTTGACGAAGGCCTCGGCGATCTCGTCGAGCGCATCGTCCCAGGAGATCTGCTGCCACTCACCTGCCCCCTTGGCGCCTTTTCGGCGCAGCGGGCGCAGGAGGCGGTCCGGGTGGTAAAGCCGCTCGGCATAGCGGGCGACCTTGGCGCAGATCACTCCAGCCGTGTAGGAGTGGTCGTTGGCGCCGCGCACGCGGCCAATGCGACCGTCCTCGGTCAGCTCGACCTCCAACGCGCAAGTCGAGGGACAGTCGTGCGGACAGGCGGTATGGCCGACCTTGGTGTCCGACTTCGGGGATTTGGCTTGGATGGGGGTCGCAATGTTCATGGGAATTCTATATTCCAACCGGGAACCGGCCAAAAGCCACAAATGACGCCGATCAGGCGAATTCATCACGGGCATCAGCGAAAATGAACTATCGCCACATCTACCATGCGGGCAACTTTGCCGATGTGCTGAAGCATGCCGTCCTGGCTCGCCTCGTTCGCTATATGCAGAATAAGGACGCGGGCTTTCGCGTACTGGACACGCATGCCGGCCTCGGTCTCTACGACCTTTCCTCCGAAGAGGCGCAGAAAACAGGCGAATGGCGCGATGGTATCGGCAAAATCCTGGATGCCGAGCTCGCGCCACAGGTTGCCGAGTTGCTGGAGCCCTATCTCACGGCTGTCCGGGAACTCAACCCGGATGGCGGCATCCGCTTTTACCCCGGCTCGCCCAAGCTCTCCCGCATGCTGTTTCGTCCGCAGGACAGGCTTTCGGCGATGGAACTGCACCCTGAGGACTATGTGCGTCTGCACCGCCTGTTCGAAGGCGATCACCACGCCCGCATCACCGAACTCGATGGCTGGCTGTCACTCGGCGCGCACCTGCCGCCGAAGGAAAAGCGCGGCATCGTCTTGGTCGATCCGCCGTTTGAAGAGGAAGGCGAGTACGACCGCCTGGTCGATGGGCTGGCGAAGGCTTATCGCCGCTTCCCTGGCGGGACCTATTGCCTCTGGTATCCGCTGAAGCGGGGCGCACCGATCAAGGAATTCCACGAGGCGCTGCAGGCACTCGATATTCCGAAGACCCTTTGCGCCGAACTCAGCGTACGCAGCGATCGCGGCATCACCGGTCTCACGGGCTCCGGTCTGATTATCGTCAATCCGCCCTATACGCTAAAGGACGAGTTGCACGCACTGCTGCCGGCGCTGAAGGACCATATGGCCCATGACCGCTACGCTTCGCATCGAGCATTCTGGCTGCGCGGGGAAAGCAAAGCTGCGAAAGACGATTGACCGACTCTCGCGGGAGCGAAATAGTCCCGGTAACCAGGCAGCCTTTCAGAGAGAGAAACGATGAAGATTCTTTGCGCACCGACCTCGCCTTACTCGAGCAAGGTACGGATGGCTGCGCGCTATCTTGATCTCGATGTCACCGAAATTCGGGTCGACACCAACGCCGGACCGGCCGTCCTCGTCGACAACAATCCGCTTGGAAAAATTCCGACTCTGCTGACGGATGACGGGCTCTCGATCTTCGACAGCATCGCGATCATGCACTATTTCGACCGGCTGGAAGGCAAACAGCTCTATCCCACAAAGAACGGCAAGCGCACCGAAGCGGAGATCCTCGAAGCACTGTGCGACGGCATTTGCGATTGCCTGCTGGCGATCGTCTACGAACGCCGGTTTCGCGACGAGGAGAAAGTGCACCAGCCCTGGATCGATCGGCAATGGCAGAAAGCCGTCAGCGGGCTCAACCACCTGAGCGTCCACATGCCGAAGATCGGCAAGAAGCTGCACGGCGGCCACTTTGCGCTCGCCGCGACGCTCGGCTACCTCGACCTGCGTTTCAAGGGGCAGTGGGAGGCAGATCACTCCGAACTGATCGGCTGGCTTCGCGACTTCGAGAAGAAGTTTTCAGCCTACAGCGAGCTGAAGCCTCAGAGCTGAGGCCCTTCCCTCTCGGCTTTGGCAAAAGCGACGAAGACGCGCAGCGCCGTTGGCAGCTGGCAGCACGATGTGCGATTTCGCCGCCGGGCATAGCCACCAGCACCCCGGTGACGCTTGGCGCACTCCGAAACTGTACAAGAACGACAAAGCCGGGCAACGCGCCCGGCTTTGTCTCATTCGATGTTCGGCTTAGAACTTCATGCCGATACCGACCTTGACGCTGTGTTCGTCGTAGCCGCGCGAGACGTTCGTGCCGCCGATGTTGAAGTCATTGTGCTGGTAGTCGGTGTAGCGATATTCCACACGAGCTGTGATGTTGTTCGTGATGAACGTTTCTGCACCAGCGCCAACCGTGTAGCCGAGCGCGGTATCGGTGTCAGAGCCGACAGCGTTGCTGAACTTGTTCTTGGTCGCAGCCAGACCAGCCGTACCGTACAGCAGGAATGGGTTCAGGTCGTAGCCGATGCGGCCGCGGAGCGAGCCGTTGACTTCGTTCTTGCCGATGCCGCCGTTGGCAGGGGCGTCAGCGCCTGAATAGCCGATGTCGCCTTCAACGCCGTATACGATCTGACCCTGCTGCCAGTTGTAACCGCTATAGATCTGGCCGCCAAAGGCACGAGCGTTGTACGTGTCGGTGAAGCTGCCCATGTTATAAGTGCCGGCGCCACCGAGGTAGAAGCCCTGCCAGTTGCCGGCCGGCGTCACCGGCTCATTCTGCGCAATTGGGGCTTCGGGAATCTGGTCAACGGCGTCTGCTGCGTAAGCAGCGGATACGCCACCAAGGGCAACGGTCGAAACCAACAGGCTAGCAATAAATGTACGCATACTCGTCTCCTTTCAAACCCGCGCCCTTCGTCAACTGTCTTATAGCGAAGCATTCGCGAGCAATTACTTACGTCCCTTTCGGATCGAGACGGAAACTGATGCCCAAATGAGGATTTGAAAGAGCCAAATTGTGATTTGATTGTGGCGTCTGGGTGGCTGAAATTCGATGTTGCTTTACCGCAACAAACTATTTGTTAACCATAACGAATGGTTAAATCATGAATACTTATTTTACGCGAATATTACCTTAAATAATACAGACAACATCACTCCCCTCCCCTCGATCGCACCACCTATTTATAAGGTCTGCGCACGCGCCTATATATGCAGCGCATAGACTCGCGTGATGAAGAGGCATGATTTTGAGGGACAAGAGACTTCGCACGGCACTCGTGACCGGCGCGGCCAGAAGAATAGGCCGGGCGATAATCGAAGATCTAGCAGCGAACGGCTTTTCCGTCGCCATCCATGCGAACCGCTCGATCGACGCGGCCGAGAATTTCGCGGCAGAATTGCGGCAAAAGGGCCAGAGTGCGATTTCGCTGCAGACCGACCTGAAGGATATTGCCGCGACGAGCGGGCTGATAAAGAGGGCCTCGGAAGTCCTCGGACCGATCGATTTGCTCATCAACAACGCGTCGGCCTTCCACAATGATTCGGCAAATCGCTTCGATGCTGCTGCGTGGGAGGAGCATTTCGCGCTGCATGTTCGGGCACCCTCGATACTGGCTGCGGCATTCGCCGAACAATTGCCGGAAGACAGTGCCGGACTGATCGTCAATGTGATCGACCAGCGTGTCTGGGCGCTCAATCCCACTTTCTATTCCTACACGCTTTCGAAAGCCGCACTCTGGACGGCGACGCAAACCATGGCCCAGAGCTTTGCGCCGCGGATCCGCGTGAACGCACTTGGTCCCGGCCCGACGGTGCGCAGTGCGCGGCAGACGGAAGAGGACTTCCAGGCGCAGGTCGGCGGGCTTATCATGAAGGCGGGGCCGGGATTCGGCGAGTTCGGACGGACGATCCGCTTCCTCTACGATACGCCCTCGATCACCGGCCAAATGATTGCCCTCGACGGCGGCCAGCATCTTGCCTGGCAGACGCCCGATGTGGCGGAGATAACGGAATGACTTCAAGGAAGCTGCCGGACGGCGGTGTTCTTTACGACGAAACCGACGAGAACGAAGACGATATCGAAGTGGAGAGCGATACCTCCGCTGCGCCGATTTCGGCTGTGGTCGACTGGAACGAGGGTGGGCTCAACGAGACCGGGCTGATCGGCGCTGAGCTGATTGCCGAATTCGTCAAGCGGCTGCCGAACAGCCCCGGCGTCTATCGCATGTTCAACGAAGCCGGCGACGTGCTCTACGTCGGAAAGGCCCGTAGCCTGAAGAAGCGAGTCGGCAACTATGCGATGGGCCGCGTCCACTCCAATCGCATTGCCCAGATGGTGCGCCAGACGGCGCACATGGAATTCGTGACGACGCGCACCGAGATCGAAGCGCTGTTGCTGGAAGCGAATCTGATCAAGCGCTTGCGGCCGCGTTTTAACGTTCTGCTGCGCGACGACAAGTCGTTTCCCTATATCCTCATCACCGGCGACCACCGCGCACCGGCCATCCTGAAGCATCGCGGTGCCCGCGCCAGAAAGGGCGATTATTTCGGCCCCTTCGCATCTGCCGGTGCCGTTGGCCGCACGATCAATTCTCTGCAGCGGGCCTTTCTGATCCGCACTTGTACGGACAGCGTCTTCGAGACCCGCACCCGTCCCTGTCTGCTCTACCAGATCAAACGCTGTTCGGCGCCCTGCACGCACGAGATCAGCGATGCGGGCTATGGCCAACTCGTGCAGGAAGCCAAGGATTTTCTTTCCGGCAAGAGCCAGAAGGTGAAGGCGCATATGGCGGAGGCGATGAACGCAGCAGCCGAGGACCTCGATTTCGAACGGGCTGCCGTCTATCGCGACCGCCTCGCCTCGCTGTCGCATGTGTCGAGCCATCAGGGTATAAACCCTGCTGGCGTCGATGAGGCGGACGTTTTCGCGATCCATCACGAGGGCGGCATTTCCTGCATACAGGTCTTCTTCTTCCGCACCGGACAGAACTGGGGCAATCGCGCCTATTTCCCGAAAGCTGATCCCCAGCTTACCGGCGCCGAGGTGCTGAGCGCCTTCCTGGCGCAGTTTTACGACGACAAACCGGTGCCGAAGCAGATCCTGCTGTCGGAAACAGTGGACGAGATGGAGCTGCTTGCCGCGGCGCTCGGCGAAAAGGCCGGACGCAAGATTTCCATCCTGGTGCCGCAGCGCGGCGAAAAGCGCGATCTGGTTGAGCATGTCATCGGCAATGCGCGCGAAGCACATGGGCGCAAGCTCGCCGAAACCGCATCGCAGTCGCGGCTGCTGGAAGGCTTCAAGGAGACCTTCAAGCTCGCATACGTGCCGCAGCGCGTCGAAATCTACGACAACTCGCACATCATGGGAACCAATGCCGTCGGCGGCATGGTGGTCGCGGGGCCCGAGGGTTTCGTGAAGAATCAGTATCGCAAGTTCAACATCAAATCGACGGACATCACACCCGGCGACGACTTCGGGATGATGCGCGAGGTGATGACGCGGCGGTTCTCGCGGCTGATCAAGGAGGACGGCATCCCGGATCGAAGCCAGCCGGTATCGGCGGCGGATGCTGCGGACATTCCCTTTCCCGCCTGGCCCGACGTCATCCTCATCGACGGCGGCCAAGGGCAGATGACGGCAGTGCGGGCGATTCTTGAGGAACTTGGCATTACCGACAGCGTGACGGCCATCGGCGTCGCCAAGGGCGTCGACCGAGACGCCGGTCGCGAGCGCTTTTTCCCCAGGGGCCGCGAGAGCTTCACGCTCCCGCCGCGGGATCCGGTGCTCTATTTCATCCAGCGTATGCGCGACGAAGCACACCGTTTCGCCATCGGCTCGCATCGGGCGCGGCGCAAGAAGGAGATGGTCAAGAATCCCCTCGACGAGATCGGTGGCGTCGGCCCGTCGCGCAAGCGCGCCCTGCTCCAGCATTTCGGGACAGCCAAAGCGGTTTCGCGTGCGGCCCTTTCGGACCTGATGGCCGTCGAGGGCATTTCGGAAACCGTCGCCAAGCAGGTTTACAATCATTTTCACGACGACGCCGCGAAATAGGTGGAGTCGGTCGCAAATTCCACGCAAAGGCAGCAAAAAAACAGAAAGAATGTTGACGCTTTGCGGTCAAAGCCGTCATCTACGGACGCACCAATTCAGAGAAAAGCTTCATGGCATCGCGCGCATACAATATTCCCAATCTGCTGACATACGGCCGCATCTTGGCCGTGCCGCTCATCGTCCTGTGCTTCTTCCTCGAAGGCAAGTTGGCGATCAGCAACACGGCCCGGTGGGTGGCGCTGTGGATATTCATCATCGCGTCGCTGACGGACTTCCTCGACGGGTACCTTGCGCGCATCTGGAACCAGACATCGAATATCGGCCGGATGCTCGACCCGATCGCCGACAAGTTGCTCGTCGCCTCGATCCTGCTGCTCGTTGCGGCGGATCAGACGATCGCCGGCTGGTCGATCTGGGCGGCGATTACCATTCTCTGCCGTGAAATTCTGGTGTCCGGTCTTCGTGAATACCTCGCAGCCCTGAAGGTCAGCGTGCCGGTGACCCGCATCGCCAAATGGAAGACGACGGTGCAGCTCGTGGCGATCGCATTCCTGCTCGCCGGCCCGGCCGGCGACGAGGTCTTCCCGTACACGACGATGACCGGCATCGGCCTTCTCTGGATCGCGGCCATATTGACCATCTATACCGGCTACGACTATTTCCGCGCCGGCATCAAGCACATCGTGGATGACGAAGAATGACGAAGCTCGTCTATTTTGCCTGGGTGCGCGAACGGATCGGCAAAGGCGAGGAAGAGATCACTCTGCCCCAGTCGGTTGTCACCGTGTCGGATCTTCTGAGTCATTTGAAGACGCTAGGCGAAGAATATGAGACGGCGCTTCAGTTTCCTGATGTGATCCGGGTGGCGCTCGACCAGGAACATGTCGAGCACGACGAACCGATAGGCAACCCGCGGGAGATCGGCATTTTCCCGCCAATGACGGGGGGGTAATTTTGACGATCAGTTCGACCTCCTCCTTAACCGGCCCAACGATCCGCGTTCAAAGCGGAGATTTCGACCTGCAGGTCGAAGTCAGCCTGTTGACGAAGGGCACCCCCGGCATCGGCGCCATCGTGACCTTTTCCGGCCTCTGCCGCGATGAAGGCGGGACGCTTGCAGCGCTGGAACTCGAACACTACCCCGGCATGGCCGAGGCGGAGATGACACGGATCGCCACGCGCGCGATCGAGCGTTTCGGCCTCCTAGGGCTGACAGTCATCCATCGTTACGGAACGATCGCCGCGGGCGAGAATATCGTCCTCGTCATTGCGGCCGCGCCGCATCGCCAGGCCGCCTTCGACGGTGCCAGCTTCGTCATGGACTTCCTGAAAACCGCGGCGCCGTTCTGGAAGAAGGAACACGGCAAGGATGGGTCGTCCGGCGCTTGGATCACCGCCAAGGATGCTGACGACACGGCTCGCGACAAATGGAAGTGACTACGGTATAGCCCGTTCGCGCCGGCTGAGCACCAGCAGAAGCACGAGCAGCGAAAAGACCACGAAATCGCGCCACAGGGACGGACCGTATGCCGTCCACAAGGTCTCGACCACGCCGAGACCTGCAGCGCCGCCTGCCGATTTCAGCGGATCCGAATAGCCGCCCACGGCTGCCACCATCAGAACCTTGAGGCCGAACATCAGGCCGGCACCAAAATCCATCGTACCGTAATAGGCGGTGGACAGGATGCCGCACAGCGCTGCCACCAGTGCGGCGGCGGCATAGGCTACCAGAAAGACGCGGTCGGCGCTGGTGCCGCAGAGCTCCGCCGCCAGCGGATCGTCCGTGACCGCGCGCCAGACACGCCCCCAAGAGGTGCGTTTGAGGACGAGTGCGCCAATGGCGATGAAGGCGCACATCAACGCGGTGTTGAGGAGCTGGATCTGCGTCAGCACCACCTCGAAACTGCCGTCGCGCCAGAACACGACGCCGCCGTTGAGAAAGGGTGAAAGCCACAGGCTTCGCGTGTTCGATGCCAGCCGGGCTGCCTCCATCAGGACGATCGTGATGCCGAGAGCAGCAACAATGACGGTGTTGGAAGACTGGCGAACCAGCGGCAACATGATCGAGCGCCCGATCCATATCCCCGCCCCCATCGAATAGACAAGCGACAACACCGCGCCAAACGCCAAGGCGGCCGGAAGGATCAGCCAAAGCCTGTTGTATCCGAAGTCGGTGAAGAGCAGCAGGATCTGGCCTGCAAATGCAAAGATCGCGCCATAGGTTATGTCGGCCCGTTTCGTGACACCGAAGGCGAGCGCATAACCAAAGGCGAGCGCAGCATAAAGCGCGGCCAGCGGTATCGCATTCGCCAGTTGCTGCAGCAGATAGGCCATCAAGAACTCCCAACAGCAAAAATCATAACTGGCAAAATTGGTTTTACCAGTTATATTTTCTCGCATGACCTTTTCGTGGACCTCGCATCGTTTCTCAGGCGGCGCACTGGCGCTGGATGTCGCCAACAGCGTCATTCTCAGGCATGACTATGCTCGCCGTGTCGATCGTTTCGCGGTCGATCAGCAACTGGAGGCCTTTCCGGAGGCGGCATCCGCGTTTTGCGCCGAGCGCGCGATTTTCGGTGACCTTCAGCCCGCGGCAGCGGAAAACAGGGCAAAGTTCATTGCGTTGCGCGAAGCTACGGACCGATATTTCCGCCGGCGCATACTGATGGGCAGCGATGACCTGCTGCTCGCCGAACTCCTCGAGGCAGCAGCGTTGACATTGCGCATGGCATCCGGCCCGAACGACCTGGACAGAGCAACGGCACATTCGGTGCTGAAGCTGATCTCGACCTCCGAGCCGGAGCGCACGAAGATATGCCGAAACTGCGGATGGCTGTTCATCGATCGCAGCAAGAACAGGAGCCGCGCCTGGTGCGACATGGCGGTCTGCGGCAATCGCGCCAAGGCAAACCGTCACTATCGCCGGAAGAAGGAGGAGATGCCATGAGGATCAAGGTCATTGCCGCGCTGGCAATGAGCGCCGGGCTCATCGCCGGATGTCAGCGCGAGAGGGAGAAGATGGTCGAAGTCAGCGGCCATATCTTCGTCTTCAACTACCGTGTCGCAACGGCAACCTATCTCGTGACGCTGCGAAAGACAGCAACCATTCCCGATGGCTCCGTCGCAATCGCCGAATTCGAAGATCCGGCGGGCGGCGATCCAATCGTGCTCAGTGAAAAAGTCTATCCTGCCTGGGACCAGATTACGCTGCAGAGCCCGCCTGTCCATTGCATCCGCAAGGACAGGCCTTATGCCGTCAATATCCGGTTGGTGGATGCAGGCGGCAAGACGCTGCAGGAATTGAAGACGCAGCTTGTCTCGGATGTCGATCAAGCCGCGATGCTGCCAAGCAAGCCGCTCGTCGTCGGGCCGTTCTACAACATGAACCCGGAGGTCTTCAAAGCGGACGGAACCGTGGACTACTCCAACACCGACAAGTGCCCGGCGTCTGAATGAAAAAGCCGGAGCTATGCCCCGGCCTTGAGAGTCATTTCAATGCGTTCAGCAGATCTGCTGAACTCTTGAATCAGCCGACGATTTCGGTGTCGGAGAACCAGTACTTGATTTCCTGCGCAGCCGTTTCCGGAGCGTCGGAACCGTGAACCGAGTTCTCGCCGATCGAAAGAGCGTGAACCTTGCGGATCGTGCCTTCGTCAGCATTTGCCGGGTTGGTCGCGCCCATGATTTCGCGGTTCTTCAAGATGGCGCCTTCGCCTTCCAGAACCTGAACGATCGTCGGGCCGGAGGTCATGCCTTCAACCAGTTCGCCGAAGAAGGGGCGTTCCTTGTGAACGGCATAGAAGCCTTCGGCTTCGCGCTTGCTCATCCAGACGCGCTTGGAGGCGACGACGCGCAGGCCGGCATCTTCGAGCATCTTGGTGATGGCGCCCGTCAGATTGCGCTTCGTTGCGTCAGGCTTGATCATCGAGAAGGTGCGTTCAATTGCCATTGTGAAATCCTCTGTTATCGGGGAAAAGTGGGCGGTCTTTACCCGTCCAATAGCCTGAAAACAAGGGGGCAGCGGTAATTTCACCTCCCTGTCATGAGCCTGATCGCATCCTCGCGCACCTCCGGCTGTCCATGCCATCTCAGGTGATGCGCGCGCCGCTCATCATGAATATTCATGGCCTCATCAAAGCCAACGTTGCGGAAATCGCTTAATGTCGCCTGCAAATACGACGATCGGGGACGAGATGTTGCACCAGTATGGAATGCTCGCAGACTATAATCGCTGGGCGAACGCGCTCGTCTATGGCGCCGCATCCGAATTGACCGATATCGAGTTTCGGGATGACAAAGGCGCTTTCTTCGGTTCGCTTCACCGCACGCTGAACCACCTGATCGCCGCCGATCGCATATGGATGAAGCGCTTCACCGGTACCGGCGAGGCCCCCACAGCACTCGACAGTGTCCTGTTCGACACTCTTGCCTCGCTCACGCTGGCAAGACGTGTCGAGGATCGACGCATCGTCGAATGGGTAAGCGAACTCGATGAACGCTCGCTTAAAGCGGATTTCACCTACACCCCGATGACCCAGCCGATCGCCATAACCCAGCCGCTGTGGACGGGTCTTTCGCACTTCTTCAACCACCAGACGCATCATCGGGGGCAGTGCCACATGATCCTGACCGCGCTCGGCAAACCGAGCCTGGCGCTGGATCTGGCCTTTTTCCTGCGCGGAGACGGCAGAAAGTGGCTTCAGTCAATACCGCATTAACCGCGTTCTCTGATCAGTGCGGCCGCTTCCCCCCAAACCGGGGCGAATTCAAGCTATTTTAAACCCTCGGGTGCATAGCGGATGAGACGCCAGGCCGGATAGAGCCAATGAGCGAGGAAGCCGTCATGCGAAATGCAGCATCGAGTGCACAGGTGCAACGCGAAGCCCCGCGCCCGGCGGCCGTGCCGGCAACGGACATCCAGCGGATCAGCCAACATATGGCACGCCTTGGCATCGCCGGCACGCCGCGCAACTACGAGCTGCTTCACGATGCAATCATTGGGCAGAATGCAGCGCTGGCACAAGACATTGCAGCGCTTGGTCCGGCGCCGAAGCAACCTGCCCTCGACGAGATCGGCCTGAAATACCGGCTCGTGAGCCATTGTGGCCTGGTCGGCGAGTCATCCCAGGCCGAGATGGGGAGACTGCTGCAAGACATCGCGGCGCGTCTCTCGGAGAGCGTGCGCCAGAAACAGAATTTTGTGCGCTCCGCCGAAGCCGTACTGCAGTCGATCGCGGGCAACCAGCAGCAAAGCCTCGCATCCTTCATGAGCGAAATGGACTACCTGTCGACATCGCTGACCGACGTATTGGCCGGCGAAACGAACCTTACCGCAAAGCTCCGCGGTGACATCGAAAAGCTAGAAGCGCTTGAGCGTGGTGTTGCGGCCGCGCAATCCGCATCTTCGACCGACAAACTCACCGGCCTTCCAAACCGCGTCGCGCTCAACAAGACGATGCTCGATCTCTACGAACGCGAAGACGGCGCCTCTGGCAGCGCGCTCATCATGGTCGACATCGACGATTTCAAAGCGCTCAACGGCCGCTACGGCACCCAAGCCGGTAGCAGGCTGCTCAAGAAGCTTGGCGACCTCTTTCGAAAATCGATCAAGAAGAACGATTTCGTTTCTCGCACGGATGGCGACGAATTCACGTTCCTGTTTGCCAATGTAGGGGTGCAGGAGGCGATGGCGATCGCCGAGCGGCTGCGGACCTCCGTCGAAGAGAATGTTGTCTTTGCCGCCACCGACACTGTGGGTGCTACGCGGCTGACGATCTCGCTGGGGGTGGCATTGAGCGCGGACGCGGTGACGGCATCGCAACTGGTGGCGAACGCCCGCATTGCGCTGCATGCAGCCCAGTCGAACCGCCGTCAACCCATCCAGGCCTTCGGACGCTAAGCGACAAGGTCTTGCGCTGATCGCAGGTTTCGGCCAAAACGCCGCCTATGATCACGATTACCGATATTTCCGCACGCATTGCCGGCCGGCTGCTTCTCGACCACGCCAGCGTTTCGCTGCCATCCGGCACCAAGGCCGGCCTGGTGGGTCGCAACGGCGCCGGCAAGTCAACACTGTTTCGGGTCATCACCGGTGACCTGGGGTCGGAAACAGGCACAGTGTCGATCCCCAAGAACACGCGGATCGGGCAGGTCGCCCAGGAAGCGCCTGGGACGGAAGACGCACTGATCGAAATCGTGCTCGCAGCCGACAAGGAGCGCGCCGCCCTGGTCGCGGAAGCGGAAACCGCCACCGATCCGCACCGCATCGCGGATATCCAGATGCGGCTCGTCGACATCGACGCACATTCGGCCGAAGCCCGCGCTGCAGCCATTCTTGCCGGTCTCGGTTTCGATCAGGAGGCGCAGTCGCGTCCAGCTTCGGCATTTTCGGGCGGCTGGCGGATGCGCGTGGCACTTGCCGCCGTGCTTTTTTCCGAACCCGACCTGCTGCTCCTCGACGAGCCGACGAACTATCTCGACCTTGAAGGCACTCTGTGGCTCGAGGACTATATTCGCCGCTACCCGCACACCGTCATCATCATCAGCCACGACCGCGACCTTCTCAACAACGCGGTCAACTCGATCGTTCACCTGGACCAGAAGAAGCTGACCTTCTATCGCGGCGGTTACGACCAGTTCGAACGTCAGAAGGCCGAGGCCGACGAATTGCAGACCAAAGCGAAGGCGAAAAACGATGCCGCTCGCAAACACCTGCAAAGCTTCATCGACCGCTTCAAGGCGAAGGCCACCAAGGCGCGCCAGGCGCAGAGCCGCGTGAAGGCGCTGGAGCGCATGGGGACAGTCTCGGCTGTGATCGAGGATCACGTGCAACCGATCACCTTCCCCGAACCCGAAAGACAACCCGCCTCCCCGATCGTTGCCATCAGCGGCGGCGCCGTCGGATACGAGCCTGGAAACCCGATCCTGCGCAACCTCAACCTTCGCATCGACAACGACGACCGGATCGCGCTGCTTGGCTCGAACGGCAACGGCAAGTCGACTTTCGCAAAGTTCATCTCCGGCCGCCTCAAGGCGGAAACCGGCGAGGTCAAGCTTGCGCCAAGCCTGAAGATCGGTTTTTTCGCCCAGCATCAGCTCGATGACCTCATTCCCGACCAATCGGCCGTCGAACACGTCCGGCGCCTGATGCCGGAGGCACCGGAGGCAAAGGTGCGCGCCCGCGTGGCACAGATGGGCCTCGCGACCGAGAAAATGGCGACGGCGGCCAAGGATCTTTCGGGTGGCGAGAAGGCACGCCTGCTGATGGGGCTCGCGGCCTTCCATGCACCGAACCTGCTGATCCTCGACGAGCCGACGAACCACCTCGATATCGACAGCCGCCGTGCGCTTATCGAAGCGCTGAATGATTATGAGGGCGCCGTCATCCTGATTTCCCACGACCGGCATCTGATTGAAGCAACTGTCGACCGGCTCTGGCTGGTCAACAATGGCACGGTGACGACCTTTGAAGGCGATATGGACGAGTACCGTGACATCGTCGTCGCATCCGGTAAAAAAAAAGAAGAAAAGCCGCAGCTGAATGAAGACGCGGGATCGAAAGCCGATCAGCGCAAGCTGAACGCCGGGAAGCGCGCATCGCTTGCCCCGCTCAAGAAAAAAATCAATGAAATTGAATCCTTGACCGGCAAACTGGAGAAACTGATTCAGGCACTTGATGCGGAGCTTGCAGATCCTGTGCTCTACGAGAAGGCGCCTGCCAAGGCCGCCGACAAGGCAAAGCAGCGTGGCGAGGCAGCGGCAAAGCTCGCTGCCGCTGAGGAACAGTGGATGGAACTCTCCTCCCAATACGAAGAGGCTATGGCAGGATAGTCACAGGCATTTGCAAGCATGCCGAAATTTGGCGTTCGTTAACGCAATCTGCAGCGATTGAAACCGATCGTTAACCATAATCCGAAAGGTTGTCTCAACATTCATTACTGATTTGCTGAGCCAACTTTCATGCATCGCTTCACTGTTTATTCCGGTCTCATTCTATGTGCCGCTCTTGCCGGTTGCCAAACCGCAAGACATCCCGCTCCCGATACGACCATAAAAACCTCTTCCATCGTTTCCCCCGAAGGCAAGCAGGCACCGGCCGATGCTGATGTCGGCGATCTGCCAGTTTCACGTTATAGTGGCAAGCACCACCTGGCCGGGCGCGCGCTGACGATCTCTTCGCTGCACGAGTTGCGCCTGCAGGACAAGGAGGTCATCCTCTCCTTCGATGACGGCCCGATCCCCGGACGCACGGACCGCGTGCTTGCGACACTCGACGAGTTCGGCGTCAAGGGCGCCTTCATGATGGTCGGCGAAATGGCCGAGCTGCATCCGGCCCTCGCCCGCAAGGTTGCCACGGACGGAAATGCAATCGGCAGCCATACCTACAAGCATGACAACCTGGCATCGCTGACCTTCGACATAGCGATGGCGGAAGTAACGCGCGGTGAAGCGGCAGTGACGAAGGCAACCGGCGTGGATGTCAACTTCTTCCGTTTTCCCTATCTGGCCGATAGCCACAAGCTGAGGGCAGCCGTCGCGATGCGCGACATGGTCGTGATGGACGTCGATATCGACTCCAAGGACTATTTCAGCGTGACGCCCGCCAATGTCACCAAGAGAACGATGGACCTGCTGCACAAGCGCGGCCGCGGCATCATCCTCATGCACGACATCCATAATCGCACCGCCACGATGCTGCCTACGCTCCTCACCAAGCTCGAAGCCGAGGGCTACAAGGTCGTGACGCTGAAATTCAAAAAGCCCGCGGCTCCGGCTGAAATGGCATCGTTGTAACCGACAGCCGGCGCTTGCCCGCCAGCTCCTTTCTGATAGAACAGATTTAAAATAAATCATACTTTTGAGCGAAACACCAATGCGAGCCACCAGCATGTCACCCATCAACCTCGCCATTGTCGGCGTCGGCAAGATTGTCCGCGACCAGCACCTTCCCTCCGTTGCCAGGAACCCGGATTTCAACCTGATCGCAACGGCAAGCCGTCATGGCACCGTCGACGGCATCCAGAGCTTCACCACCATCGAAGCAATGCTTGACGCGGTGCCCGAGATCGATGCCGTCTCTCTCTGCATGCCGCCGCAATATCGCTACGAGGCTGCTCACAAAGCGCTCTCGGCAGGCAAGCACGTCTTCCTGGAAAAGCCTCCCGGCGCGACGCTGAGCGAAGTCGCCGACCTCGAAAGCCTCGCCGCGAGCAAGGGCGTCTCGCTTTTTGCAAGCTGGCATTCGCGCTATGCTGCCGCCGTCGAAGCCACCAAGTCGTTCCTCGCTTCCACGAGCATCCAGAGCGTCCATGTCATCTGGAAGGAAGATGTCCGCCACTGGCATCCGAATCAGGACTGGATCTGGCAGGCTGGTGGCCTTGGCGTCTTCGATCCGGGCATCAACGCGCTCTCGATCGTCACGCATATCCTGCCCAAGGCAATTTTCCTGACCAGCGCAACGTTGGAATTCCCAGAGAACCGCGACGCGCCGATCGCAGCCGACCTGCATTTCAAGGACGCCGACAATGTGCCTGTCCATGCCGAATTCGACTGGCGGCAGACAGGCAAGCAGAGCTGGGACATCGTGGCCGAAACGACCTCGGGGCAGATGGTTCTCGCCGAAGGCGGTTCGAAGCTTTCGGTCAACGGCGAACTGACGTTCTCGGCACCCGAGGCGGAATACCCGGCGCTCTACAACCGCTTCGCCGAGATCGTCAAGGCCGGCAAATCCGATGTCGATCTTGCCCCGCTGCGCCACGTGGCCGATGCCTTCATGCTCGGCAAGCGCAAGTTCGTCGACGCGTTCCACGATTGATATCGAAATCGCCAAACCTCGTGATACTGTGAAGCGCTCACGGGTTTTCGCGAGGTTTGGCATGCGGGACAACGCATCTTTCGGACTGGGCTTGAAGAACCAGGCGGTTTCCCTCGCCGTGCCAAACGCGCTGTGGCACGTCGCCTATGAAGGCGAAGCGGAAGCGATACGCCAGGCGCTGGGCGATATGGCGATCGATATCCAGCATATCGGAAGCACGGCTATTCCCGGGATCAAGGCAAAACCGATCATCGACATATTGGTCGGCTTGAAGCATTTTGCCGACGGTCTGGGCTGCATCGGAGCCATGGAAAGCATCGGCTACGACTACGCTGGCAGCGATATCGTTCCGGATGACCACATTTTCGGCCGCGGCATCAAGGGCCAGAGCCGAACCCATCTCGTTCATGTCGTGGAGTATCGCGGCCTTAATTGGAACCGGATGATCGCGTTCCGCGATGCTCTTCGCGGGGATGCCAGGCTCGCCCGGGCCTACGAGCAACTGAAGGTCGGATTGGCCGACGAGCATGCCGCAAACCGTGCTGAATACACCAAAGCAAAGCGGGATTTTATCGACAAGGTCGTCATGGAGTGCGGCCTGACCTAGTCAGCTCAGGCCTTCTTCTCCCATCGCCCTTCGGGCGTCTGCTGCCAGTATGTGAGGGAGTGCCCCTCACCTTTCAGCCGCTTCCACTGCGCTCGCGCGCCTTCCAATTGCTCCTGGTCATAGCCGTCGAACATGAAGACGATGCGCTCATAGGCATCGACCGGCGGCGGCTCGGCTCCGTCGACGATGAAGCGCACCGTTGCCGCGTTGGCATTGTCGTCAGAAATGGTCAGGAGCACCGGCTGGCTTGCGGCGAGGTCGCTCTCGTCCGTTCCGTGCGGCAGGAAGCTGTCCTCGCGAAATGTCCACAAATGCTGGTCCAACAGTTCGCGACGCGCGGCATCCTTCATCTGCACGCAGACGCGCCAGCCGCGCTCGACGCTTTTGTCGAGCAACGGCGGAAGCGCATCCTCCAGTTTGGATTCCGTAAGATGATAAAAGAGGACTTCCGTCATGATTCATAGTTGGCGCGGACGAGCTCATCGAGCAGACGCACGCCGAAGCCGGATCCCCACGACTGGTTGATTTCGTCCAGCGGCGAGCCCATCGCAGTCCCAGCGATATCGAGATGCGCCCAGGGGGTTTCCTGCACGAATCGCTTCAGAAAGTGTGCCGCGGTGATCGAGCCGGCGTGCCGGCCGCCGGTGTTCTTCATGTCGGCGAACTTGCTGTCGATCATTTTGTCGTATTCCTTGCCGAGCGGCATCCGCCAGAGCTTCTCGCCGGTCTCGAGCCCGGCCTCGGTCAACTGCTCCGAAAGCTGGTCGTCATTGGAAAACAGGCCGGCATGCACATTGCCGAGCGCCACCAGAATCGCACCCGTCAGTGTTGCAAGGTCGACCATGAACTTCGGCTTGAAACGGTCGTTGCAATACCAGAGTGCGTCGCAGAGAACAAGGCGGCCCTCGGCGTCGGTATTGATGACTTCGATTGTCTGACCGGACATCGACGTGACGATGTCGCCGGGACGCTGGGCGTTGCCATCGGGCATGTTCTCAACAAGGCCGATGATGCCAACGGCGTTGACGGCGGCCTTGCGCGCGGCAAGCACATGCATGAGGCCGGTGACTGTCGCAGCGCCGCCCATGTCGCCCTTCATCTCCTCCATCCCCGCCGCCGGCTTGATGGAGATGCCGCCGGTATCGAAAACGACGCCCTTGCCAACGAAGGCGACGGGGCTCTCGCCGCTCTTGCCGCCTTTCCACTGCATGACGGCAAGCCGGGGTGGGCGAACGGAACCCTGTGCCACGCCGAGCAGCGCTCCCATACCGAGTTTCTGCATTTCCTTTTCGGTGAGGATTTCCACATCGACGCCGAGCTTCTCAAGCTCCCTGGCCTTCGCGGCGAACTCCACCGGACCGAGGACGTTCGGTGGCTCGTTGACGAGGTCGCGAGCCAGATTGACGCCATCGGCGACTGCCTTCGCGGTCTTGAAGGCTTTCGCCGCCTCGTTCGCGTTGGCTGTGACGATGGTTACCTTGACGGCGCCGTTCCGATTCTTGCCGTTGCCGTCATCGTCAGTCTTCTTGGTCTTATAGGTATCGAAGCTGTAGGCACGCAGCAGCATGCCGAGCGCAAAGTCGGCGACCTCTTGAGCGCCGACCGTGGCGCCCGGCGCGTCCGGGAAAATCGTCACCTGGCTGGTGTTCTTGATTTTGGAAGCCGCCGCTCCGCCCGCCTTCAGCCAATCATGCGATGTCAGATCCTGGGCCTTGCCGAGACCGACGACGAAGATCCGCTCGGCTGACGATCCTTCAGGCGCAACGATATCGAGAGCGGACGCAAGCTTGGCGGTAAACCCGGCAATCTTGGCGGCCTTGGCCACGACGCCGGATGGATCTGCGACCTGCGCGCCTGCGGACAGATCCGCGTCCTTCGCCTTCAACAGAATTGCGTACCCACCGGCAATCTCAGCGGATTTTTCAAACGATACATCGAACTTGACAGACATGTCTTCTCCAGTGGGTTTCTTGAGAGCCCTCTGCCCTGATCATTTCGGTTTTCACCCTCGAAAACAAGCCTGCGTCGGGCGTTCTGAACCTCACCAACGCGGAAATCGCGTCAACAGGCTGTCATCCTCGGCGCCTATTGATCTGATCGCATTGTCAGGACGCGGGTCGACCTTTGATCTCAACATTGAAAGCAATAAGACCGCAGGTGCTCCTGCATAGGCGGCATGACGCCTCCGATGTCTTTTGGACCCTTCTGGGACTCTGGCTGGTGCTGCTCGCAGCATTCAATATCTTTCCGCAGATCGATCACTCCGTTCCGCACATTTTTTTGTGCTCGAAGCCTGCAACGCCGCCACAACGCCCGGGGAAATCTGTGGCCATTTTCCCTATCGGCAAGTGTCCTATCTTCAGCTGCTTCGGACGCTGTTCCTTCGACTGCCTCTTATGGTCGCCGTTGTCTTGTTATGGAAGCTCATTGATTGCTGCAGGCACCATGGCGCAACTTTCAATGCGAAACGCGCCCGCGCGCTCAAGGTCGCGCTCGGCTCACTCGTCATCGGTCCCATTGTTCTGGTGAATTTTATCCTCAAGAGCTTTTGGGGCCGACCCCGGCCATCGGAAACACTTGATTTCGGTGGCCATCTCGACTTCGTGCAGGCGGGGTCCATGGCCGGCAAATGCTTGTCGAATTGTTCCTTCGTCTCAGGCGAGGCGGCGGGTGCCGGCTGGCTGGTCTGCGTCGTCCTCCTCGTGCCCCAGCCCTTGCGGTCCGCGCTCTTGCCTCCCCTAGCGGCCATTTCGCTGTTGGCGCCGGCACTGCGCGTTGCGTTTGGCGCCCACTATCTCTCGGACGTCGTCCTCGGCTGGCTTTCGTCACTTGTTGTTTTCGCGGGATTGCTCGCACTAGCCGATTCGCCACAGCGGGAAAAAAAACTGAAATTTGAATGAATTTTTGACGACGGCTTGTCGCAAAAGCAAAGCAAAGAGCGTAGATGATTTTCGCTGCGCAGCGGCAAGAGTTCGCAAAGGGCGTTCAAGGGCGTGCATGAAACTGCTTGAAACATACATATTGCGGCGCGTCGGCCAGATGTTTCTCGTCGCCCTGTTGCCTGTGCTGGCGATCATATGGACGACGCAGGTGCTGCAGCGTATCAATCTTGTCACCGACAGTGGCCAGTCGATCGGCTCGTTTGCGAAGCTCGCGACGCTGATCCTGCCGTCCATCATTCCTGTCGTCCTGCCGTTTGCGCTGGTTATCGGCGTAACGCAGACGCTTACGACCATGAACAACGATTCGGAGCTTGCCGTCATTGACGCGGCCGGCGCCCGGCGCAGCATCATCCTCCGTCCGATTCTCGTTCTTGCGGCTGTTATCAGTGTCTTCTCCTTCCTGGTGGACAATGTTGTTGAGCCGAAAGCGAAGACTGGCGCACGCCAGATGATCGCAGCCGCCTATGCCGACCTGCTGTCTACAGTTATCGAAGAGAAGAATTTCCGGCGGATCGACACCGGCCTCTACGTTCAGATATCGGAAAGGCTCGCCGGCCGCGTCCTGAAGGGCCTGTTCGTCGTCGATGAGCGCGACCCTGCGTTCGAACTCATCTACTACGCCCGGGAAGGCGCCGTCGACGCCAAGGGTACTTCGCTCATCATGCACGATGGGGAAGTCCACCGCAAAACGCCTGCCGGCGATGTCTCGGTTATCCGATTCGATTCCTACTCCTTCGACCTTTCCGATCTGACCCAGAACCGCGGCCAGGCAACTCTTCGCGCGTCCGACCGCGAATTGCCGTTCCTTCTGAGCCCCGATCTGACCGATAAGGACTATATCGCCCGGCCGGGCAGCTATCGCGCAGAATTGCATCGCCGTTTGACCGACTGGCTTCTGCCAATGGTATTCGCACTGATATCGCTCGCCATCGCCGGTGACGCACGATCACATCGCGAGGCGCGGCTTCATCCGATGGTCTCAGCCCTGGTCCTGGCCTTTACGATGCGCTGGGCGACGTTCTATGCGGCAAACCAGATTGACACGGAGCCGATGTTCATCGGCATTCTCTATGCCATCCCAGTTGTCGCCAGCCTGATCGCCATCCTTTCGCTCGCGCTTCACAAGCGGCTGTCGCTGTTTGGCATGCTCATCGACCGGATTGCCATGCTCTGGCGCAAATTCCAGCAGCGACGCCACCGTTCCGCGGGGCCGTCGACAGGAGGCGGCGCATGATTTTCGGAACACTCGGGCGCTACTTCTTCCGCCGCTACCTGACGACCACGATCTGGTTCTTTCTCGGCGTCACCGGAATCGTATATCTGGTCGACTTCAGCGAGACTGCAAGCCGCATGGCGAATCTGCCTGGGTACACAGTGACCGGCGGCCTCCTGATGACGGCCGTGCGCCTGCCGCTCATTCTGCAGCAGACTGTCCCTTTCATCGTGCTTTTCGTCGGCATGACGGTCCTGATCGGCCTCAATCGGAAATACGAGCTTGTCGTCACGCGCGCAGCCGGAATTTCGGTCTGGCAGTTCATGTCGCCGTTCGTCGCGGGCGCCTTCCTGCTCGGCATTGGTGTTATGACAGTGCTCAATCCACTCGCGGCATGGGGGCAGCGGCAGGCCGCACTCGTGGAAAGCAACTGGCGCGGGGACAACGGTTCTTCCAACAGCGCACCACAGGTCCCTTGGCTCCGGCAGATAAGCGGCGCGGACGACGTAATCATCGGCGCGCATAGCATTCTCGAGGACGGCACACTGCTTGTCGATGCTGTCCTGATACACTTTGATTCGACCGGGCATATCGTTCTGAGACAGGATGCAGCCTCCGCAAAATTGGAGGATGGTTACTGGCTTCTTAAGAGCGTCGTGGAGCGTCGCCCGGGTGAGATCGCCGAGCGCAAGGATGAGGTGCGAGTTCGCACCAATTTGAAACAGGATTTCGTCCAGCAGAGGCTTACTGCCCCTGAAACTATTGCATTTTTCAATCTATCGAGCCGTATCGAGGCCGCGAAATCCTTCGGGATTCCGACCAAGGCTCTGGAGACTCAATTTCACTCATTATTGTCGCAACCGCTGTTGTTGGTGGCAATGACTCTCATTGCTGCAACAGTGTCCCTAAAATTTAGCCGGTTCAACCAATCGAGGTCCGTGATTCTGGGTGGAATCCTTTCGGGCTTCGTGCTTTATGTGATCACCGTGCTTGTAAAAGCATTCGGAAGCAGTGGGGTTGTCCCGCCTTTCGTGGCGACGTGGATTCCGGTCACCGTCGCCTTGGCTTTGGGTGCAACAATTCTGCTTCATCAGGAGGATGGCTAGTGGCGGCAGGCAACCGCAAGAGTTTTGGTAAGCAATTGGTTGCCCTGTTCGCAGGCGTAGCCCTGTGCAGCTATTCAGGCGGCATTCCCGCTGCATTCGCACAGGACGCTTTACAAGGCATGAAGCCCAATGTTCCGGCAGAAGCAAAAATGCTTCTTTCGGCAAATGAGCTCGTCTACAACAAAGATGCAGAAGTCGTTTCTGCTGTCGGCGGCGTACAGATCAATTACGCCGGCTACAAAATGGTCTCGCAGCGCGTCGAGTACAATCAGAAGACCGGCAGGCTTATGGCGCTCGGAAACGTCGAGCTCATCAGCCCCGACGGTAATCGAATGTATGCCGACAAGCTGGATGTGACCGACGACTTCGCAAATGGTTTCATCAATTCGCTGCGAATCGAGACTGCGGACAATACGCGGCTCGTCGCCGAAAGCGGAGAACGTGTCGGCGGCACGGAGATGATCCTGAACAAGGGCGTCTACACGGCCTGTCTGCCTTGCGCGGAAAATCCGCAAAAGCCGCCTTTCTGGCAAGTGAAGGCCGAACGCGTCATTCAAAACGGCGAGAAGCATACGATTCGCCTCGAGACGGCGCGTCTGGAGCTCCTAGGCCACCCGATAGCCTATGTTCCTTGGCTGGAAGTTCCCGACAACACGGTGAAGCGGAAATCCGGCTTCCTGTTTCCAAGCTTTGTCACGGCGCAGAATTTGGGATTCGGGCTTTCGGTTCCCTACTACTACGTCATTTCGCCCAGCATGGACGCGACGGTTACAGGGACCGGCTATACGACCCAGGGCTTCCTGGTTGACGCCGAATTCCGGCAACGTTTCGAAAACGGAACGCACGTATTGCGGGCGGCGGGCATCAATCAGATGAGCCCGGGCACATTTACTGAAGGCACCAGCGACGCGCAGGAAGATTTCCGTGGTGTTGTTTCATCCAAGGCGGACTTCCGGATCAATCCCCGCTGGGCGTTCGGTTGGAATGTCATGGTGCAAAGCGACAACAATTTCGCTTACACTTACAACCTCAAGGGTCTCAACGGTTCGACGCAAACCAATCAGGCCTATCTGACCGGCATTGGCAAGCGGAACTACTTCGATCTGCGATCCTTCTATTTCGACGTACAGGACGCCGATCCCACCAACACGGCGGAAAAGCAGCAGCCGATCGTCTATCCGGTGATGGACTATCACTACGTCGCGCCGCAGCCGCTTGCAGGCGGCGAACTCTCCGCCGATGTCAATTTTACGAATCTATCGCGGTCTCACGAAGATTTTTACAGTAGCGCCGGCTACGACCGCTTCCCCGGTCTCGAAGGACAAACGTCACGCCTGACCGGAGAGCTTGCCTGGAAGCGTACATTCGTGACGCCCGAGGGTTTGCTGATCACTCCATTGCTGGCTGCCCGTGGCGATGCGCTCGCGCTGGACATGACGCCGCCGCCGACGTCCGGTCAGTTTGCCTATGACGGCAACTTCGACACAAGCAATGCGGCGACCCGCACCATGCTGACGGCCGGCCTTGAAATGCGTTATCCGATCCTCGCCTCAACAGCGAACAGCACGCATCTGTTCGAGCCGATCGTTCAGCTCTACGCGAGACCGAATGAACAGCTTGCTGGCCGCCTCCCCAACGAAGATGCGCAGAGCTTCGTCTTCGACGCGACCAGCCTGTTCGAACGCGACAAGTTCTCCGGTTACGACCGCATCGAGGGCGGCACGCGCGCCAACGTAGGCATCCAGTATACTGGTACCTTCGATAACGGTTACAAACTGCACGGTATTTTCGGACAGTCCTATCAGCTCGCCGGACAGAACTCGTTCGACACCGATGATCTCGTCAACGTGGGCGCCGACTCCGGTCTCGAAACGACCAGGTCCGACTATGTCGGCCTCGGCGGCGTGGAGACACCGCAGGGTTTTGCATTCGCGGCTTCTTATCGCCTGGACGAGAAGAGCTTCGAGTTGCGGCGCGGCGATCTGACTGCAGGCTTCCAAACCGACGCTTTCCAGAGCCAGCTTCTGTATACGCACGTCTCCGCACAGCCCGCCTACGGCTTCGATTCCGATAACGACGAAGTCCAGGCCAAGGCAACGGTCAAATTCAAGGACTACTGGTCGATCTTCGGCGGCGTCGCCTACGATCTGAACGAGAATACCGTGACCAGGCAGACGATAGGACTGACTTACGAAGACGAGTGCACGATCTTCACGATCGCCTACTCGGACCGGCGGGATACAAGCGACCAGACCGCAAGCGATTGGAACATCGGCGCCAAGTTGACGTTCCGCACGCTCGGCGACATCAACGTCGGCGACTTGAGCGGTGCCAACACGAACATCTACAACTGACCGGATTTACAGTGCGGCGAAAGAAGGAGAGCCTTTCTTTCGCCGTAACACTGTGCAGGACATTGTCGCCGGTTGACATCTGGGCATGCGCTGAATCTCATAGGAAAGCTGCAATGTCCGTCTGTCTTGATAAGTTAGGAACGCCGCGATGTGAAAGCGCGGCGTCAATGGGAAGGGTCGATAGATGATTGGCGCTACGAGAACCGTAAAGACGATGATTGCCGGCGTGGCTTTTGCCATGCTGACGGCTTTGGCTTTGCCGGAGGCAGGAACTGCTTTCGCCGCAAGCGAAGTCAGGGTCGTCGTCAACGGCACGGCGATCACCAGCGGAGACGTTGCCAAACGTCAGGCTTTCCTGCGACTGCAGCATCAGAAAGCCGATGCGAAAGCTGCCGAGGACCAGCTCGTTGAACAGGCGCTGAAACAGCAGGAAATTTCTCGCGTTCGCATGTCGGTATCCAAGGAAGACGTCGATGCGTCGTTTCAACGCTTTGCGACCGGCAACAAGCTGACCGCTGCGCAGATGGCGCAGATTCTCAATCAGTCGGGCGTCGGCGTCGACCACTTCAAGGCGTTCATCGCAGTGCAGATGAGCTGGCCACGGCTGGTCAATGCCCGCTATGGCGCAAGTAACAAGATGTCGAACTCAGACCTCGTTGCCCGCATGATGCAGAACAACAAGCAGAAGCCGGAAACAACCGAGTACATTCTCCAGCAAATGATCTTCGTCGTCCCCGCCAGCAAGAAGGGGATTGTCGGCAAGCGCAAGAGCGAAGCCGAAGCCTCGCGTTCGAAATATCCGGGATGCGAGCAAGCCAAGGTCTTCGCCGCGACGATGCGCGACGTGTCTGTTCGCGAGCTTGGCCGTGTTCTGGCGCCCGAGCTGCCGGCCGAATGGAAGCCGCTCATCGAGCAGGCCAAAGGCAACACGACAGCGACCCGCGTGACGGAGCGGGGCGTTGAATATCTCGCGATTTGCAGCCAGCGCCAGGTCTCCGACGACCAGGCGGCGGAGATGGTTTTCCGCCAGGAAGACCTGGCCAACGCGAAGGGCAGCAAGGATGCTCCCCCAGAAAATCCGAATGCCAAGAAGTATATCGACGAGCTGCGCAAAAAGGCGCAGATCCTGCGCCCCTGAGACCCGATGACAATTTCCTTCTCGCGCCCGCTTGCGCTCAGTCAGGGTGATCCCGCCGGCATCGGCCCAGACGTCACCTTGATGGCCTGGCTGCGGCGGCGTGAGCTTGGGCTTCCTCCGTTCGTCTTCATCGGCGATCCGGACGTCCTTGCGACAAGGGCAAGGCTCTTGGATCTGACGGTGGCAATCCGAGAAACCAACTGTGCAGAAGCAAGCGCCGCCTTTGCCGAGGCCTTGCCAGTCATCTCCATTCCAGCTGGCGTAGCGGTCATCGCGGGAGAGGCCCATGTGGCCACGGCAAAAGGCACGATTGCAGCGATCGAAAAGGCGGTCGCGCTGACCCTCGGCGGTGAGGCGCTCGGCGTCGTGACGAACCCGATCGCCAAATCCGTTCTATACGAAAGCGGCTTCCGTTTTCCCGGACATACCGAATTTCTGGCAGAACTGGCAACGCAATCAACCGGAAAGCCGGTTGTCCCTGTGATGATGTTGGCCGGGCCGAAGCTTCGAACAATTCCCGTCACCATCCATATCCCGATCAGGGATGTGCCACACAAACTCACAGCAGACCTCATCATAGAAACCTGCCGCATCGCCCACGCCGATCTCCTCCATCGGTTCGGCATTGCCCAACCGCGCCTTGTCGTAGCGGGGCTCAATCCGCATGCCGGCGAAGACGGAACGATCGGCAAGGAAGATGAGACAATCATCCGTCCGGCCGTCCAGTTTCTACGATCAGAGGGCATCGACGCAATCGGGCCGTTGCCGGCTGACACGATGTTCCATGATGAAGCGCGTGCCCGCTACGACGTTGCAATCTGCATGTATCATGACCAGGCGCTGATTCCTGCCAAGGCACTCGGCTTCGACGATGCCGTCAACGTCACCCTCGGTCTTCCTTTCGTACGCACCTCCCCGGACCACGGCACGGCCTTCGGCATCGCCGGCAAGGGCCTGGCTCGGGAAAGCAGCCTGGTTGCCGCTCTCAAGCTTGCCGCGCACCTTGGCCGCGTTGCAGAGAGCCACCGCTGATGGCCGCATTGGACGGGCTTCCACCTCTTCGCGACGTTATACAGCGTCACGGCCTCGATGCGCGCAAGGCGCTTGGCCAGAATTTCCTGCTGGATCTCAATCTCACGCAAAAGGTTGCAAGGACCGCCGGTCCGCTTGAAGGCGTGACCGTCTTCGAGGTTGGCCCCGGGCCAGGTGGTTTGACCCGGGCGATCCTGGCGCTCGGGGCAAAAAAGGTCGTCGCCATCGAACGCGACGCGCGATGCCTACCGGCGTTGGCGGAAATTGCTGCTCATTATCCCGGACGTCTCGATGTCATCGAAGGCGATGCGCTGAAGACGAACTTCGAGGCTCTTGCACCGGAAGGGCCGGTGAAGGTCATCGCCAATCTCCCCTACAACGTCGGCACGCAGTTGCTCGTGAACTGGCTGTTGCCGAAGCAGTGGCCGCCTTTCTGGCAGTCGTTGACACTGATGTTCCAGAAGGAAGTGGGCGAGCGTATCGTCGCGACGGAAGAGGACGACCACTACGGGCGCCTCGGTGTGCTCTGCGGCTGGCGCGCGAGCGCCAGCATGGCATTTGACATATCGCCGCAGGCCTTCACGCCGCCGCCAAAAGTAACCTCCACGGTGGTCCACCTGACGCCGAACGAAAATCCGATCCCCTGCTCCGTTGCCGACCTGGAAAAAGTCACGCACGCAGCCTTCGGGCAGCGCCGCAAAATGCTCAGACAGAGCCTGAAGCCCGTCGGCGGCGAGACACTGCTGCAAAAGGCAGGGATCGACCCGCAGCGGCGCGCGGAAACGCTATCGGTGGCCGAGTTCGTGCGACTGGCGAACTGTCTATAGGACACCCGACAAGCCCATCTCCACCCGAAGCGGGGTTATGAACCGGAAACAGACGGCTGCGCGTTAAAGTATTCGGACCGGGCCGGCCCACCTGCCTCCCCGCGAATGCCGCCGCTTCGAACTTGCTGGCCTTAAAGCTTCGGCTCTTCCGTCAGCAGGTTGTTGACGAAGTCGAACAAACCGTGGCGGCGGTCTCGACGGACCCGTTCGGCATTGACGATACAACTCACATTGCGAAAAGCCTCGTCTAGATCGTCGTTGACGATCACATAGTCGTATTCGCGCCATCGTTCGATTTCGGCGCGAGAATTCAGAAGCCGTGTACGAATGACCTCTTCCGAATCCTCGGCGCGGCGATGCAAGCGCGACTGCAGTTCGGTCATGGTGGGCGGCAGCACGAAGATCGAGACAATATCGGCCTTCATCTTGTCCTGAAGCTGCAGCGCGCCCTGCCAGTCGATATCGAACAGCATGTCGCGACCTTCGGCCATTGCAGATTCCACGGGTTCCCGCGGCGTGCCGTAGAAATTGCCGTGCACCTCCGCCCATTCGAGTAGATCGCCGGCGTCGCGCATCTTCTCGAACTGCGGTACCGTGATAAAGTGGTAGTGCTTTCCGGCGATCTCGCTCGGCCGCTTCGCCCTGGTCGTGACGCTAACTGAGATTTCCAGACTGTGGTCGTCCCTTAGCAGGTTGCCGGCAATCGTCGACTTGCCTGCGCCCGACGGCGAGGAAAGGACAAGCATCAGCCCGCGCCGGGCGATTTTGATAGGCGTGCTCGACTGCACCGGGCTCATGTATCACTCCAGGTTCTGAATCTGTTCGCGGAACTGGTCGATGACGACTTTAAGCTCGATTCCGGCGGCGGTTACCGCCGAGGCATTCGACTTCGAACAGATGGTATTCGATTCGCGGTTAAATTCCTGTGCAAGGAAATCCAACTTTCGACCGACGGGGCCGCCCTTGGCAAGCAGTTCACGTGCTGCCACGACGTGCGCCTTCAGGCGATCGATCTCCTCGCGGAGATCGGCCTTGGTCGCAAGCAGCGCGGCCTCGACATGCAGCCTGTCCTGATCGAGCTTTCCAGCAGCGTCCATCAGCATCGCAATCTGGGCAGCTAGCCTAACCGCGATCTCACGCGGCGAGCGCGACGGGTCGCCTTCGATTGTCGCGGTCAACCCTTCGATTGTCGAAACGTGGTCGTTCAGCACACGCGAGAGCGCGGCACCTTCGTGTTCGCGCATCGACCGCAGATCGGAGAGCGCGACCATCAGCCCATCGGCAATGTCTGCGTCACGAACGGCGAGCGCGTCCTCGCTGTCTTCGGTCTCGCGAAACTCGATGATGCCGCGGATGGAGAGCAGCGTGTCCAGTTGCAGCGGTGTCGGATCGATGATGCCGCCGAGCTGGTCGCGCAAGGCGAGAACGGCGGCAAGCGCTTCCTGATTAAGCACCGTCTCGAAGCGGTTCTCGGCCGCGGACACCGAAAGCGACGCCTGCATGTTGCCGCGGCTGAACCGTTCGCCGACGAGCCGCCGAACGTCGTTCTCCAGCCGCTCAAGGCCTTGCGGCAAACGGATACGGACATCTAGTCCCTTGCCGTTGACAGAGCGCAGTTCCCATGCCCAGCGCCAGCGGCCTGTCGTCCCTTCACGCCGCGCAAAACCAGTCATGGACTGCAAAGTCATGCGACCTCCGAAATCAGTTCGTTTTCTTTTTCTTCTGTGCAGGAGCGGCAGGCGCCTCGGCGGGGGCCGCTCCATCGGGCTGTCCATCGACAGCGATATTGGGGTCAGCACCCTTGTCCGCTTCGAGCTTGCGCCAGCGCTTGACGTTGGCGTTGTGCTCTTCGAGCGTGGCAGAAAACACGTGGCCGCCCGAACCATCGGCCACGAAATAGAGGTCCTGCGTCTTCCACGGATTTGCAACAGCCTCCAGAGCGTCGCGCCCGGGATTGGCAATCGGCGTTGGCGGCAGGCCCTTGATGACATACGTGTTGTAGGGCGTGTCCTTCTTGAGGTCGGACTGGTAGATCGGCCTGTCGGCGGGCTTACCGTCACCGCCAAACAGCCCGTATATGATCGTCGGATCGGACTGAAGCCGCATTCCCTTGCCCAGACGGTTGAGGAAAACGGACGCCACATGCGCACGCTCGTCGGGAACGCCGGTCTCCTTTTCCACGATCGAGGCAAGCGTGACCAGTTCGTCCTTGGACTTCAGCTGGAGCGACGGATCGCGCTTCTCCCAGACCTGATCGACCAGCTTCTGCTGGGCCGCCGCCATCTGCTCGATGATCTCGGCGCGCTTCGTACCACGCGAGAATTTGTAAGTATCCGGGCGCAGGCTGCCTTCTCCTGGAAGCACCGCCGGCAGGTCGCCTTCGAGCACCCCATCCTCGTTCATCCGGTTGAACATCTGGCGAACGCTTAGCCCCTCAGGAAAAGAAACCGAATAGAGGATCGATTTGCCGGATTTGAGCAGCTCCATAATATCGTTCATCGAGGCATGTGCCTTGATCTCGTACTCGCCCGCCTTGAGGCTTTCGCCATCATTGAGATGCGTCGCCGTCAGGTAGCGGAAAACACGGCCGTCGGAGATGATGTTGTTGCGCTCGAGGTTGAAGGCGATCTCGGTGATACCGGCACCGTTGCGCACGATGAAATTGGTGTTCGCCTCCAGCGGCCCCGGACTCTGATAGGCGGAAATGGCGTAATAGAAGACCACGACCGCGACGGCACAGCCAAGCACGACGAGCGTCATCAGGAAGTTCAGGAAGATGATGACCTGGCTGCGTGCCTTCTTGGAGCGCTTGGGCGGCTCCGGAACGCGCTCCGGGCGCAGTGCCTCGTTGGGCGATTTGGGAATGATCGGCCCGCTCTGCGACTGCTGGCTTTGTTGGCCAATCGTGTCGTTGCTCTGGTTCGTATCGCTCACCGGCAATCCTCTAAACTTGGCCCCAAGTCCTGCTTCTTGCGAAGCAATGCGGCAAAATGCAGGTGGGCAGCCCGATCTCGCGCTGCCCTGCCCGTCAGGAACGTCGAGCTTGACCTCAAGCGACGTAGCGGCGAAGCACCAGCGATGCGTTGGTACCGCCGAATCCAAACGAATTCGACAGCGCCACGTTGATCTCCCGCTCGCGCGCCTTGTGCGGGACAAGGTCGATCGCCGTGTCGCGCTCGGGGTTGTCGAGGTTGAGCGTCGGCGGCGCGATGTTGTCGCGAATGGCAAGCGTCGCAAAGATCGCTTCAATCGCACCGGCAGCACCGAGGAGATGGCCGGTGGCGGACTTCGTGGACGACATCGAGATCTTCGACGCGGCGTTGCCGACCAGCCGCTCGACAGCGCCAAGCTCGATCGTATCGGCCATGGTGGACGTGCCATGGGCATTGATGTAATCGACGTCGGCGGGCGTCAGGCCCGCGCGCTTCAGCGCAGCCGCCATGCAGCGTCCGGCGCCTTCGCCGTCTTCAGATGGTGCGGTGATATGGTAGGCGTCGCCCGAGAGGCCGTAGCCAACGACCTCGGCATAGATCTTGGCGCCGCGCGCCCTGGCATGATCGAGCTCTTCAAGAACGACGATGCCCGCGCCCTCGCCCATGACAAAGCCGTCACGGTCCCTGTCGTAGGGACGCGACGCCTTGGTCGGATCATCATTGTGCTGCGTCGACAACGCCTTGCAGGCGGCAAAGCCGGCCAGCGAAATGCGGCTCACCGGCGATTCGGTACCGCCCGCGACCATGACGTCAGCATCGCCGAAGGCGATGAGACGGGCTGCGTCGCCGATCGCGTGAGCGCCGGTCGAGCAGGCAGTGACGACAGAGTGGTTCGGACCGCGCAGCTTGTGGCGGATCGATACCTGGCCGGACACTAGATTGATCAGGCGGCCGGGGATGAAGAAGGGCGAGATGCGCCGTGGGCCCTTGTCGCGAAGCGTATAGCCGGCCTCGACAATGCCTTCGATGCCGCCGATGCCGGAGCCGATCAGTACGCCCGTCGAGATTTGCTCCTCGTCGGTTTGCGGATGCCAGTTGGCGTCGTTCAGCGCCATGTCGGCGGCGGCCATGCCGTAGATGATGAAGGGATCAACCTTGCGCTGTTCCTTAGGCTCCATCCAGTCGTCGGCATTGAATGTACCGTCCGTGCCGTCACCGACGGGAATACGGCAAGCGATTTTGGCGGGCAGGTCTTCGACTTCGAATTCAGTGACCAGGCGGGCGCCGTTCTGGCCCGCAAGCAACCGGGACCACGTCACTTCCGTTCCGCATCCCAATGGCGATACCATACCGGTACCAGTTATAACGACCCGTCTCATCGACTGCATTTCCCCCGCCTTTTGTGTTTTATGGAGAACCATGCCGGAAATAAAAAGGGCGGACTCTGGGTCCGCCCTTTCTCAATTGCTCAGGATTAAGCCTGGGCCTTTTCGATGAACTTCACGGCATCGCCGACCGTCAGGATCGAGTCAGCAGCGTCGTCCGGAATTTCAACGCCGAATTCTTCTTCGAACGCCATGACCAATTCGACGGTGTCGAGCGAGTCAGCGCCCAGATCGTCGATAAAGCTGGCGCCTTCGACAACCTTGTCGGCATCAACGCCAAGATGATCAATAACAATTTTCTTTACGCGTTCTGCGATATCGCTCATGTCGGTTTCCTCGACCTTATGTCCTGATCAGAATGCCTTTTGACATCCCTACCCTGTTTCAGCCTGCGGTGCCCTAAAGCCACCATCGGCAAACCCTTTGAACCCGGCTTCCAGAGATGTCCCAGGCTTGCTCAAAAGCCCGCCGGTCCGTCTGCTTTCTCGGGAGACTGTTCACAGTCATGGCCCGCTTAACACGGTTTAAGTCTGCCGCAAAGCCAGAAAATCAACCCCACCGGGTTGGTCAACACGCTATTGCGGGGAAAATCCGCCCGAAGGGCAGTTTCCCGTTTCAGATCATGGCCATGCCGCCATTTACGTGCAAAGTCTGGCCTGTCATGTAGGCGGCTTCCGACGATGCCAGATAGGCTACGGCAGATGCGACTTCGGCACCCGTGCCCATCCGCTTCATGGGGATAGCACCCATGATCGCGTCCTTCTGCTTGTCGTTCAGCTTGCCGGTCATTGCGGATTCGATGAACCCGGGGGCGACGCAGTTCACCGTGACGTTGCGGGTCGCGATTTCCTGCGCCAGCGACTTGGTGAATCCGATCATGCCGGCCTTGGAGGCACAGTAGTTCGCCTGCCCCGGATTGCCGGTGACTCCGACGATGGAGGTGATGTTGATGATGCGGCCATAGCGGCGGCGCATCATCGGGTGCGTAAGCTCGCGGGTCAGGCGGAACATCGACGTCAGGTTTACCTCGATGACGTTGTCCCAGTCCTCGTCGCTCATGCGCACGAACAGGCCGTCCTTGGTGATGCCGGCGTTGTTGACGAGAATGTCGACGCCTTCCAGTTCGGCTTCGGCCTTGACGCCCAGCGCCTTGACTTCATCGCGATCGGCAAGGTTCGCCGGGAAGATCCTGACGCGCTCGCCAAGTTCGTTGGCCAGCGCTTCGAGCTTTTCAACGCGCGTTCCATGCAGGCCGACGATCGCACCCTGCCTGTGGAGAATACGGGCGATTTCTTCGCCAATGCCACCGGATGCGCCGGTAACGAGAGCCTTTCGGCCGGAAAGATCGAGCATGGAAGCGTTCCTTGTAATCGTTAAATCAATCAGGCCATGAGGGCGGCGACAGCCGCGTCGATATCGGCAGGCGCGTTGACCGAGATGCCGTTGACGGTCTTGTCGATGCGACGCGCAAGCCCGGTGAGAACCTTGCCGGAGCCAAGTTCGTAGAGCGTTGTGACACCATTGGCGCCGAACCACTCGACCGTTTCGCGCCAGCGGACCTGGCCGGTGACCTGCTCGACGAGCAGCCTGGCGATTTCGTCGGCATCCGTCACCGGTGCTGCGCGGACGTTGGCGATCAGCGGGACGATCGGCTTCGCTTTTGCGACGCCTGCGAGAGCGTCGCGCATGGCGTCGGCGGCCGGGGCCATCAGCGTCGAATGGAAGGGCGCGGAAACCGGCAGCAGGATCGCCCGCTTGGCGCCCTTTTCGGTTGAGAGTGCAGCGGCCTTCTCAACGGCAACCTTTTCGCCGGAGATGACGATCTGCCCGCCGCCATTGTCGTTGGCGATCTGGCAAGAGCCGACATCAGATGCTTCCCGGCAGACAGCGATCACATCGGCATGTTCGAGACCGATGATCGCGGCCATGGCGCCGACGCCGACGGGAACGGCAGCCTGCATGGCGTTGCCACGGATTCGCAGCAGTGTGGCGGTATCGGCAAGCGAGAAGGTGCCGGCGGCACAGAGCGCGGAATATTCGCCGAGCGAATGACCGGCGACGTAGGATACCTTTGCCTTGAGATCGACCCCCCTGGCTTCGAGCACACGGACGACCGCCATGGAAACCGCCATCAGGGCGGGCTGCGCGTTGGCGGTCAGGGTCAGCGTGTCCTCGGGGCCGTTGAACATGGTCTCGGAGAGCTTCTCACCCAGAGCCTCGTCGACTTCTTCGAAAACAGCGCGGGCTTCGGCGAAATTGTCGGCGAGTTCTTTGCCCATGCCGACGGCCTGGCTGCCCTGCCCCGGGAATGTGAAAGCGATGGTCATCCTATGTCCTTTTATATGGACCTCTGGTTATTTCGCCTCCAATTGACATTCTTTCCCGCAGAGTCAAGTACTCAGCGCCTGCGTTCGAAGGCTTTCGCGGCTGCAAGAAAGCTTGGCTCAGCCTCTTGCGCTTGATCAATTCCGGCCTAGATTGCGCCGTCCTTCCAGACCATTTCCTTTTCAGATCACCTTCAAGGTACTCAGATGAGATACAAGAAACTTGGCCGCACTGACATTTCCGTGTCCGAGATCTGCCTCGGCACGATGACGTGGGGAACGCAGAACACCGAGGCCGAAGCGCATGCGCAGATGGACTATTCCGTCGAGAACGGCGTCAACTTCTTCGATACAGCCGAGCTTTATCCGACGACGCCGCTCTCCGCGGAGACACAGGGCCTGACCGAGGATTACATCGGCAGCTGGCTGCAGAAGACCGGCAAGCGCAAAAACATCGTCCTTGCCACCAAAGTCGCAGGCCCCGGCCGCGCTTATATCCGTAGCGGCGAGGGTGCCGATGCCATGAACATCCGCCTCGCTATCGAAGCGAGCCTCAAGCGGTTGAAGACCGACTATGTCGACCTCTATCAGATCCATTGGCCAAGCCGCGGCCACTTTCATTTCCGTCAGGCATGGCACTACGACCCCTTCAAGCAGGATCACGCAAAGGCGGTCGCCAACATCTCAGAAATCCTGGAAACGATGGGCGCACTGGTGCAGGAAGGCAAGGTTCGCGCGTTCGGCCTTTCCAACGAGACGACCTGGGGTACGCAGAAGTACCTGACGCTTGCCGAACAGCTGGGGTTGCCGCGCCTGGCCAGCATCCAGAACGAATACAATTTGCTCTACCGACACTACGACCTCGACATGGCCGAACTGTCCCACCACGAGGATGTCGGCCTGCTCGCCTATTCGCCACTTGCGGGCGGCATCCTGACCGGCAAGTATCTCGATGGCGCCAAGCCAGAAGGGTCGCGCGGGTCTATCAACGGGGACATCGGCGGCCGGCTGCAACCTCTGCAGGAAGCACCGACCATGGCATATATCGAGATCGCTGCGCGGCACGGCCTCGATCCCTCGGCCATGGCAATCGCGTTCTGCCTGACGCGCCGCTTCATGGCATCGGTGATCATCGGCGCGACGACGATGAAGCAGCTTGAGACCGATGTGGGATCTGCAACCGTCAAGCTGTCGCACGACGTCCTCGCCGAAATCGAGAAGGTGCATCGTCAGTATCCGATGCCGATCTAAGCCGGCGCCGTTCAAAATATGCGGCCGGCCCTTCGCATGCATGAAGGGCCGGCCGCAAATCCATATGTGGACGGCCCCCGCTTGCAAGTGTTTTCTGAAGATGTTTTTTGATCGGATCGCTTGCGTCCATATGTGCGGCCTTTGGGTGCGGTCGCACTTGACCACTGGCCAAGATGGTTTCCGCAACGCGAGTTCCTCACAACTCATCGACCTTTAATGGCCGTTGGATTTGACGGAGTTTCACGCGTCTTGGATCGATCGATCACACCATCTGCTTTTCTCTTGCAAGTTCACGGCATCAGCTCAACACGGTAGCGTTCGTTGCTGCTCACCGTGATGGCCAATCTGTCATGCCGCAAGCCCAGCAGCTTGCGGTACGTCTTGTGGTCTTCGGTACGCTTCTCCGCTGACCATCAGCTTCCAGGCGATCCGGGCGATCTTGTTGGCCAGCGCCACCGCGACCAGCTTCGGCTTCTTGCGTTGGAGGAGCTCAAGGAGCCACCCGGATTCCCGTTTACTTCGTCCTGTTCGAATATGCTGAAGAAGGGCAGTGGCACCCACTACCAGCACACTTCGTAGCATCTCATCCCCGGCGCGGGTGATCACACCAAGCCTGACTTTGCCTGCGGTCGAATGATCTGCTCGCTTGCATTCACGCCATGCAATTGGAAAACGCTCTTTGACCTATCCATACCAATTCGGGTAATCTGTTCCACGGACGGTCTCCCTCGATTGAGAACTTCAACGAACTCACTCTGGCACATTGCGATGCCGTTGGGAGCAGTCCAACCCAACAACCCATCGTCGATCTCCAGTCTGCCGGAACGACACGCATCTGACACAACGACAGGTTTGGGCAACGCTGTCGCCGTTTGCAATTTGCCGCTTCTACAGTTTCCTCATTTAAGCTAGTTTCGGATGGCCTTGGCAAATGCCGCAGGAGTGCCATCTCCGTGGAACGTAAGCTTGCAGTCATCCTTGCCGGCGACGTCGCCGGCTATAGTCGCCTCGTTGCTGCCAACGAGGAAGATGCCCTTGCTACGCTTGCCACCTACAACGCCACCATCGGCGACCTGGTGTCGGAGCATGGCGGGAGGATTTTCGGTAGCGCCGGCGATAGCGTCGTGGCGGAATTTCGAAGTGCCGTGCAGGGTGTGCGGGCAGCCGTCGCGATCCAGCGAGCCCTTCACCGCCGGAACGCCGACCTGCCGACCGACCGCAGAATGGAGTTTCGCCTTGGGCTCAATCTTGGCGATGTCGTCGTTTCGGGCGGAAACCTGCTCGGCGACGGCGTGAACGTGGCCGCAAGGCTGCAAGAGGTCGCGTTGCCGGCCGGAATTTGCATCTCGGGCGCTGTCCGGGACCAGATCGAAGGCAAGCTGGACTTCCCTATGGTGCGAATGGGCGATCGCACTTTGAAGAACATCCCGCGCGCCGTGCCAGTCCACAGAGTGCACTGGGGTCGCGAGGACCCGGTGGAAGCAGGAGCACTCGGTGGGCCGCTCCGGCTGCCCGACAAGCCGTCGATTGCCGTGCTCCCCTTCGTCAACATGTCCGACGATCCCGAGCAGGAGTTTTTCGCGGACGGCCTCACCGAAGATATCATAACGGCCCTGTCGCTCTATCGATGGTTCTTCGTCATTGCGCAGAACTCATCCTTTGCCTACAAGGGACGCGCTGTCGACGTAAAGCAGATCGGCCGCGATCTTGGGGTGCGCTATATCGTCGAAGGAAGCGTCCGCAGGGCCGGAACGCGCGTCCGCGTTACAGGGCAATTGATCGAAGCTGAAAGCGGCGTCCATCTCTGGGCGCAACGCTACGATCGGGAAATCACGGACATCTTTGCCATTCAGGACGAACTCACGCAGAACGTGGTCGGGGCTATCGAGCCCGAAATCCTGATCGGGGAAAGCCGAAGGGCACAGCAAAGGACCACGGACAATCTCGACGCCTACGAGAGCCACATGCGCGGCACCTGGCTTCACAACGCACAGGACACCGCGGAGCATTTCGTGGAAGCGATCACTTGGCATCGCCGGGCAATCGCTCTCGACCCGGATTTCGGCCGCGCCCACATGATGCTCGCCCGCTCGCTCTACGCCCGATGCTTTCATGGCTTCAGCAATGATGTCGACCGCGACAGCGCCGAACTTCGGGTCGCTGCTGAACGCGCCGTGGCGCTCGACAACCGCGACCCCTATTCGCACTATGCGATGTGCCTTGCCCATTTCGTCGGGCAGAATGCGCCGTCAGCGGTCGAGGAAGCGCAGCAGGCGATCGACCTCAATCCCAATCTTGGGCTGGCGCATATGGGGCTGGGCTGGGCACGGATATTTACCGGGCATTTCGCAGAAGCGCTCGACCCGCTTCACATGGCCCTGCGGCTCAGCCCGCATGACCCGCTCACCTACCTCATTCTCGACCGTATTGCACTTTCGCACTACCATCTCGGCAACTACGAGGAGGCAGCGCATTACTCGGAGCGAGGACTCTCGCTCCGCCGCGCATATTTCAACCGTGTCGTGCTTCTCGCGAGCCTCGGCCAACTCGATCGACAGGCCGAAGCACGACGGCTCGTTCCCGAGACGCTGTCCAACGTGCCGGCCGACATTGAGCACTACTGGAAGATTCTGACGCCCTATGTCGACCGGCGTCATCGCGCGCATTTTCTCGAGGGGCTGGGAAAGGCAGGCTTTCCAGTCGTGACGTGATCTCGCGGTAATCTCGCTCCACCCCTTGCCTTTCCGCGAAAAACCCGTATAAGCCGCCCTGTTCGCAAACCCGGTCTTCTGGCTGGTGGCTGAACGGAGGGCCGGTTTTCGCAAGAAAATCGTCGGAACGGAAGCGTTCCAGCCTCCCGTGTCTCCGCTCTCGACCGTCTCGGAACGCTTTTCTTGCTTGGCGCTTGTCGTCTCTCAGGAGCAGTCGTTGAGGCTTAGCCGCCGAATATCGGGTTGAACCAACGCAAGAAAGGCAAAGCTGTCATGGCTCTTTATGAACATGTATTCCTTGCCCGACAGGATATTTCCGCTCAGCAGGTCGATGCCCTCGTAGAACAGTACAAGGGCGTGATCGAAGCTAACGGCGGCAAGGTCGGGCGCATCGAAAACTGGGGCCTCAAGTCCCTCACCTACCGCATCAAGAAGAACCGCAAGGCTCACTACGCCTTGATGGACATCGATGCACCAGCAGCTGCGGTCCAGGAAATGGAACGCCAGATGCGCATCAGCGAAGACGTCCTGCGTTACATGACGATCGCTGTTGAAAAGCACGAAGAAGGCCCGTCGGCCATGATGCAGAAGCGCGACCGCGACGACCGCGGCCCGCGTGATGGCGCCCGTGGCCCGCGTGAAGGCGGCTTTGGCGATCGCGACCGTGGTCCTCGCCCTCCGCGTGAAGGTGGCTTCGGTGACCGTGAAGACCGTCCGCGCCGTCCGCGCGAAGACCGTGTATAAGGAGATCTGAGAATGTCTGAAGCTTCCTCCGCTCCGGTCCGTCGCCCGTTCCATCGTCGTCGCAAGACCTGCCCGTTCTCCGGCGCAAACGCTCCGCGGATCGACTACAAGGACGTTCGTCTCCTGCAGCGTTACATTTCCGAGCGCGGCAAGATCGTTCCTTCCCGCATCACGGCTGTTTCACAGAAGAAGCAGCGCGAACTCGCTCAGGCGATCAAGCGCGCTCGTTTCCTCGGCCTGCTGCCGTACGTCGTCGCTTAGTCAGCCGACGCGACCCGAATAGAGGGAAGGCAGCGATGCCTTCCCTTCTCCCTTTCGCGATGGGCGCGGATCGGAACTCTTAAAACCCATGTTGAGGCCTTTCTGAAACTGATTCAGGAAAGTCCCTCTAACTGCTTGATGAAGCAGGACAGCGACCTTGAAACAATTGAATACCAAGACGCTTGGCATCGGCGCCCTCGCCGGATTGACCGCCGCACTTCTGGTGCTCGGCGCGAGCCTGCAGCCGTCGTTCAGTTCCGTTCTCTATGCTGCCTCCGCTCTTCCCATTCTTCTCGTCGGACTTGGCTGGGGCAACCTGGCGGCCATTTCTGCCGTGGTTACCGCTGCCGTGCTCGGCGCGATCGCCATCTCGCCCTCGTTTGCGCTGATGATGACGCTGGTCACCCTCCTGCCGGCCGGATGGCTCAGCCATCTTGCCAATCTTGCCCGTCCTGCCGCCGAGCTTGGTGGACCCGACCACCTGATCGCGTGGTATCCACTGTCCGACATCCTGCTGCATCTCTGCGCGCTTGTGACGGTTGCCGTCATCGTCGTCGGCGTGATGATCGGCTACGGGCCGGACCTTATCGACCGACTGGTCGACGTCCTGTTCGGCTCGATCGCACAGCAACAGTCGGAATTCGCTCCCGACGCGGCCACGATCGCGCAGACCAAGTCGCTGGTTCTCCTGCTGCTCCCGGCCATTCAGGGCGGCATGTGGGTCGTCATGCTGTTTGCGGCCTATTACATTGCCACGCGCATCGTCAGCGCGTCCGGCGGCGGCCTGCGCCCGCGCGAGGATATCCCTTCCTCGCTGAGGATGAACCGCAACTCGATCTTCATCTTCCTCGTCGGACTTGCCGCCACCTTCTTCGGCGGCATCCCGGCGATGATCGGAGCAACGCTCGTCGGCACATTCGGCGCCGGCTTCCTGCTCTCCGGTTTTGCCGCGCTGCATTTTCGCACGCGCGGCAAGGATTGGCGCCTGCCAGCGCTGATCCTCTGCTACCTGGCATCGCTCCTGCTGATGGTGCCAGCCTTTTTCATCCTCGTGGTGGGGCTCAGCGATACCCGAAAGGCCATCGCTCTCACCCCGAACAAGGATGCTGATGCCCCCAAACAGACAGACACGAAAATCTAAGGACACGAAAGGAACACTGACATGGAAGTCATTCTTCTCGAACGCATCTCCAAGCTCGGCCAGATGGGCGAAACCGTAAAGGTTCGCGACGGCTTTGCTCGCAACTACCTCTTGCCGCTCGGCAAGGCTCTGCGCGCCAACGCAGCGAACAAGACTCGTTTCGAATCCGAGCGCGCCACGCTCGAAGCTCGCAACCTCGAGCGCAAGTCGGAAGCCCAGAAGGTCGCCGACGTTCTCGAAGGCAAGTCCTTCATCGTCGTCCGTTCGGCTGGCGAAACCGGCCAGATGTACGGCTCGGTCGCTGCTCGCGACGTCGTTGAAATCCTCGCTGCAGAAGGCTTCACCATCGGCCGCAACCAGGTTCACCTGAACACGCCGATCAAGGCAATCGGCCTGCACCAGGTCGAGCTTCAGCTCCATGCCGAAGTTGAAATTAAGATCGAACTGAACGTTGCACGTTCGGCCGAAGAAGCCGAACGCCAGCAGAAGGGCGAAACGCTTACGTCGGTTGACGCCATCTATGGTGTCGACGAAGACGCTCTGCGTCCGGAAGACTTTTTCGATCCGGAAGCTGACGGCAACGCAGAAGACGACGAATAGTATTTCTGAAGAGCAATCTCCGGAAGGAGAAAGCCCGGTTCGTGCCGGGCTTTTTCTATTTCGTCGCCGTCTTCTCGTCGGGCGCGACGCTCTTGTCGACGTTGACCACGACAGACAGGCCGGGCGTCAAGCTCTTGGCGATCGGCTGGCCAGGATCGATGCTGATGCGCACGCCGACGCGCTGGGCGATCTTTACGAAATTGCCGGTCGCATTGTCAGGCTTGATGACGGCGAACTCCGAACCGGCGGCTGGCGAGAAGCGCTCGATGCGGCCAGTCAGGCGCTGCTTTCCGAGAGCGTCTACAATGATGGACACCGGCTGTCCCACTTCCATCCCCTCAAGCTGGGTTTCCTTGAAATTGGCGACGACCCATACGTCCTCCGGCACCACGGCCATGAGTTGCGTGCCAGCCGTCACATACTGCCCCAGGCGAACACCCACTTCGCCGAGATGGCCGTCGCGGGGCGCCACGATCGAGGTGTTCTGAAGGTCGATTTCCGCCAAATGCACCGTGGCCTCGGCGCTGGCCACATTGGCCTCGAGCAACGAGCGATTGACGATAATCGTCGCAAGGCTCTGCTTGGAAACCTCCAGCGCCGCCTGCGCCTGGTTCAGCGCGGCCTTGGCCTGTTCCAACGTCGCCTGCGCCTGCTCGGATTCGCTCGCGGATGCAATGCCGCGATCACTCAGATTGCTTATCCTGTCCCAGGCGAGTTGCGCGCGCTTCAGCGAAGCGTTGGCGCTGTCGATTTGCGCCTCGCTGGACGCGATCGTTGCTCTGGCGGAGAGTTCCGACTGACGCGAATTGTCCAGCGACGCCTTCTGGCCATCCAGCGCGGCCCGCGCCTGAGCGAGCTTCTGTGCATAGATCCTGTCATCGATCCGTGCCAACACCTGCCCTTGCCCTACCTGCTCGTAGTCCTTGACGGGGACATCGACGACGTAGCCACTGACCTGAGGGCTCATGATCGTCACGTAGCCTCTGACATAGGCGTTGTCGGTGGTCTCGACCGAGGTGATGAACGGCGGCAGGCGCCAGGCGTAAAGGACGAGCAGCACGCCCGTTATGCCTGCGAGGAAGGCGATCATGCTTGTCGGCGACCGGAAAAATTTCAACATGCTCGGAGCTCTGGGATCAGGTTTGGGTTGCGGCGGCGTCCTGCCCGCTTTCCCGAGACCAGGGCAGCCGCTGCAACGCTTGATGAATGAGGAGAACGGCCAACCCCAAAAGCGAGGCAAGGCATATGACGAGGAATGTATCGTTATAGGCGAGGACATAGGCCTCACGCGTGACTTGCTGGCCAAGCAGGGCAATACCCTCTGCGCTCAGCAGAGTCTTGTCAGTGATGACCTTGCCATAGGCGGCAGCCAGTTGAGATACGCGCTGCACGACCACCGGGTCTTGCAAGAGGATGTGTTCGACCAGAGCGTTCGAATGGAACTTCTCGCGGACGGTGACGAAGGTGCCGAGCATGGCTGATGCGAAGAGCGAGCCGATGCTCTGAGTAAACAGAAAGATCGCCAGAAAATTGACGATGAACGGCATGCCGCGCGCCATCGCCGCCTTGAAGCCGCTCGACATCACCGGCGGGAGAAACATGGCGGCACCGGCGGCGACCATCGCCTGGCTCAAATACATCTGTTCCGGGCGCGTCAGGCTGGTCGATTGGCTGTCGAGATAGGCGCCGGCCGCGATCAGTATCAGGGCTAGAATATGGGCGGTCTCGACGTAGCGCGTCGTCATGAGCAGCGTGCAGAACAATCCTCCGACCAGTGATGCGAGCAGGATGACCGCGTAGAGGGCGACAGTCTGATCGTTGAGGAGGCCGAGCTGCTGGTAGAGGTTGGCGGCCGTCGAGGACTGTTCGGAGGAGACGAAACGGAAGAGGAGGAGCACGCCCGCCATCCGCATGTTCGCGCCCGACAGCAGCCAACGGAAGTCGAGCATCGGATTGTCGCGCGGCAACTCGATGACCAGCATCAGGGCGAGCGAGCCGACCGCAATGGCAAGCAAAACGCCCAGCCATGGCGCTTCGAACCACCAATAAAGACGACCAAGGGTCAGGACGACGGCAAGGCAGCCGAAGCCGATCGCAAGCAGGAGATAACTCAGGATATCGAGCCTCTGGATCACCACAGCACGCGGAGGCGCCGTGAGCGGCATTGTATAGATAATCGCGAACGCGATCAGCGCGAGCCCCATCTCGAGCATGTAGAGCACATGATAGCCGCCGAAATCCAACAGAGACGGCGATATGATGCGCGAGACCGGGGCAGCAAACAGCGTGCACATGAGTGCGAGACTTATGCCGACCGAAAGCTTCTTCTCGGGCGGGAAAGCCTCGAGCATATAGAGAAAGCCGAGCGTGGACAGCGGAGCCGCGGCCATGCCGCTGATCGCTCTCACAACAATCGCCGAATGCAGATCCGTCACGAGAAGGTTGAGGCCCGCCGCGACGACAAAGCAGATGATACTAAGCTCAGCAAACCGCCTGAGGCCATATTGCGTGCGGATTTTGAAGAGGGCGATCGACAAGCTGGCGTAAGGCGCCATGTAGGCTGCCGAGAGCCATGAGACCTCCGCTGTGGTCGCCGAGAACGAACCCTGGAGCTGATAGATGTTCGCGGTGAGGAGGTTCATGCCGAGGCCCTGCGTCAGGAACAGCAGGAGCGACGCACCCATGTATAGAGGCATCTTCCAACCCGGCATCGTCATTGGCAGCGGTGGCGCTGCCTGTGGCGGCTCAACAGCCGCGTCATCTGCCGCCTTTGGCGCAACATTGTCTTTGCCGGTCTCGGCGAGGCTCATTCACACAACCTCATACTCCGCGGATGCCCTGAAGGTTGGCCTGCATGGCCCGTATCACATTCAAGCTAGTCTTCAGATCGCTTTCGGAAATACCGGCGATCACCTGCGCGCGCACGCTGACGGCAATATCGTCGATTTCTCCTGCAACAATCTTACCGGGTTCGGTAATGTAGATTTCCTTGGCGCGACGATCGGAGCCCGCAACTCGCCGCTCGACGAAGCCCTGCCCCTCCATCGCATCCAGGATCCTGACCAGCGTCGGCGTCTCGAGCTCCAGCCGATCGGCGAGCTCCTTCTGGTTGATTCCGTCCTTCTTGTTGAGCGTGAAGAAGACCCGGGCGCGCGGCAGCGTCATGTTGCGCTCCCGGACGATCTTGTCGAATACGGCCCTGAGCTTTCGATTGAAAGCCGCCAGGTCTTCGATGAGTTCACGTCCGAGAACGGGATTTGTCATTACACTCAGTCCATTTCGTTAGTGCGCTAATTATATATATCCTATCTAACTTATTTTTAAATTTCTTTCAAGGCCCATGGACAGGAGTTTTGAATGCAACCCTCGTCCACGAAGCTTAAACTAACACGTACGCCTGCCAAAGTGAGTCGTTTTGTGTCGTGTCCTCAAGGTGACACTTTCGGTATTTTTGCGTTGACCGCAAGTTCCGCTGTGGAGAAGTCGAACAGTGGGCACAGTCTCCCTGTTTCGACGGCATCGCCCGCCTGACACTTGATTTTGCGCCCGGTGCGCTGCACACCCGAAGCTGAAAAAGACAGAACGGATCAAGATGAACGACGTCGCTCGAAAGATTGCCGCTGTTGCTCCGGCGGAGCAGCACTATCGCGAAGCACCCAACAACATCGAAGCCGAGCAGGCGCTGCTCGGCGCGATCCTGATGAATAACGACGCCTACTACCGGGTGTCCGACTTCCTGAAGCCCGTACATCTCTACGAGCCGCTTCACCGCAAGATCTACGAGGTTGCGGGCGATATCATCCGCATGGGCAAGATCGCCAATCCGGTGACGATCAAGACCTTTCTGAAGGCTGACGACAAGGTCGGCGACATGACGGTCTCGGAGTATCTCGCTCGTCTCGCCCGCGAAGCCGTGACGATCATCAACGCCGAGGACTATGGCCGCGCGATCTATGATCTGGCGCTGCGCCGCGCCCTGATCACCATCGGCGAGGATGTGGTCAACATCGCTTACGATGCGCCGCTAGACATGCCGCCGCAGGCACAGATCGAAGACACCGAGCGCCGCCTCTTCGAACTCGCCGAAAACGGCCGCTACGACGGCGGTTTTCAAGCGTTCAACGATGCCGTTGCGTTGGCGATCGACATGGCGGCCGTCGCCAAGGAACGCGATGGCGGCCTCTCCGGCATCTCTACCGGCATCCACTCGCTCGATTCCAAGATGGGTGGCCTGCAGCGCTCCGACTTGATCGTTCTTGCGGGTCGTCCGGGCATGGGCAAGACCTCGCTTGCGACCAACATCGCGTACAACATCGCGGCCGCCTTTGAAGGTGAAGTCCAGGCTGACGGCAGTACGAAGGCGAAGAACGGTGGCGTCGTCGGTTTCTATTCGCTCGAAATGTCGTCAGAACAGCTCGCCACCCGTATCATCTCCGAGCAAACGGAAGTCTCCTCGTCGAAGATCCGTCGCGGTGACATCAACGATGCGGATTTCGAGAAGCTCGTCGCCTGCTCGATGATGATGCAGAAAGTGCCACTTTATATCGACCAGACCGGCGGCATCTCGATCGCACAGCTTTCGGCCCGCGCCCGCCGCCTCAAGCGTCAGCGCGGCCTCGACTGCCTGGTCGTCGATTATATCCAGCTCATGACCGGCTCCGGCAAGTCGGGCGAAAACCGCGTGCAGGAAATCACCCAGATCACCACCGGCCTGAAAGCGCTCGGCAAGGAACTGAACGTTCCGATCATCGCGCTTTCCCAGCTCTCGCGTCAGGTCGAGAGCCGCGACGACAAGCGCCCGCAGCTCTCCGACCTTCGCGAATCTGGCTCGATCGAGCAGGACGCCGACGTGGTGCTGTTCGTGTTCCGCGAGGAGTATTACGTCAAGAACAGCGAGCCGCGCGACATCGCCGATCCGAAATATCCTGAATGGGAAGCCCTGTTCGACAAGGTGAAAGGCACGGCGGACGTCATCATCGCCAAGCAGCGTCACGGACCGACCGGCACCGTCAAGCTCGCCTTCCAGTCGGAATTCACCCGCTTTGCCGATCTCGCCGATCCGTCATTCATTCAGTACGAGGAACATTGACGCCAACCATCGGGCTCAATGTCATGCGTCATTACAGTCCGATCGCCCTCAACAGGGCGACGCTCGCGATGCCGAGCGCAACGCTTGCCAGCATCGGCAGGCGACGGGCCGCCAGAGCGGTGATGCCACAAGCGGCCGTCTCCGCCCAACCGGTGGCAAACGCGGTGGGGGCAATCACGGCCATCAGCACTGCCGGCGGGATTGCTTCGATCGCGGCTCTTGTTTGATCGTTCATTTCGACATGACGGATGAGGACAAGACCGCTGACGCGGGTAAGGACGGTCGCCGCCGCCATGGCGAGAATGGCAAGCAGGGTGTGAAGGTCGAGCGTCATGCCGCTACCGCCCTCGTCCTGCCTGCCCAAAGTGCGGCGACCAGCCCGGCCACGGCCCCGGCGGCGACATACCAGACACCAGGCACGAAATGATGCACGAGGACGGCGGCAAGCGCGCTTGCCACCAGCACTGCGCAGGTCTCTCTCCCCTTCCAGAATCCCATGACCAACACCACGAATACAGCCGGAAAGGCGAAGTCGAGGCCGATTGTTGCGGGGTCTCCGAGGAAGGCGCCAAGCAGCGCGCCCGCGAGCGTCGAACCGACCCAGGCTGCGTAGAAGGGCGCGACGATGCCTGCATACCAGGAGGGCGTGAGCCGGGCATCGCCGGCCCGAAACTCCGCCATCGCCCACAGTTCGTCGGCAAGGAACAGCATCGCCGCATACTTCTGGATACCGGAGAAGGATTGCATCTTCGTGCCGATCGACGCGCTCATCAGGACATGCCGGATATTGACGAGAAACGCTGCGAACCCGAGGCCAGCCCAGCTTGCAGGGTGGGTCCAGATGTCCATCGCGACGAATTGAGACCCGCCGGCAAAGACCAGTGCACTCATCAATGTGGCCTCGAGGGCGGAGAGCCCCGATGTGGCGGACATGGCGCCCAAGACAAGCCCGATCGGAATGACGGCGACGATCAATGGCAGGATTGCGCGCGTTCCGGCGAGAAAATCGCCGGCCGGCCGGTACTGCTTCAGCATGGGAAACCTCCAGAACGATCAAGGTGAGGAGGTGTTATTCCGGACATGGGCGCTCGTATTGAACGAAAGTGATCAGCGCGCCCGGAATTGTCCCGGAGTCACGCCGGTGCGCGCCTTGAAATGGCGGGTAAAGTGCGCCTGGTCGGCGAAACCGCACTGGATGGCAACATCCGCCGGCGCCCGGCCGGCGCGTAGCAGCTTTCGGGCCTCGCGCACGCGCTTGTCGGTCAGGAAGGCATGCGGCGTGATGTGGTATTCCTTGCGAAAGGCGCGAATGAGATGGGCTCGGCTGAGCCCCGTGACCTTTGCCAGTTCCTCAAGGCCGATATCTGTGTCGAAGCTCTCGATCAGGTAGTCGCGGGCGCGTCCCACCGCCGTGCGCTCGCTCGTATCGAGGGGCACGATGATGGCGCTCCCGTGTCTATCGAAAAGGGCGGCGAGCAGGCGAAACATGCCCTCCTCGGATTCCAGCGCTCCGGCGCCGCTCTCAAGCGCGCGATGCGCGGCATGAAAGGCGCTCGCCATCTGCGGATCTCGGGGAACCTCCCTCGGGAAAGAGGGCGTTGCGTTGAACGCCTTGCCGCTTACATCTTCCAGGATATCGACGAGGAGCTTTGTATCCGGGTAGATCATCCGGTAGCGATATCCCTCCCCACCGGGCGCTCCGTCATGAACGACGCCGGGGTCGATGAGATAAAGGTCGCCTGGCCCGGTCTCTTCCCGTTTTCCCTTCATTCTCGCAATCTGGCTGCCGCTTTCGATGGCGCCGATGCTGAAGGTGTCATGGGCGTGCGGTGCGTATTCGTGCGTGAGAAAGCTGGCGCTTAGGCATTCCATGTCGCGGAAGCGCCTGGCCCGCCAGAAGCATGCCATTTCGACATCGACGAGCGGCATCGCTTCTGCTGCCTGTTTCTGCGATACGTTCTGCATCGCGTGAAATTAGCCCAACAAAATCCATGCGTCTTGAACAAAAGTGATCGCAAGGTGGAACGCTTTCTCTTTGCCTTGTTGATCGCTAGACTGGTACTGCCACTTTCCAGCCCTCCATTTCCCACGGCGCGTCCATGACTGAACTTTCTGATGACTTCGAAAATGACGATCCTTTCGCCTCCGCCGGCTTGCGGCTGACCGTCGACCTGACTGCGCTCACCGAGAACTGGAAGGACATGGCGCGCCGCTCCGGCAGCGCGCGGGCAGCGGCTGTGGTGAAGGCCGACGCCTACGGCACCGGCATCGAGGACGCCGGCGAAGCGCTCTATATGGCCGGCGCGAGGGACTTTTTCGTTGCCACAGTCGATGAGGGCGTGACACTCAGGCTCTATGCGCCGGACGCCCGCATCTTCGTTCTTGCCGGCATATGGCCGGGTACCGAACGTCGCTTCTTCGAGAACGACTTGGTCCCGGTGATTTCGTCGGAGGAACAACTGGCCTTCTGGATGGCTGTACTGGCGGAGTATGGCGATTATCCCTGTGCGCTCCACGTCGACACCGGTTTCAACCGCCTGGGACTTGCGATGGACGAGGCGATCGCGCTTGCCGACGACGTCTCCCGTCCTGCGAGTTTTGCGCCGGTTCTCGTCATGAGCCACCTTGCGTGCGGTGACGACCCTACTTCGGCGATGAACAAGCAGCAGCTTGAATCATTCCGCAGGGTTAGCGCTGCCTATGAAGGTATCGATTCAAGTCTTGCTGCTTCGGCAGGCGTCTTTCTCGGCAGCGACTATCACTTCGACCTTACCCGCCCCGGCATCTCCATGTATGGCGGCGAGGCCGTCAGCGGGATGACCAATCCGATGCGGCCGGTGGTGACCGCGGAAGCGCGGATCATCCAGGTTCGCACAGCCCCTGCAGGCCAATCCGTCAGCTACGGCTGCGCGGCGCAGTTGACGCGTGACAGCCGCCTGGCGATCGTATCAGCCGGCTATGCTGACGGTTATATGCGGAGCCAATCGAGCGGCGGCGTGCCGCTGCGCCAGAGCGTGCCGCAGGGTGGGCAAGGCTTCGTTGCCGGCCGGAAAGTACCCGTCGCCGGGCGCATCAGCATGGACCTGACAATCTTCGACGTCACGGACCTGCCGGAAAATGCAGTGCGCGCAGGCGATTACGTCGAGCTGTTCGGCAAGAACGTCGCGGTCGACGATGTCGCGCGGGCGGCGGGGACGATCGGCTACGAGATCCTGACCAGCATGGGGCTGCGTCACGAGCGGCGTTACGTCGTGGAAGACGAAAACGACGCGATCTAGCGCGCCGTCAGCGCCAACCGCACGCCGAGGGCGACGAGCAAGGCTCCAAGCCCGCGGTCGAGCCACACGCCGACGCTCTTCCGGCGTTTGATCACGTCCGCGATGCGGCCGCCGGCCAGAATGAGCGGAGGCTCGATGAAGACGGCGACGACGATGATCAGGACGCCGTGAACTGCGAGCTGGAGCCATGTCGGGCCGGCCCCCTCGGCCACGAACTGCGGCAGGAAGGCCAGGAAGAAAATAGCGACCTTCGGATTGAGCAGCGAGACGAGAATCCCCTGCCGATAGACGCGACGCCAGGGCAAGGTGTTTTCCGCCGCCTTGACGAGGCCGCCCTCGCCGTTGGAGCGCAAAGCCTGGATGCCGAGCCAGACCAGATAGAGCGCGCCGATCCACTTCACGGCCGAGAATGCCACTGCGGAAGCGGCTAGGATTGCCGAGAGGCCGAAGGCGGCCATCGCCACATGCAGGCACGCGCCGGTCCAAATGCCGAAAAGCGCTGCAAAGCCGGTGCGCATCCCGCTCTTGATCGTATGGCCGAGGATGAACGCCATATCGGGCCCCGGCGACAGATTGAGAAGCACCGCTGCCGAGAGAAACGTGATCCAGTGTGCGAGCGAGTAATCCAGCATTGTGCACCTCCAAGACAGTGGAGAACAGATGCCACCGAGGCTCCTGATAGGGAAATCATTAGTTTTGATCGGTGCCTCGAATGATTATCTGAGCAACCCAGACTGATTCGAGCCGGCAACAGCGCGGCCATTGAATGAAAGCGGCAATCGATGGCGAAGGCCAGGACACAATTCATCTGCCAGAGCTGTGGCGCGGTCCACAACAGGTGGGCCGGCAAGTGCGAGGGCTGCGGCGAGTGGAACACCATCGTCGAGGAAGACCCAATGGGCGGGATCGGCGGCGGCCCGGCAAAGACCCCGAAAAAGGGGCGCGCCGTCGCGCTCACAGCGCTATCCGGCGAGATCGAGGAAGCGCCGCGCATCCACACCGGCATCTCCGAACTCGATCGGGCGCTCGGCGGCGGCTTCGTGCGCGGCTCGGCCGTGCTGATCGGTGGCGACCCCGGTATCGGCAAGTCGACGCTGCTGATGCAGGGAGCGGCAGCACTTTCGCGTCGCGGCCATCGGATCATCTACGTCTCGGGCGAAGAGGCGGTGGCGCAGGTGCGGCTTCGCGCGCAACGACTGCAGGCCGCCGATACCGATGTGATGCTGGCGGCAGAAACCAACGTCGAGGACATTCTGGCAACGCTCGCCGAAGGCAAGCGGCCGGATCTCGTCATCATCGATTCCATCCAGACACTATGGAGCGAGCTCGCGGAGTCCGCGCCCGGAACGGTAACCCAGGTGCGCACCGGCGTTCAGGCGATGATCCGCTTTGCCAAGCAGACCGGTGCTGCGATGGTGCTCGTCGGGCACGTCACCAAGGACGGGCAAATCGCCGGCCCGCGCGTGGTCGAGCACATGGTCGATGCCGTTCTCTATTTCGAAGGTGATCGCGGCCATCACTACCGCATCCTGCGTACCGTCAAGAATCGCTTCGGGCCGACCGACGAAATCGGCGTCTTCGAGATGTCCGACAAAGGGCTGCGTGAAGTCGCCAATCCATCCGAACTGTTCCTCGGCGAACGCAATGCGAAATCGCCGGGCGCTGCAGTCTTCGCCGGCATGGAAGGAACGCGTCCGATTCTCGTCGAGGTACAGGCGCTGGTGGCGCCCACATCCCTCGGAACCCCGCGGCGAGCGATCGTAGGTTGGGATTCCGCGCGCCTGTCGATGATCCTCGCCGTGCTTGAGGCCCATTGCGGCGTCCGGCTCGGACAGCACGACGTCTATCTCAACATTGCCGGCGGCTACCGCATTTCCGAGCCGGCAGCCGACCTTGCGGTTGCCTCTGCTCTGGTTTCATCGCTCGCTGGTATTGCCCTTCCTGCTGATTGTGTCTATTTCGGCGAAGTCAGCCTGTCGGGCGCCGTCCGGCCGGTTGCGCACACTGCCCAGCGCCTCAAAGAAGCCGAGAAGCTGGGGTTTTCTGCAGCGTTGCTGCCGTCAGGGTCCGCCGAGTCGCCGAAGGGCACAGATGGTCGCTGGAGCGAGATCGAAAGCCTGCCGGATCTGGTTGCACGGATCGCGGGCTCGAAAGGCGCGCTGCGACGTGTGGAAGACGAGGTTTGATCCTTTCATCGCCGCGTCAGGTGATGATATAGGAAGCACGCAATGAGGCGCGACTGAGCCGTGGATAAGCGGACGTCCTGGAGTTGAATTTATATGCCCATTACGATTTTCGACGGTATTGTCATCGGCGTCGTTCTTTTCTCCGCCGTACTTGCAATGGTGCGCGGCTTCTCCCGCGAAGTTCTTTCGATCGCCAGCTGGGGCGGCTCTGCGGCCGCCGCCTACTATTTCTATCCGTACCTGGTCCCCTACGCCAAGAAATACACCGATGACGACCGCATCGCGATCGTCGGTTCGGCAGCCGTGGTGTTTCTGATCGCGCTGATCGTGATCTCCTTCATCACCATGAAGATCGCCGATTTCATCATCGATAGCCGTATCGGCGCACTCGACCGTACTTTGGGCTTTCTCTTCGGCGCAGCAAGGGGCATACTTCTGCTTGTCGTTGCCACCGCGTTCTGGAACTGGCTCGTTGACGTCGATCACCGTCCCAACTGGGTCAACAGTGCGAAGTCCAAGCCGTTCCTGGATTCGATGGTCGTGAAGCTGCAGTCGGTGTTGCCGGCTGAGTTCGCCCAGATGGTGCGGGCAAGCGTAATGGAGAAAATTCAGCCACAGGGTGGCAATGCGGAAGGTGGCAATGCGCCGGCATCCGATCAGGCGCCGGCCGAAGATGCAGCACCCGCCCCTGCAAATGGTGCACAGCAGCCGTCTAATTGACGCAGTGTTCAACAGCTTGACCCGGCACATGGCAATTGCCATTTGAGCGGGACGTGAATAAAGGTCCGGCCGGGCATCCGCTCCGCCGGGCCTCAGCCGTTTTTGGAAATGCCGATCCATTCTTGTGAGAGCAAAGGCCCGCATCAATGAACCAGTCCCATTCCTCCACGCTCAACGAAGAACTCGATGGCGATACGCTCCACGAGGAATGCGGGGTGTTCGGCGTTCTCGGGCATCCCGACGGCGCGACGCTGACGGCGCTCGGCCTGCACGCCCTGCAGCACCGCGGACAGGAAGCAGCCGGCATCGTCACCTTCGACGGCAAGCAGTTCCACACCGAAAAGCGAATGGGTCTTGTCGGTGACCACTATACCGATCCGGCAACACTTGCGAAGCTTCCGGGCTTCATCTCCATCGGCCACACGCGCTATTCGACGACCGGCGAAGTCGCACTTCGCAACGTCCAGCCGCTGTTTGCCGAACTCGAAGTCGGCGGCATTGCGGTAGCCCACAACGGCAACTTCACCAACGGCCTGACAATGCGCCGCATGCTGATCGCCGATGGCGCCATCTTCCAGGCGACATCCGATACCGAAGTCGTCCTCCACCTGATTGCCCGCTCCAAACAGGCCTCCTCCTCCGATCGTTTCATCGACGCGATCCGGCAGATGGAAGGAGGCTATTCGATGCTGGCGATGACCCGCACGAAGCTCATTGCCGCGCGCGACCCGATCGGTATCCGGCCGTTGGTCATGGGTGAACTCGATGGCAAGCCGATCTTCTGTTCGGAAACCTGTGCACTGGACATCATCGGCGCGAAATACATTCGCGACGTCGAAAATGGTGAAGTGGTCATCTGCGAAATCCAGCCGGACGGTTCAATCACCGTCGATTCCCGCAAGGCTGACGCGCCGAAGCCGGAGCGTCTGTGTCTCTTCGAGTACGTCTACTTCGCCCGCCCCGATTCCGTCGTCGGCGGCCGCAGCGTCTATGTTGCCCGCAAGAACATGGGCATCAACCTGGCCAAGGAATCGCCCGTTGACGCCGACGTCGTCGTGCCCGTTCCGGACGGCGGCACTCCGGCAGCCATCGGCTACGCGCAGGCCAGCGGCATCCCGTTCGAGCTCGGCATCATCCGCAACCATTACGTCGGGCGCACCTTTATCGAGCCGACCCAGCAGATCCGCGCATTCGGCGTCAAGCTGAAGCATTCCGCCAATCGGGCGATGATCGAAGGCAAACGCGTGGTTCTGGTCGACGATTCGATCGTGCGCGGCACGACTTCCCACAAGATCGTCCAGATGATCCGCGATGCCGGCGCCCGCGAAGTGCACATCCGCGTTGCAAGCCCGATGATCTATTTCCCCGATTTCTATGGTATCGACACGCCCGACGCCGACAAGCTGCTGGCCAACCAGTATACGAGCCTGAAGGCGATGTGCGACTATATCGGTGCGGACTCGCTGCAGTTCCTGTCGATCGACGGCCTCTACCGTGCCGTTGGCGGCGAGGATCGGGATAACGCCAGCCCGCAGTTCACCGACCACTACTTCACCGGCGACTACCCGACCCGGCTGCTCGATCAGGACAGCACCAGCAACGTGCGCAAGCTCGCCGTCATGGCCAGTAACGGCTAGGGAACGTCGTCTCCTTTATGACCGCCCCCTTTCCTTCGTTCCTGTGCTCGTCACAAGAATTCAGCAGCGTCAGGTCCATGGCGCGTACGGCTCAAATCATAAGATGAGTCATTCACGGCGCCGACGCGCCGCGGCTGGATTTCTGTCACAAGCACGGGAATAAGGGAGGGAATCCCCTTCCGCGCAATAGACACGGATGATACGACCATGACCATCGACCTGAAGAACCGCATCGCACTCGTCACCGGTGCGTCGCGCGGTATCGGCTACTTCACGGCACTGGAGCTGGCCAAGGCCGGCGCACATGTGATTGCCTGCGCCCGCACCGTCGGCGGCCTTGAGGATCTCGACGACGCCATCAAGGCAGTCGGCGGCTCCGCGACGCTCGTTCCCTTCGATCTTGCCGACATGAACGCGATCGACGCGCTCGGCGCCTCGATCTTCGAGCGCTGGGGCAAGCTCGACATTCTCGTTGCCAATGCCGGCGTACTCGGCGTGATCTCGCCGATCGGCCATATCGAGGCGAAGACCTTCGAGAAGGTGATGAACATCAACGTGGCGGCCACCTGGCGGCTGATCCGCTCGGTCGATCCGCTGCTGGCACGCTCGGATGCCGGCCGCGCGGTCATCCTGTCGTCGGGTGCCGCCCACAAGTGTCGTCCGTTCTGGGGGCCCTACTCCGCCTCCAAGGCCGCGGTGGAAGCGCTTGCCCGCACCTGGGCCGGGGAAAGCCAGAGCACGCCGCTTCGCATCACAAGCGTCGACCCGGGTGCGACGCGGACCGCGATGCGCGCGCAGGCCGTACCGGGCGAAAACCCCGAGACCCTGCCACACCCATCCGAAGTCGCAAAGGCGATCCTGCCGCTGGTGGGACCCGATGTGACCGAGACCGGCAAGCTGTTCATCGTGCGCGAGAGCAAGCTTGTGGACTACCGGCTGCCCGAGTAGTCCGCGGGCTGTTCAGCAACCAGTGCCGGAAACAGGTGAGCGAAATCCTTTTCCGACGGACATAGGACGTTGAGGTCGACTGGCCCCTCAATGCCCTCCAGGGTGGCGTTGTCGGAAAATTGCCATATCGACCAGTGGCCGCAATCTCCCTGATCCGGCTCCTCCGCGATGCGCCGCAGCCAGAGATAGTGGTCGGGAAAGCTGGCTTCGTTGTCCTTCAGGTATTGATCGTAGAATTGCTGGTTGAGGTAGAAGATCGGCTTGCCGGAATAGGCTCCCTTCAATTCTGCGAGGAACGCCCCGATCTCCGCACGGAGCTCTTCGCGTGTCGGGACCTTGCCGCAGTTGCCGGTGAACTCCAGATCGATCGCGATCGGCAGAGTGCCCGGCTCCGCTGGCACCGTTGCGAGCACGTTCCGGGCCTGCTCGCGGCCGGGGCGGCAGAAGGTGAAAAAGTGATAGGCGCCGCGTACGATGCCGGCTTCCTTTGCCGCCTGCCAGTTCTCTGCAAATCGCGTGTCCCTGTGATCTCCGCCCTCGGTCGCCTTCATGATGGCGAAGCGGACATTCGCCTGCGTGCCGAGCTTCTTCCAATCGATGCTGCCCTGATGGTGGCTGACATCGATTCCCTGTAGGGGATAGTCTTCGAGCGAGGGGGGAGCGAACGGTGCCATGACGCGATCGTATGTGAGGTACGACACGGATGCGACTACCAAAATGGCAATGGCTGTCATGGTTTGATGCAGGGGCCTCACGCGGGTTCCTCAAGCAGGGATCGGTACTTGTCCAGCAGAGTTTTGCAGTCGCGGTGATGTGTGGCAACGTGCGAGCCCTGCACTTTCGCCTCCGGCGTTCGGTGCTGCAATCGTTTCGCCGGATCGATTGCTCCGGCTGCGCCGGACCGCGCCTCACCCCCTTGACCAAACATCAAAGCCGGGCCATAAAACCCGCCATGAAAACGGTTACCTGCATCATCTGCCGGAAGATTATTCGCTAGCGCGCTCGCTGGCCTGGCCGTTTTCGTCTCCTAAAAGTCCAAGATGAGAAACGCCCCGGCCCGCCGGTGGAAGTATTTTTCGGATCATTGCATTTTGGGAGAGTAGAAATGGCCGGTCAGCCGGAATCAAAAACGCCGGAACTGAAGCTGTACAACACGCTGACGCGCGAGAAGACGGCCTTTGCGCCGATCGATCCGCAGAATGTCCGCATGTATGTCTGCGGCCCGACCGTCTACGACTTCGCCCACATCGGCAATGCCCGCCCGGTCATCGTCTTCGACGTGCTGTTCCGGCTGCTGAACCACGTCTATGGCGGTGATCGTGTGACCTACGCGCGCAACATCACCGACGTCGACGACAAGATCAACGCCCGGGCGTTGCGAGACTATCCCGGCCTGTCGCTCAACGAGGCGATCCGGGCCGTGACCGAGAAGACCGAGAGGCAGTTTCTGGACGACGCCAGGTCACTCGGCTGCATCGAGCCGACCGTGCAGCCCCGTGCGACCGACAATATCGCCGAAATGATCGCAATCATCGAGAAGCTGATCGCCAACGGCCATGCCTACAAGGCGGCCGGCGAAGTGCTGTTCGACACCAAATCCATGGCGGAATACGGGCAGCTTTCGAAGCGCAATCTCGACGAGCAGCAGGCGGGTGCCCGCATCGCCGTCGATGCACACAAGAAAAACCCCGGCGACTTCGTACTTTGGAAACTGTCAAGCGAAAGCGAACCTGGCTGGGAAAGCCCCTGGGGTCGCGGACGCCCTGGCTGGCATATCGAATGCTCTGCCATGAGCGGACGCTATCTCGGCGATGTCTTCGACATCCATGGCGGCGGACTGGACCTGATCTTCCCGCACCACGAAAACGAGATCGCGCAATCGCGCTGCGCGCATGGCACCAAGGTCATGGCAAATGTCTGGATGCACAACGGCTTCCTGCAGGTCGAAGGCCGCAAGATGTCGAAGTCCGAGGGCAACTTCGTCACGATCTACGAGTTGCTGCACACCGAGAAATTCGGTGGCCGCCAATGGCCAGGCGAAGTGCTGCGCCTTGCGATGCTGATGACACACTACCGCGAGCCGATCGACTTCTCGATCAAGCGGCTGGAAGAAGCGGAACGGCTGCTTTCCAAGTGGCCGGCAGCCGAAGCGGGTGACGCGAAGCCTGATCCGGCTGTTGTCGACGCTCTGGCCGATGACCTGAATACGGTCGCGGCGATCCAGGCTCTTCACGCGCTCGCGCACTCCGGCGACCACGCGACCTTTGCCGCAAGCGCCGAGTTGCTTGGTGTCCTGCCGCAAGCTGCCGAAATCGACGAGGCTGTCGCCATCGAGATCGACAGGCGCGTCAAGGCACGGCTTGAACTGTTGAAGGCGAAGAATTTCGCCGAGGCCGACAGCATTCGCGACACGCTGCTGGCAGAGGGCATCCAGCTAAAGGACGGCAAGGATGCGGCGACCGGCGAGCGCATGACGCAATGGGAGGTGAAGCGATGACCACCTATACCGGCGGATGCCAATGTGGGGCGATCCGTTTTCACGTTCGCGGCGCGCTGAAGGATTCATCGATCTGTCATTGCCGGATGTGCCAGAAGGCGTTCGGTGCCTACTACGCGCCACTCGTTTCCGCGCGGGGCGCGGAGTTGGAGTGGACGCGCGGCGAGCGGAAGAAATTCCGCTCGTCCAACTACGTCGAGCGCGGCTTTTGCGGCGAATGCGGCACGCCACTGACCTATGAGGCGCCGGATGGTATCGCAATAGCGGCCGGTGCGTTCGATGATCCGGCCGCCCTGCCCCCCGTCATCCAGTTTGGAATCGAGGGCAAGATCGGCTTTGTCGATCATCTGCATGAGCTTCCCGCGCGCCTTACGGAAGAAGACGCCCAGGCAGCACCTTTCGTGCTCGAAATCGTCTCCTATCAGCATCCCGATCACGACACGGTAGCGTGGCCGGAAGAGGAGCACTCGTGACGACGGCGGCTCTTGCTGGAGGTTGTCAATGCGGCGCGGTTCGCTATCGCGCTGCCGGCGCGCTTGGCTATCCGCATCTCTGCCATTGCCGCATGTGCCAGAAGGCGGCGGGAAACTACTTCATGCCGCTTGCTGCCGCGCAGAGAGCGGACTTCGCCCTGACGCGCGGAGAGCCGACGTGGTTTCATTCCTCGGATGTCGTGCGCCGCGGCTTCTGCGGGACCTGCGGAACGCCCCTCTTTTACGACGTTCCCGGAGCCGATTTCATCAATGTCGTGCTTGGCTCACTCGACGATCCGAACAGCGTGAAGCCGGTGATGCAATCGAATACCGGACGCAAAATGATGTGGTTTCACGAGCTGGACGGCCTGCCGGTCGAACCCGATGCGGAAACGCCGGCGAGAGAAAGCGCGATTGCGGCAAGCAATCACCAGCACCCCGATCACGATACACCCCATTGGCCAAGCGGAGCATCATCATGAGCGAACCCATTCGAACCGGCGGTTGCCAATGCGGCGCCGTGCGTTTCCGCATCAGCGGCAAGCTCGGACGTCCGTCGATCTGCCATTGCCGCATGTGCCAGAAACAGTTCGGCGGCTTCTTCTCGGCGCTGGTGACTACGCCCGACGAGGGCATGGAATGGACGCGCGGAGAGCCCAGCTATTTCCAATCCTCCGTCAACATCGAGCGTGGCTTCTGCAAGAACTGCGGCACGCCGATGACCTATCGGCATCCCGGCGGGCTTGAGCTTGCAATCGGGACTTTCGACGACCTCAGCGATCTGGCCCCCCGGATCCAGGTGAACTACGGCGCGCGCATCCCGTGGGTCGAGACGATCTTCGACCAGCCAGTTCACACCGACCCCGATTTCTATTCGCGGCAGGAGGCGATCATCTCCTTCCAGCATCCCGACCACGATACCAACATTTGGCCATCCGAAGGCGTGAAGATATGACTGAAGTCCTGCGTACGCTCTATCCCGCAGTCGAACCCTACGCTTGCGGTCATCTCGATGTCGGCGATGGCCACGTCATCTATTGGGAGCGCTCCGGCACGCCCGGCGCCAAACCAGCGGTGTTCCTGCATGGCGGCCCCGGCGGCGGATTTTCGCCCAGCCACCGCCAGCTTTTCGATCCCGCCCTTTATGATGTCACACTGTTCGACCAGCGCGGCTGCGGCAAATCCACGCCGCATGCCGACCTCAACGCCAACACGACCTGGGATCTCGTTGCCGACATCGAGCGGCTGCGCGAAATGGCCGGCGCCGAGAAGTGGCAGGTCTTTGGCGGTTCGTGGGGCTCGACGCTGGCGCTCGCCTATGCCGAAACACATCCCGAGCGGGTGTCCGAACTGATCCTGCGCGGCATCTATACGCTGACGAAAGCCGAGCTCGACTGGTACTATCAGTTCGGCGTCTCCGAAATGTTTCCTGACAAGTGGGAGCGCTTTGTCGCACCGATCCCGCTGGAAGAACGCCATGAAATGATGCTCGCCTACAACAGGCGATTGACGCACGCCGACAAGGCCGTGCGTCTCGAAGCAGCCAAGGCCTGGAGCATCTGGGAGGGCGAGACGATCACTTTGCTGCCGGAGCCCTCGACGAGCGGCAAATTCGAGGGCGCCGAGTTCGCATACGCCTTCGCCCGCATCGAGAACCACTTTTTCGTCAATGCAGGCTGGATGGATGAGGGGCAGCTTCTTCGCGATGCCGGCAGACTGAAGGATATTCCTGGTGTGATCGTGCATGGCCGCTACGACATGCCCTGCCCGGCGCGTTATGCTTGGTCGCTCCACAAGGCCTGGCCGAAGGCGGACTTCCATCTGATCGAAGGCGCTGGCCATGCCTATTCGGAGCCCGGCATCCTCGACAAACTGATCCGCGCCACGGACAGTTTTGCCGGAAAACAATAACGAGCCGCAGGGCCGCGACGGGACGAACACCATGACACGCGAAAAGATCTACCTCTTCGACACGACGCTCCGCGATGGCCAGCAGACGCCCGGCATCGATTTTTCGGTCGAGGACAAGATTGCAATCGCAATCCTGCTGGACGAGTTCGGTCTCGACTACGTCGAGGGCGGCTACCCCGGCGCCAACCCCACGGACACGGCCTTCTTCAGCGAGAAGCGGACGACCAGGGCCTCGTTCGTCGCCTTCGGCATGACAAAGCGCGCCGGCGTTTCCGCGTCCAACGATCCCGGGCTGGCGAGCCTGCTTCAGGCCGAGAGCGATGCGATCTGTTTCGTCGCCAAGAGCTGGGACTACCATGTCAAGGTCGCGCTCGGCTGCACCAATGAAGAAAACCTCGAAAGCATCGCCGAAAGCGTCAAGGCGGCCGTCGGGGCCGGCAAAGAAGCGATGGTTGACTGCGAACATTTCTTCGACGGCTACAAGGCCAACCCGGCCTATGCACTCGCCTGCGCCAAGGCCGCCTATGATTCCGGCGCCCGTTGGGTCGTCCTTTGCGACACCAATGGCGGCACCCAGCCGCCGGAGATCCGGACCATTGTCGAGGCCGTCGTTGCCGCCGGCGTTCCCGGTCACTGTCTTGGCATTCATGCGCATAACGACACCGGCCAGGCGGTCGCCAATTCGCTGGCCGCCGTGGAGGCCGGTGTGCGGCAGATCCAGGGCACGCTCAACGGTATCGGTGAACGCTGCGGCAATGCCAATCTCGTGACGCTGATCCCGACGCTGGCGCTGAAGGAAACCTATGCATCCCGGTTTGAAACCTCGATCGATGCCGACCGCCTGCTGAACCTAACACGGCTTTCGCATGCCTTCGATGAGCTTCTGAACCGGTCGCCGGATCACCAGATGCCCTATGTCGGGGCGTCGGCATTCGCGACGAAGGCAGGCATCCATGCGTCGGCACTGCTCAAGGACCCGCGCACCTATGAGCACGTAACGCCGGAAAGCGTGGGCAATTTCCGCAAGGTCATGGTCTCCGATCAGGGTGGGAAGGCGAACTTCATCAACGCCCTGAAGCGCCGCGGCATCGAAGTCGGCAAGGACGATCCGAAGCTTGACCGGCTGGTCACGCTGGTTAAGGAACGTGAAGCGTCCGGCTACGCCTACGAAGGTGCCGATGCGAGCTTCGAGCTGCTGGCCCGCCGGACACTTGGCACCATTCCGGAATTCTTCGCGGTCGAGGGATTTCGCGTGATGGTCGAGCGGCGATTCGATTCTCATGGACGCGTGAAGATCGTCTCGGAAGCCGTCGTGAAGCTGGTCATCGATGGCAGCACGGTGATGTCGGTTGCGGAAGGCGATGGTCCGGTCAACGCGCTCGACCTCGCGCTGCGTAAAGACTTCGGCAAATATCAGCACGAAATCGATGACCTTGTCCTTGCTGACTTCAAGGTACGTATCCTCAATGGCGGCACGGAAGCGATCACCCGCGTCTTGATCGAATCGACAGATAGCGACGGCGTTCGCTGGTGGACCGTCGGCGTATCGGAGAACATCATCGACGCATCCTTCCAGGCGCTGATGGATTCGGTCATCTACAAGCTGATGAAGAACCGCCACCTGGCCGGCAAGATCGCCGCCGAGTAGTGCTTCCCCTCCTAGCGAGTGGTGACGAGGCCCCAGTCCGGCTGCGTATACCATTCTTCCGCGGAAGGCCTCGTCTTCCATCGCAGGGCGCGGATACCATGCATCCCGCCCTTGCGAAACGCCGCCTCAAGCTTTCTGTAGCCTTCGAATGTTCCTGTGGTCGCCTCCCCCCAAACGAAGGCGACAGGACCGAGGTACTCGACGCCGTAGGCCTGCATTCGGCGCTCCACCAGAAAGAAGCCTGCATAGGACGCAAGACCGGTCGACCGGCCATCGCTGTCGACATCTGGAACTCCCAGGGGAAAAATCAATCGGCCGCCGATGTTCAAGCGCTCGATCCATGGATCAGCGGGACGGTGAACGGCGAAATTCACATAGATCGCGTCCACGGCTTCTCGTGGCCACTCATGCCCATTTCCACAGATGACATCAACGTTGGGGTAGTCCTTGAGATTGTCCCTCGCGCGTTTCGCTAGTGCCTCATCGAATTCGACAGCGGTGACGCTACCGTGCGGGCCGACGATCAACGCGATCATGGCAGTATAGTACCCGCTGCCGGCACCGATGTGGCACACCTTATCGCCGTTTCGAAGAGTGAGCCTGTGCAGGCCTCGCGCGTGCAGGCTCGGACTGCCGTTGTTGACCTGCCGTTCGTGCTGGAGAGCAAACAGCGCATCCTGGTAAACGGCCGCGGGATCACTCGAAGGAACATCCACATAGCCGGCCCAATGTGCCATTTTCCAGGGCGGCGGCCCGAGAAAGCGTTCACGCGGGACCGTGGCGAAGGCATGCAACAGAGCATTGTCGTCCGCAATGCCCTCTTTCGCCAGCATGTGAGCGGCAAACGCACTGCGGCAGATCGCAAGAGCTCTTTTGTCCATCTGTCTCACCCTGCTGCGACATCGGCCGGCATCCGTTCACTGAAATGAATTGGCCCATTCACAGCCGTTGCGATAATCGGCTCCATAATTGGAATAATCATGGAAACACCCGATGTCCGCCGATGCAAGCGCTCCACTGATCAAGAACGAAGACAGTCCGCGCGGCTTTGCCTTCGCGTTGACTGCCTACCTGCTATGGGGCTTCCTGCCGATCTACATGAAAGCGGTCGCTCATATCTCACCCGCCGAAGTCATCGCGCACCGCATTCTGTGGTCGCTGCCGCTGGCGGGACTGGTGCTGCTCGTTCTCGGTCGCACGCAAGATATCCGCCCGGCGCTGCGCTCGCCGCGGATGCTGGCGATGGCTTCGCTTACGGCCGTGCTCATCACCATCAACTGGGGGACATACGTCTGGGCGATCGGCGCCGGCCACTCGCTCGACGCGGCGCTCGGCTACTTCATCAATCCCCTGTTCAGCATCTTCCTCGGAGCCGTTCTGCTTCAAGAAAAGCTTCGTCCTGCTCAGATTGCAGCGATCGCCTTGGCCGGAATTGCCGTCGTGATCCTCGCCGTCGACAACGGAGGCGTTCCGTGGGTGGCACTGACGCTCACGATCACCTGGGGCTTCTACGCCTTTTTCCGCAAGACGCTTCCGCTTGGCCCCAATCAGGGCTTCTTCCTGGAAGTGCTGCTCCTGAGCGTGCCGGCGTTGATCTATATCCTGTACCTGGAATTCGGCAGCGGGGAAGGACATCTCTATCGCACAGGCATGGCGGATACCGCGTTGTTGCTCGGCTGCGGCATCATTACCGCCGTGCCGCTGATGATCTATGCAAACGGCGCAAAGCTGCTGCGTCTGTCGACAATCGGGATCATGCAGTACATAGCGCCGACGATCATCTTCCTGATCGCGGTCTTCATCTTCAAGGAGCCGCTCGGGACTGCGCGCATGATCGCGTTCCCGCTCATCTGGGCCGGTCTTGTCCTTTATACCTGGTCGATGTTCAAAGGGAGCCGCGAGCGATAGCGGCCCGCCTCACATCTTCGAGATAACCGCTTCCTCGCCGTCGCGATCGGCAGATGCCAGTTCCGCGGCCCTCGCCATGATCGCCGGGATTATCTCGGACACGTCGTCGATGACGAGCGGCTGGACGCGGTGGGCGGTGTGTACGAAGCCCTCGTCCGTCATATGGCGCAGCAGCTCCATCATCGGATCCCAGAAGCCGTTGATGTTGGCAAACACCATCGGCTTTTCATGGCGCCCGAGCTGCGCCCAGGTCATGATCTCGATGATCTCCTCAAGCGTGCCTATGCCGCCCGGCAGAGCGACAAAGGCATCGGAGCGTTCGAACATGGTGTGTTTGCGCACATGCATGTCAGGGGTTACAATCAGTTCGTTGAGCTGGCCGAGGGAGTGGCGCGTCGCCTCCATGTCGATCAGGAACTCGGGAATAATGCCGGTCACCTGACCGCCGTTCGAAAGCGTGCCGCTCGCAACCGCTCCCATGATGCCCTTTGTGCCTCCGCCGTAGACGAGGCGCAGGCCGTATTCGGCGATTTCCTTGCCGAGAGCACGGCCAGCGGCCATGTGGCTCGGATCACGACCAGGGCGCGAGCCGCAGTAAACGCAAATGGAGCGAACGGAATGAGATTGATCTGTCATAGCCGCAAACAACTATCCTCTCCGCGTCCAGTCAAGAAAAATGACGGAAAACCTGCTTCTTACATTTGCATGGCTAGTTTGACTGCTTGTGCAAAGCAACGGGAATCGCTAGCAATTTTAGGAAGTCCGGCAAGTTTGCCGCCTGGGGAGACCTAATGATGAAAAACCGTGCCGGCTTGCTGGCCCTTGCAGTACTCGTAATCGCAATTCTGTTGATGGTCTTTTTCGTCATGCCCCGCATCGGCGGCGACGCAGCGAAAGTTGGCGACGCGATCAACCAGGCCGGCTCCGAGGTCAAGAATACAGTTACGGAATCTGCAAAGACATCGCGCTCCTCAGCGCCGGACGATGCCGCCACGACCCAAGAACTCGGCGCTGCGACCGCCGCAGCCGGACAGGCGCTCACAGAACTTAAGGCGCTCTTCGCCGATGGCAAGGGGCCAACCGAAGAGGTTTTCGGAACCGCCAAGTCCAAGGCGACGACATCGCTCCAGGGCCTTGCCGACTTCGCCGTGCCAGAGGGGACAAACCAGGTTACCGCAGCGGCTGTTCACAAGGCGAAGGAAGGGGCTGCCAAGGCGCTCGCTATCGTAGAAGCGCTGCCGGAGAATATCGCGGACGCTGCGGCCGCTGTTGCCAAGGCCGAGGCGGCCCTGACGGGCGCGCCAGAACCTGCGGTTCCTGCGGCAGGCAACCAGGGCAACGGGGCCCAAGGGACCCCCGGCCCCGCTGCGGAAACCACTGCCAATGCCGGCCCGAAACTTCCCACCTTCGACGTTCTGCGTGTCGAGCCGGATGGCTCGACGGTGATCGCCGGTTCAGCAGAGCCGAACAGCAAGATTGAGATCATCGACGGCGACAAGGTCGTCACGACCACCGAGGCCGGCGCTGGCGGCGACTTTGCAGCCGTTCTCGACAATCCCCTGCCGGCAGGGGACCATCAACTGCTGCTGAAAGCAACCGGCAAGGACGGAAGGAGTTCGACATCCGAGGAGGTCGCTACCGTTTCGGTACCGAAGGACGGCAAAGGTTCGGAGTTGCTTGCCATGGTCTCCAGGCCGGGCACCGCAAGCCGCATCATCACAGCCCCGACCGCAGGAGCGCCGGTTGTTGCCAGCAACACTGCACCGGCGGATCAGGCCTCGGCAGCGGCATCCGACCCGTCAGGCGTTGCAGGCGCCCCAAGGGCTGCCGCACCGGCCGCAACCGACGTCATGGTGAACGCTGTCGAGATTGAAGGCGACAGGATTTTCGTCGCGGGGATGGCAAAGCCTTCGGCGCAGGTGCTTGCCTATGCGGATGACAATTTGATAGGCAAGGCCACTGCCGGCCCCGACGGCCACTTCGTGATCGACGGCGTGATGCCGCTGGCTGTCGGCGATCACAAGATCCGCGTCGATGTCGTGGACAATGCCGGCAAGGTTGTCGTTCGCGCTTCGGTCAATTTCAATCGACCAGAAGGAAACCAGGTAACTGTCGCAGCCCAGAGCGGCACCGCTGGCGCCAACAGCCCCGCCCCGGTTGTCACGCTCGACGAAGGTGCGCTTGGCAAACTGAAGAACGATCTCAGCAAAGCATTCGCGCTGTTGAGCGGCCTGTTTGCCGATGGCAAGATCCCGGGTACGGAGCAGCTTGCCGCGGCCCGCTCCGCCAACGAATTTGCACTGCGCTCCATCATCGATTTCCCTGTTGCGGCGGATGCGACGGCGGATTTCAAGGAGCGAGCAGCAAACGCATCCACTGCTGCCACCAAGGCCCTGAAGATGCTGCAAGCCCTACCGAAGGATGCCAAATCCGTCGGCGACGCAGTCGGCAAACTCGGCCCTATGCTTGCTGAACTAGCACCGCCAGCAGCCGCTCCTTCCGCTCCGGCAACAAATGAAGTGGCGAGTGGCCAGCCGGCAACGATCGAGCAGGCACCGCTGCAGGAGAGCAAGGACACCGTGATCATCCGCCGGGGCGACACGCTTTGGCAGATCTCCCGACGCGTCTACGGCCTGGGCGTGCGCTATACGACGATCTACGTGGCCAACGAAGACAAGATCACGAACCCCGACCGCATTCTGCCGGGCCAAATCTTCGGCCTGCCCAAGGACGCTTTGCCGAATGCCGAAGAGCTGCACCGCAAGCGGATGTCGGGCCAGCATGAATAGGAAGCAACAAGCGACCGGCCGGCGTCAATATGACAGCCGGCCTGTCTTTTCCTGTGGCATCCATATGTTGTATTGCTCCGGCCGACACCTTATCTGGCGGTGACGGCGACACGTTCGGCGGCGGTTTTTTCAAGCGTCGCCCCTGCCAATTTGCCGACATCGCGACACGGCCAGAGCCCTTTGTGGGCCGGAGACATGCATGGCAAACGGCAAAACGGTTTCAGACTCCAACCTGCTCCAAACACTCTTGAATCTGTGGCCCTATATGTGGCCTTCCGGCCGTCCCGATCTGAAGATGCGGGTGGTCTGGGCTTCGGTCTTTCTGCTTGTCTCCAAGTTCGTGCTGCTACTGGTTCCCTACTTCTTCAAGTGGTCGACCGACGCGCTGAACGGGAAGATGGACCTTGCGGGCAAGGTGCCGGATCTGCTCGTTGGCGCGACGGCGCTGGTGATCGCCTATAATCTCACCCGTCTCATTCAGCTCGCCCTCAACCAGATGCGCGATGCACTCTTTGCCAGCGTCGGCCAGCATGCGGTGCGACAGCTCGCCTACAAGACGTTCGTGCACATGCATGAGCTCTCGCTTCGCTTTCACCTCGAGCGCAAGACGGGCGGCCTTTCCCGTATCATCGAGCGCGGCACGAAGGGCATCGAGACGATCGTGCGCTTCACCATCCTGAACTCGGTGCCGACACTCATCGAATTCCTGCTGACGGCGGTCATCTTCTGGTGGGGCTACGGCTTTTCGTACCTAGCAGTGACTGCCTTCACGGTCTGGGCTTACATCTGGTTCACCATCCGGGCGAGCGATTGGCGCATTTCCATTCGCAAGTCGATGAACGACAGCGATACCGACGCTAACACCAAGGCGATCGACTCTCTCCTCAACTTCGAGACCGTCAAGTATTTCGGCAACGAAGAGATGGAGGCGAAGCGCTTCGATGCGTCGATGGAACGCTACGAGAAAGCGGCAACGAGCGTGTGGACATCGCTCGGCTGGCTGAACTTTGGTCAGGGTGTCATCTTCGGTCTCGGAACGACGGTGATGTTGATCCTGTCCGCGCTTGCCGTTCAGCGCGGCGAGCAGACGGTCGGCGATTTCGTCTTCGTCAATGCCATGCTGCTGCAGCTTTCCGTGCCTCTGAACTTCATCGGCTTCGTCTACCGCGAAATCCGACAGGGCCTGACCGATATCGAGCAGATGTTCGACCTTCTGGAAGTGCAGGCCGAAGTGAAGGATGCGCCCAATGCAGTGGCCTTGAACATTGGCATGGGTGCCATTGCCTTCAGGGACGTCCATTTCGCCTATGATGCGGCGCGACCAATCCTGAAGGGGATATCCTTCGACGTGCCGGCCGGCAAGACGGTCGCCGTCGTCGGGCCTTCCGGCGCCGGCAAATCCACGTTGTCGCGCCTGCTTTATCGGTTCTACGACATTCAGAGCGGCTCGATCACGGTGGATGGCCAGGACATTCGCAAGGTTACCCAGAAGAGCCTCAGAACGGTGATCGGCATGGTCCCGCAGGACACCGTGCTGTTTAACGACACCGTCGCCTACAACATTCGGTATGGCCGCCCTTCCGCCAGCGAAGCGGACGTCAAGACGGCCGCGGAGATCGCCCAGATCGCCCACTTCATCGATCTCCTGCCGGAAGGCTTCGATACAAAGGTGGGCGAGCGCGGCTTGAAGCTCTCAGGTGGCGAGAAACAGCGCGTCGCCATCGCCCGGACCGTCCTCAAGGCCCCGCCGATCTTGATCCTGGACGAAGCCACCTCTGCCCTGGACACCACGACAGAGCGCGAAATCCAGGCTGCGCTCGACGTTGTTTCCAAAAATCGCACAACCCTGGTCATCGCCCACCGCCTGTCGACGGTCATCGGCGCGGACGAAATCATCGTCCTGAAGAGTGGCGAGATTGCCGAACGCGGCACGCATGCGGAGCTTCTGCTCAAAAACGGTCTCTATGCCTCGATGTGGAGCCGCCAGCGGGAGGCAACGCAGGCAGAGGAGCATCTGAAGCAGGTGCGTGAGAGCGATGACATGGGGGTCGTAAACAGACTGGCGCCAGCAACCTGAAACCCAGACGGATCAGCCGCGCCAGCGTTTTGCTGTTCAGAAACCTACCATAGATGTGCACTAGGGGGCACCAGCATTGCCCCCGCCAATGTTTCCCTGTAACCAGCGGATACGAAAACGCTAGGAGAGCGGCATACATGAGCTTGTTCAATACGGTTCGCAACACGATCGTTCCGGTGCACAAGGAAGGCTATCCCTTCATCGCCGCCTTCTTCGTCGCCTCATTGATTCTGGGTTGGCTGTTCAAGCCGCTGTTCTGGATCGGCCTGCTCCTGACGCTGTGGTGCGTGTATTTCTTCCGTGATCCGGAGCGCATGACGCCGCAGGACGACGATCTCGTGATCTCGCCGGCCGACGGCAAGGTTTCGTCTGTCCAGATGGTGATACCACCGGCCGAACTGAACCTCGGCTCCGAGCCGATGCTGCGCATCTCGGTCTTCATGAACGTCTTCAACTGCCATGTGAACCGTGCTCCGATGCGCGGCCGTATCGTCAGTATCAACTATCGCTCCGGTAGCTTCGTCAACGCCGAACTCGACAAGGCGAGCGAAGACAACGAGCGCAATGGCCTCGTCATCGAAACGGCACACGGCCAGATCGGCGTCGTTCAGATCGCCGGTCTCGTCGCACGCCGCATTCTCTGCTGGGCCAATGCGAATGAGCCGCTCGATGCCGGCGAGCGCTTCGGCCTCATTCGCTTCGGCTCGCGCCTCGACGTCTTCCTACCGGCAGGCGCCTCGCCGCGCGTTACCCTCGGGCAAACGTCGATCGCCGGCGAGACTGTGCTGGCCGAGTTCGGCTCCGCCAAGGGCGCGGTCGTAAGCCGTCGCAGCTAAGAACGATTGGAGCGCGACATGGAAACGCCCTTCCCGCCTTTCGAACCAAACGGCCCGCTTGACGATTCGGCGCGCGGACCGCGGCTTCGCGAGATACCGCTTCGGCTGGTCGTTCCCAATCTCATCACCATTCTGGCGATCTGCGCCGGACTGACCGGCATTCGTCTTGCCTTTGAAAATCGCTACGAACTCGCCGTGGGAATGGTGCTGCTCGCAGCGTTTCTCGACGGTATCGACGGTCGGGTCGCGCGCCTGATGAAGGCGACGTCGAAATTCGGCGCCCAAATGGATTCGCTCGCCGATATCGTCAACTTCGGTGTCGCGCCAGCCCTTGTGGTCTATGTCTTCGCGCTGGATCAGGCCCGATCGATCGGATGGATCGCGGCACTCATATACGCCATCGCAGCAGGACTTCGCTTGGCTCGGTTCAATGTGATGGCCGAGCGTGAAAACAAAGCAACGTGGCAGTCGGAGTATTTCGTCGGCGTTCCGGCCCCGGCTGGCGCCATGCTCGTGCTGCTGCCTGTTTACGTCGGCTTCCTGGGGCTGACCACTGACAAGACCTTCGCCTATATTTCGGCCGCCTATACCGTGCTCATCGCTTTCCTGCTCATCAGCCGATTGCCCGTCTGGTCGGGAAAGTCCGAGGGCAGCAAGTTGCGGCGCGACCTCGTACTGCCCATGATGCTCGGCGTCGTTCTCTATGTCGCGCTGCTGTCGAGCTTCACCTGGGAGGTCATGGTCATCACCGCCGTTATCTATTTGCTGACGCTTCCCTTCGGCGCCCGAAAGTGGAAGCGCAAGTACGGCACTCTGACGATCGAAGAACCGGGGGTAGGTGAAGACGACATCGGCCGTCATATCTGAGGCTCTCTATCGCTCCTCGCTCGAAATGCCTGGCTCAAGGCTCGCGAATTATGGTTTGCGTACATAATTCCTGATGGGGCTCGCCTCCATTTTGTCGCTATTACAGACAAAAGAGCAATAATTATAAGAGTCTAGGGACAGCACGTAAGGAGAGAGTTGTGACCCCGAAAAAGACAAGCGCCGAACAGCCGCAGACGACCGATCTCAGCGCAAACTACCGCCCGCTCGGCCTCAAGGCCGTTCTTGCTGCAGCCCTGATGCTGAAGAGCAAGCCGGCCCTGGTCAAGAAGACCGCCTAGGCGCCCGCGAAAAATCGGACAAGCAGGCTGGTTGCCAACAGCCCCATGACGATACCGATGACCACGTCCAGAACCCGCCATGCGGCGGGTTTCGTGAAAACCGGCTGCAGCAGGCGTGCACCGTACCCCAATCCGAAAAACCAGATGAATGAAGCCGCTGCCGCTCCGGCGGAGTAGGCTATGCGGTCCGCCCCCTCGTAAGCCGCCGACAGGCTTCCGAGAAGCACGACCGTGTCCAGATAGACATGCGGATTGAGAAACGTGAACGCCAGGCAGGTTGCCACGGCTGCTTTCAGGCCAAGGACCTGCGGCGAACCTGCCTGCATTGTGCCCGGATCAAGCGCACGCCGGAAGGCCAGGGCGGCATAGGATCCGAGGAAGATCGCGCCGCCGAGGGTAACCACCGAAATCAGCAGGGGCGACCGGGATACCAGCGTTCCGAGGCCCGCGACGCCGGCGGCAATCAAAAAAGCGTCGGACAGTGCGCAAATCAGGCAGAGAATGAAGACGTGCGACCGCAGCACCCCCTGGCGCAGAATGAAGGCGTTCTGTGCGCCGATTGCGATGATGAGAGAGGCACCGAGGAAGAAGCCGGAGAGTGCGGCCGAGATGGAGAACATGTGATTTTCCGGAAGTGAAGAAGGCGGGAATAGGAAATCAGAAGAAGCTTAGCTGGCCGTTATCCGGCTTGTTCTCTGCCGGCGAAGGCGGCTTCTCGACGGCGACGGCCGTCTGCAGATCGGAGCCCATATTGGCAACCTTGTTGACCTTGTCGGAGACCGCGATCGCCTCGAAAAAATCCGCCTCGACCGGACGCATGAGATCGGCGACATCGCGTGGCTCCTGTGTCTTGCAGTCGAGCCAGCGGGAAAAGTCTTCGGGTTTGATGACCACAGGCATGCGATCATGGATCGGCGCGATGGCGGAATTTGCAGCCGTCGTCAGAATTGCACCGGTATCGACCTCCGAGCCGTCGGACGAGGACCAAGTCTCCATCAGGCCGGCGAAGGCAACGATGCCGCCGCGCCGAGGCTTGATCCAATAGGGTTGGGATTTCTCACCGCTCTGCTTGGAGGGGCGATGCCATTCGTAGAAGCCGGAGGCGGGAATGAGCACGCGTCGATGCCGCATGGCTGCACGAAACGAGGCTTTGCCGATCGCGGTTTCGGAGCGGGCGTTGATCAACAGCGGAAACGCCTTCGGGTCCTTTACCCAGCCGGGCGTGAAGCCCCATCGTACCAGCACGGCGCGCCGGTCGGGAAGGTTGCTCCCCCTTTCCGGAGTGTCGCCCGAAACGACAACAAGAATCGGCTGCGTCGGCGCGATATTGTAACGCGCAGGAAAATCATCGAGGTCCACCACGCCGAGGATTTCCATCAGCTCTTCAGGAGATACCGTCAGCGCATATCGTCCACACATGGCGATGTCTTTGCACCCTGCCCTTTGCCAGTCAAGCGCTGGCTCAGCATCGAGGGGCGAAGAGGATGATCGCGGTGCCGCAAAGGCAGGCAAGCGCGCCGCCGACATCCCATCGATCCGGGACGCGGTTCTCGACGAGCCAAAGCCAGATCAGGGAGGCGACGATATAGATGCCGCCATAGGCGGCGAAAGTTCGACTGGCTGGCTGACTGGGTATCAGGGTCAGCAGCCACGCAAAGAGAGCCAGTGCAACCATTCCCCGGTACAAGCCACCAGACAGGCTTGGCCATTCTGATCCGTGCCCAGAAAGCAAAGCACCCGGCAATCTCGAACAGGGCGGCTGCGGCATAGATGATATAAATCACGAAGGCTCCCCTCGAATCGCTCCGCTCGCTAAACGACGGAATGAGCATGGAGCCAAGCAAGCGCATCGACCGGCACGCAACAAACGGTATCCTTTCATGACTTCCCTTCCAACAGCCGCTTCCTCGGGTATCCTACAACGCGACGGACGATTTCTCTTGGTACTGCGGCGCAATCCGCCATCCGTCGACATGTATGCCTTCCCTGGCGGGCGAGCCGAGCCCGGCGAGACGCCCGAGGAAACGGCATTGCGCGAATTCGAGGAAGAGACGGGTATCTGCGCTCGCGATCCACAGCCTTTCGCGACCTATGACCTGAAGACGCACGCCCCCGACGGAAGCTTGCGCAGCCATTTCCATCTCTCCGTCTTTCTCGTCGATGCGGACGAAGCAGCCTTTGCGGTCGCGGCCGACGATGCAGTTGCGCTTGGCTGGTACACCGTCGATGAAATCCGCAGGCTGCCGACGCCGCAGAGCGTGTTGGAATGCGCGGAGCGAATAGCGCGGGAGAATAAGCAGGTGGAAATCCAGCGCAATGCCTTGTTCCCGTCATCGTGAAGGTATCAACTATCTCCATGATTCCCGTTCGACGCGCGTTCCTGTCTGTAGTTCTCTGCGCCGGCACGGCCATACCGATATTTGCCCGGGCACAGGGCCAAACAGCTCCCACGCTGCCGGAAACGGTTGCACCAAAAACGGTCACGGTGCCCTACGACGACAAGCTCTCTCGCCTCGCAGAAGTGCTTGGATCCGTGCATTATCTAAGGACGCTGTGCAAGGCGGAAAACGGAGACAAGTGGCGGTTGCACATGCAGCAACTGCTTGATTCGGAAGCGAAAGACGAGCCGCAGCGCAAGGAGAAGCTTACCGCAGCCTTCAATCGCGGCTATCGCGCCTTCGCCTCGGTTTATACGGATTGCACACCGGCCGCGATCATGGCAGAAGAGCGCTACCGTAACGAAGGCGCAACACTCGCCACAGAAATAACGTCTCGCTTTGGAAATTAACGTTTAATTAACCTCTTTTCACTCGCGGACGTGTCGTTTTGGGAAAAGGCTGATAGAGTTGTTAACTAGGCAGTAAGGCATGCAGTTCGAGGAAAAAACAATGGAACCGAGCCTCAATGACATCGACGATATGATCGTCCACGAAAAGATGCAGGCGGCCTTGGAGTACCATAATGAAGCTTGGGCCGATGGCATGGCAGACGGCATCGAGCCGGAAATCATTGCCGATACGGCCATCATTCATGCCCTTCGTGAGACTATTCGCCTTCACGGCGAAAACAGTGCGGAAGCCTTGCTGGAATCGCTGCGCGAACGCATGCTTGCCGGTGAGTTTTCTCCGAGCCGCACCCTGCAATAACAGCCACAGAGAGTTTTATGCGCACCGATAAGGACAATGCTTCGCGGCCCGCGATCGCGCCGCTTTTGCTTGCGATCAGCGTCGGTGCCACCAGTCTGTTGAGCGCGACGACTGCGTCAGCACTCTCCGAACTGCAGAAGACCCCCGGCCTTTCCGACAGTTCCACGTCCGGTCAAAGCGGCGACAAACCCGCGGCATCGCCGGCAGCGCCTTCCGGAATCCCCTCGCCCGGCCCGCTGATCGACAAGCCCGCAGCGCAAGGCTCCGACACCACTCCCGGCGCCCAGGACGCTTCCAAGCCGGTCGATGTGATCTACGATATCACCAAGGTACCGGAACCCGTCCGGCGCATGCGCGAGCAGATCGTCGAAGCTGCTGCGTCGGGCGATCTCGAGCGGCTGCGCCCGTTGCTCGGAACCGGCGCAAACCAGACTCAAGTGACTGTCGGCGAGCCGACGGACGACCCGATCAGTGCGCTCAAGGAGCTCTCCGGCGACCCGGACGGAGACGAAATCCTGGCGATCATGCTCGATATCATCTCGACAGGTTTCGTCCATGTTGGTCAAGGCACGGCGGAAGATATGTATGTCTGGCCGTACTTTGCCGAAAAGGATCTCAAGACCCTGACGCCGCCGGAACGTGTCGAACTCTTGCGCATCGTGACGGCGGGCGACCTGGCCGACATGCAGGAGTTCGGCGGCTACAATTTCTACCGTCTCGGCATTACAGCTGACGGCAAGTGGAAGTACTTCACCGCGGGCGACTGACGCTTGCGATCCTGTCCCCGAAGACATACTTCTGAGCGACAACAACGCGACAGGTGCGACCATGCCAGCCGTCTTTCTGAGAGACCGTGCGCTCATACGAGTGAGCGGCGCCGAAGCTCAGTCCTTCCTACAGAATCTGATCACCACCGATGTCGTGTCGCTGGGCGCTGGCGAAGCCAGACCGGGTGCTTTGTTGACCCCCCAAGGGAAGATCCTGTTCGACTTCATGATCTGGCAGGATGGCGACAGCTACTTGATCGAGACCGAAGTCAGCCAGCGGGACGCCCTGTTGAAGCGGCTGGCTATGTACAAGTTGCGAGCCGCCGTCGACCTCAAAGCAGACGGCGAAGGCGTTACGGTTTCGTGGGGTGATGGCCACGGGCCAGGATGGAACGACAGCCGGTTTGCAAAGGCTGGATTGGCAGTTTCCAGGAACGCCGGCCGACATGGCGACGGCGATCCTGCGGCATATGACGCGTTGCGTGCGGCGTACGGGGTTGCGGAATCGGGTTCAGATTACGCGCTGCAGGATGTGTTTCCTCACGACGTTCTGATGGATCTAAACGGCGGCCTTTCCTTCAAGAAAGGCTGCTATGTCGGCCAGGAGGTGGTGTCGCGCATGCAACACCGCGGTACGGCCCGCCGCCGCGTCGTGACCGTGACGAGCGCGGAGCCGCTACCTGTCTCTGGAAGCGAGATCACGGCGGCTGGCAAGCCGATCGGTACCATCGGCTCCGTCGTGGGGCATACCGGACTTGCCATCGTCCGCATAGACCGAGCGGGCGAGGCGATCGCCGCGGGAACACCGCTTCTTGCGGGTGCGATCCCGGTCACGGTGGCGTTGCCGGTCTGGTCCGGGCTTGTCTTCCCGTCCACAGCCGACGAGGCCACCGCTTGACCGCAAAGGCTCCGCGCGCCTGGCAACGCATGCTTTCCGGTCGCAGGCTCGATCTGCTCGACCCCTCGCCTCTTGACGTCGAGATCGGCGACATCGCCCATGGGCTTGCGCGGGTTGCGCGATGGAACGGGCAAACTTCTGGCGACCACGCCTTCTCCGTCGCCCAGCATAGCCTTGTCGTTGAGGATATCTTCCGGCGCCTCGACGAGGCAACGCCCGAGGAGTGCCTCATGGCATTGCTGCACGATGCGCCCGAATATGTGATCGGCGATATGATCTCACCGTTCAAGTCGGTCGTCGGGGGCGGGTACAAGGCGGTCGAGACGCGGCTGGAGGCAGCGATCCACCTGCGCTTCGGCCTGCCGCCACACCCGTCACGCGAGCTGAAGGACAGGATCAAGAAAGCCGACACGATTGCCGCCTATTTCGAGGCATCGCAGCTTGCAGGGTTCAGCACCACGGAAGCCCAGAAATTCTTCGGCCAGCCGCGCGGCATCACCAAGGAGATGCTGCTGATCAATCCCTTGCCGGCAATCGAAGCCCAGCGTCTGTTCTGCGAGCGCTTCGACGCGATCGACGCCTTGCGGAGTAAGTCATGACCGCGATCGTCGTTGCACCGCTTGCCCGTATCGCCGAAATGGCAGTAAGGCATGGTGCCCGTGAAATGATAAGCCTGATGGCCAAGGAGCAGACCTTCCACAGGCCCGCCGTCATCCAGGCGCACCGCCATCTGCTTCTTAACATGAACGACATCGCCTTCAAGGGAACGGGCAACCTCGTTGCACCCGACGAAACGCATGTTCGGCAAATCATCGACTTTTCCAGGCACTGGGATCAGGACGCGCCGCTTCTCGTTCATTGCTGGATGGGCGTCTCACGTTCGCCGGCGGCGGCCTTGATTGCCGCCCTTTCCTTGGTGCCGGACCAGAGCGAGGCCACGCTTGCGCGCCGTCTCCGCGCCGCATCGCCGTTTGCGACGCCAAATATGCGGATCATTGAAATCGGCGATGCCATCCTCGGCCGGAATGGACGACTGACTGATGCCGTTCGGGCGATCGGGCGCGGCGCCGATACGGACGGCAACGCGCCGTTCGTCCTGACGCTCGGGGAGCCGCAAGGCAAGGCCAACTTTGACGAAAAGGGCTTACCCATACGCCAACCCGGCCGACATCCAGGCAAAGGCGGAACGTTTTGAGCTGACATCTGTTTTCTCCCTTGCAAGGAGATTGATCGATGTCACTGCCGGACTACCGCGCTACATTCGTCCGATGCCTCAGCGCATTGAAGAACGTCACCAACCAGCGAGAGGATTGGGTGCGTTTCAGCTGGCAGGCGGTGTACATTACGCGCGAACGCTTCTCATATTTCTTCCGCGGCGCACTGAACGGTTCCGACATCGCCTCCTTCGGCCAACAGGTCGACCTGACCAGCGGCGACGCGACACCTGTGCCTTTCCGCTCCGTGACACTTTATGGCGCGACATTCGGGCTCAATGAAACAATTACGGCCTACAGCGGCCCTGTAGAGTCGGTCATCGACGTCGCTCACGCGTTTCACGAAGCAAGCGAAATGGATTACCGTCCCGAGTTCTTTTACGTGCGAATGAACATCGTGCATGCCGGCAACGAGGATCGGACCGCGCGCAGGGGGGATTCGCGTCTTCGCGAAAACACCAACCTCATCTTCGTCGGACTGGAGGACAGCGCCACAGCCGAGTTGCTCGAAGAAAGCGACATTGCGCGCTGGTTGGCAACAGAGCAACCGATGGCTTCCCGGAAGTGGTACGCCGAGCGTTTATATTACAGTTGACGCCGCAGCAGCAGCTACTTCACAACGCCGCAGGCGAGGCGCTCGCCGGCATCGCCGGCAGGCTGGCTGCGATAGTCGTCTGAATTTGCATGAATCATCAATGCTCGTCCGCGAATGCCGTCCTGCTTGCCGTCGAGCGTCACCATGCTATCGAAAACCTGTGCCCTAAGGACACCGTCCTGGCCGACATACTGGTTCGGCAAGTCGCCTGCATGCGGACCTTTTACAGCAAAGAAGCCATGCTCCGCGTTGGTCGGATTGAAATGCTTGCCGGCCGACTCATGGTGGGTCGCGGCATCACATTTGCCGATCTCGTGAACATGGAATGCCACCCATTTATTGGCAGGCAGATCCGATACTTCGAGTTCGATCAATACGCCGCCGCTCGCGGCGGCCGTGATCGATGCGCGCCCGGTCTCCTTGCCATCCTTGCCTACGAAATTCGCGATGGCTGTCTGCTTGTCCTGAGCCGCCGCAACAGTGGTGATGGCAACAAAGCTCACCAATGCAATCAATCGCATCGCTCCCACGGATTTGCCTCCCTTTGGCCGTCAATGCGAAACGCACGACGACCGACAAGTGTTCCCCGCCTAGAGCCAAAGAAAAAGCCGGCCACGAGGCCGGCTTCCCACAATGATCCGCAGAAACGATCAGGACGCGATATCCAGATCATACTGACCGTAAGTATTCCTATACAGATCGTCGGACACGTTATTCTGACGCTGTGAAGAGAAGTTCACGCTACCGACCTCCTGCGCTTCCATCATGAACGCAAGCACGCCGCTGGAAAGCTTCGGCGAGGGTTCTTGGGCTTCCTCGCCTTCGTTCAACTGTTTCAGGATTCCGGGCTTATCATCAGCCGCTTTTTCGCCACGGCTCAAAACGCCGTCGCCATTCATGTCAAGTCTCGAGAGAGTCGCCAGATACGCATACGAAGTATCGTTGACAGATGAAACTCGGCTCATACAAACCTCCGTTCACCGCTATACCGGTGATGTTTGTACGCAATACAAATATGGAAATCACAACTAGGTGGTTCAGGTAAACTGATTTGCGCGCGCCGTCAATAAGTTGTTAATACCGCATTAACTATAATTGACAGAGTGTTATGCCGTCGCAACGCCCGGCTTGGCGCAAACCGCGCGGTCTTGGTTTTCCGCGTCTCAGGCATCTGGCAGCTGCGACCAAATATAGTGCCGCCGACATATTATTTTTTGTTGCAACCGAATATTAATGCGACCGGGAGATTATCTGCCAACAACAAGCGCCTCCATATTTCAATCAAAAATTGTAAAACCAGAACGTCAGATTTCAGGAATTTCTTTGCATGTCTTGCACGCCGCATCGAAATAAAATGGTGGGAACGCGTGCCTGCGTTCAGCTCCGCGCCCATACGGAACGGTTCGCCTATGGACGCTGAAGCGCTTTTCCGGCAACAATGTGCTGCATCCCTGAACCAAGACGGCAGCGTCGATGCCAAGCGCCTGATGGAACTCGTTCTCGCCACCTACCGCGAGCAACCGGGCAGGCAATGCGATGCCGCGAACCGCGCCGATCTTGCGTTTGAGGAGAACGAAACGCTCAAGGCCGCCTTGTCGTCGGCGAGCGGCGATCTCCTTGAACAGCGGCGACTATTCGAGATTGTTCTCAATCACCTGCCGCTCGGGCTCAGTGTTTTCGACACTCAGCAGAGACTGATCGTTTCCAACATCCGCTTCCGGCAGCTGTTCGGTTTCAGCGAAGAAGAGGTCAAGCCCGGGGCAGCCATCGTTTCGCTGATCACCAAGATCGACGGCACCGAAAACCCGGATTGGCGGCAGGGTGCGCGTGAACGCGACCCGAGTTCGGACAACGGGCGCATTCGCCGTCGCGAATGGATCATGAATGATGGACGCATCATTCAAAGCGTCGTCACGGTCCTGCCCGATGGCAGCAACATCTCGATCCATGCCGATATCACGGAAGATCGCAAGGCGGCCGAACGCATCGCATATCTCGCGCATCACGACCCTTTGACCGGCCTGCCGAATCGCATCAGCTTCCGCGAGCGCATCGATGCCGCTCTCGCCGCACGCAAGGCTGACGAGCACATAGCCCTCGTTCACCTCAACCTCGATCGGTTCAAGTCAGTCAACAATACGCTTGGCATCTCAGCCGGCGACAGGATTCTGCGGCGGGTTGCCGAACGACTGCGGCTCTCTGTCGGCGAAGGCAATACGCTCGCGCGTCTCGGGTCCGACGAGTTCGCCATTCTTCAATGTGGACGACAGCAGCCTTGGAACGTCACGGCGCTAGCCGAACAGATCCGCCGCGAGTTGTCAGAGCCGTTCTTTCGCGGCGAGATGGCGGTCGGACTCAGCGTCTCGATGGGGATCGCCATCAGCCCGCAGGACGGCACGGATACCGAGATACTTCTGAAGCACGCGGGCGTCGCCCTGTCACACGCCAAGGCCGCCGGCAGAAGGGGCGAGCGCTTTTTTACGAGCGCGATGGAAGCGCAACTCGAGGAGCGCCACGCTCTCGAGGCAGATCTTCGAAAGGCGGTTCAGAACGAGGAGTTCGAGCTTCACTATCAACCACTCTACGACATCGCGGAGAAACGCATCTGCGGTTTCGAGGCGTTGATTCGGTGGAATCACCCGACCCGCGGCCGCGTTCCTCCGATGGAGTTCATTCCGCTTGCCGAAGAGGTGGGCCTTGTCGTCGACATCGGTCGCTGGGTGCTGAAGCAGGCGTGCCTCGATGCAACCCACTGGCCCGACAGTATCAAGGTTGCCGTCAACGTTTCGCCGATCCAGTTCACTCACGGCAACTTGCCGGACGATGTTTCGGCAGCTTTGTCAGCATCGCAACTGTCACCGGCACGGCTGGAGGTCGAGATTACCGAGAGCGTGCTGATGGAAAACATGGACGAAGCTCTGCCCATTCTTCACATCCTCAAACAGCGCGGCATAAGGGTCGCCATGGATGATTTTGGCACAGGCTATTCATCCCTGAGCTACCTCAGCAGCTTTCCCTTCGACAAAATCAAGATAGACAAGTCCTTTGTGACCGACATTGTCGAGAACAGGGAAGCCTTTGCAATCATGCGCGCCATCATCCTTCTCGGCGATGCGCTTGGCATGCGAGTGACCGTCGAAGGCGTGGAAACGGCAGAGCAGTTGGCGTTGCTGCAACAGGAGGCTTGCGACGAAATACAGGGCTATCATATCAGCCCGCCACGCCCTGTCGCAGAGGTGCCCGCCTTGCTCAGCCTGCCGCGAGGCGCGGGTAATGCCAGGGCGAGCTGACCGGATACATTGCGACTCGGATCGCCCGCCTCTATGAGAGGGTATCGCCATCCCTGTCAGGTGCATCATGTTCGAGGCCAAGGCCTTTTCTCCATTTGAAACGCTTGCAGCGGAACTCATCCCATGCTCGCATGAAGGCGATGACGGCTCTCACGATCTCGCTCATATCCTGCGTGTCTTCAAGAACGCGATGCGGATCCAGGCAAGTGCGGGCGGAGATGCCAGGATCCTCGCCGCCGCTGTTCTGCTGCACGACTGCGTCGCCGTAGAGAAAAGCTCGCCGCTGCGGGCGCAGGCTTCGGCACTGGCCGCGGAGAAGGCATCCAGCGTTCTTGCAGACCTCGGATGGGATACCCCGGACATTGCTGCGGTCGCACATGCCGTGATGGCACACAGCTTTTCCGCAAATATTGAACCCGAAACGATCGAGGCGAAGATTCTGCAGGATGCCGACCGGCTCGATGCGATCGGCATGGTCGGCGCCGGCCGCTGCTTCTATATCGGCGGGCGCATGTCATCGGCGCTTTACGATCCCTTCGATCCCGCCGGCAGCAACCGCCCCCTCGACGACCGCCGCTATGTTATCGACCATTTTCAGACCAAGCTCTTCAAGCTGGCCGATGGATTCAAGACCGAAGCCGGCCGGGCTCTTGCCGCTGAGCGCGATAAGCGGCTACGAGACTTCCTCGAGGCCTTCATGGACGAAATCTAGGAGCATCCGATGCGCGTCAGCGATCTCTTCATCTACCCGCTCAAGAGCGGCCGCGGCATTGCCATACCGGCTGCGGAGATCGATGCTTTCGGATTGCCCGGCGACCGCCGCGCGATGATCACTGATCCGGATGGGCACTTCATAACGCAACGTGAATTGCCGGAGCTTGCCCGGATCGAGGTGCGCGCAGACGCTTCTTCCCTTCGACTGTCAATGGGGGACAAGGAAACGGTGGTGCCGCCGCCGGGCGCCCCGCGCCGTATCGATGTCTCGATCTGGAAATCCATCGTCAGCGCGGCGCTTGCCGACGACGACAGCAATCGAACGCTCTCGCAATGGCTAGGCCGCGATGTCAGGCTCGTCTTCTTCGACGAGGACGCCAGGCGCACCGCGAGCGCGGAATGGGCGGGCGACGGCACCCCGGTCGCTTTTGCGGACGGGTACCAGATTCTCGTCACGACGACGGGATCGCTGAAGGCACTGAATGCAGACCTGCAGGCGCATGGCGAGGGTAGCGTCGGCATGGAGCGCTTTCGCCCGAACATTGTCATCGATACGGAGGAAGCGTGGCCTGAAGACCACTGGGCAGCAATCGAGATTGGCGGAGTCCGCTTCGATCTCGTCAAACCTTGCGCTCGCTGCATCATGACGACGCAGCACCAGCAAACCGGCTCACGCGACGTTCCCAATCCGATGCCCGCCATGGGCCGCATCCGAATGTCTGCCGACCGCCGTGTTCCCGGGCCGCTCTTCGGATGGAATGTCACCCCTCGCGCGAGCGGCAGGGTTGCCATCGGAGACGCGGTAACGGTCCTCGAAGAGCGTCCGGAAGGCTGGGCGCTGAAAGTCCGCAACCGAGCCTAGGTCCGAGCCAGCACCGCGTCGATCTCGCCCATGACTTCGGCAGACAGGGGCCCCTTGTCCAATGCACCGGCGTTCTCTTCGACCTGCGCAACGGTGCGGAAGCCTGGGATCGGCAACGCGCGCGACGAGCGAGCCCAAAGCCATGCCAGCGCACCCTGAGTCAGCGTGCGACCGCCCGAGGTCAGCAGGTCGCGGACGGCCTCCAGCCGCGTCGCAAATTCAGGGGCGATCCGGCCATCCCTGAAGTAGACCATCCAATCGAGGCTTGCGCCGCGCACGTCCTTGGCGCCGACGACCATGTCGGGGGTGAACTTGCCGCTCAGCAAGCCCATGGCGAGCGGGCCGCGATTGATCGATACCAGGCCATGGCGCTCGATCACCGAAACAATCTCCGGCACCGGCTCGAACACATTCATCGTATGCTGGACCGCAACGAAGCCCGGGCGCGTCGCTTGACGTGCCGCACGATCGACGAAGTCGGTGCTCCAGCCGAATGCGTCGATCTTGCCCTCGCCGCGCAACGTTTCCAAGGTATCAAAGACGTCGTCCGATTGCTCAAGGGGAAAGTCGTTCAAGTGAAACTGCAGCAGATCGAGGCGTTCGCGCCTCAGGCGCCGGAGCGACGTTTCGACCGAGCCGCGGATGAATGGTGCGTCAGCAAAGGCACCGGTGGCCTGCTTCGTCGCGGGATCGGTCGCAAATCCGAATTTGGTTGCGATGATGATGTCGCTGCGGGCGCCGATCGCGCGGCCCAGAACCTCTTCCGAGTGCCCTGCCCCATAGTTTGACGCAGTGTCGAAGAAGCGGATGCCGCGTTCGATGGCGCGATCGATCGCGGCTATCGACTCATCGTCGTCAACATCTCCCCAGCCGAGCGGCGTATCGCCTGCAAAGAAGGGGCCGCCGATCGCCCAGCACCCCATCCCAAGGCGCGGGATTTCACGCCCATTCCAAAGCTCCATCGTCGTGTGCATATCCGGCTTCGTCAGCATGGTGCCCTCCTTCGGCTACAAGCATTCCGTCAGCCAGATAGGAAAACCGGCGAGCCTGGTAAAGCGCGAGATTCGAAAAGCGTCTTGCAGCCGTGAAAAACGATCGGGTCAGGCGGACAGCTCGTCCGCCTTGTGGACAGGCTGCCGCAGTGCCTTGAGAGCAGCCTGCACAAAGCCCTCACGTGCGTCGGCGGCTTCCACGCCACGCGGCTCGTAGACGTGACGATGCAGAAAGAAGGCCGTCAAACGGAAGGCGGCCGCAAGGCTTTCGAAGTCCGCGGCCTGGCTTTGCTCTGCGCCCAGAAACGCCGGCAGGGCGAACATCTTGTCAGCCCACGGCGCGCCTGCGGCGCGGCTCACCGCGCGACCAGACTTCGGCGAGACATAGGCAAGATCGGAGCGCGCGCCGGTTGCCGCGCATTCGCTGAGGTCGAGCCCAAAGCCGAGATCGTTCAGCACAGCCAGTTCGAAGCGGACGAACAGTTCGCCCGCGTCCGCGGGATTGTGCAGATTTTCCAGGATGATTTCGAGCGCTTCGAAGAGGTGCGGATGCGGATCGCGCTCGGGCAACAGACGCAGCAATGCACCCATTGCCTGTACGCCATAGACCGCGGTTGCCGTCTCCATCAGCCGAGCTGCACGCAATCTGACCGGCTCGACACGGAATTCCCCAAGATGCTCGTCGAGGCGCGCGCGCCAGGTGACCTCCACCTCGTTGCCCGGCTGCAGAACAGGCTGCATCGAGCGAGAACGGCCAGACCGGACCATGCCGAGGTGTCGCCCCCGTTCCGGCGTCATCACCTCGACGATGACAGTCGTCTCGCCGTGGCGCTTGACACCCAGAATGATCGCCCGATCCTGCCATTGCATTGCACATTAAACCTCACGCCAGCTAATCTATCCTAGCGCAAGACGACAGGTCTGTCATGAAACGCTATCAAACTTCGGACAGGGAAAGCCGCCGCAGAAACTCGCGCATCGCCGTTTCGTCAAACGGCTTGACCAAAAGCGGCCTGTCTTGCAGGTCCTCCGGAAAATCGAGCGTGTCCGAATAGCCGCTGACAAAGCCGAAGGGGATTTCGACACCTGCGAGATAGCGAGCGAAATCGAAGCTCATCACGTCCCCGAGATTGACGTCCAGCAACGCAAAATCATAGCGGTCGGCCGTGACGGCTTCCATTGCCTGATCGATGCTGTTGCAGATGCTGATCGTCTCCACGCCGACAGTGCGCAGAATATCTTCTGCCTCCATCGCGATGATCAAGCTGTCCTCAAGGACCAGAACACGCCTCGCGCTCATGATCGGTACGCCCTCTTTCGGACGCCGCTTTCGGCGCGCCTCGCACACTTAACCCGCATTTCCACCTCTGACGCGCCCCCGGCTCGTTGGTCGAACAGCCCATGCTATCCTTGCTTGCATAGCCGCTTTTTCCGTCTCGGTCGATAAGAAGCAAAACCGGAGAAAAAATGGCACGGTGACGACCTTATGGTCCGGCTCTGCGAATTGCATTTAAAAAAGACATAGAGATCGGGCCGTTCACAGGAACGGACGCGCCTTTCCGTCCAGTCCCTCCCAGCCGGCAATTGCCATCAGCGCATCGCCATCGAGCACCTCGCAGGCGCGTTCCTGCCATCGGATCAGCCGACGAACTGCAAGCTTTTTCAGAGTCTTGTTGGTATGAACGATCGAAAGGCCGAGAGTGTCCGCAATGTGTTGCTGGGTAATGGGAATGGCGCTGTGCTCGCTGAAAAGCTTCAGCTGCTTGCCTCGCTGGAACAGGAAGGCAATGAGATAGGCGGCCCTCTCCAGAGCTGTGCGGCGGCCGATACTAAGCAGATGTTCGTCGAGAATCCGCTCCTCCTGCGCCGCAATCCAGGTGATGTCGAAGGCGAGCGAGGCATGCTTGTTGTAAAGCGTCATCAGCTTGTCGCGCTCGAAGACACAGAGCGAGACCGGCGACAGCGCCTCGACGGAGTGCTGCATCTCCCCCATGATCGTCCCTTGAAGTCCGATCAGGTCGCCCGGCATCACATAATTCAGGATCTGTCGCCGGCCGTCCTCCAGTGTTTTGTAGCGAAAGCCCCACCCTGACAGCACCGTGAACAAATGCGCGCTGTGGGCGCCTTCCACCAGGATCGTGGCCCCGGTATCCGCCGCCAGTTCACCCTTTTTGAACTTGGAGACGAACTCGAGTTCCTCGCTCGTGAATTCCCTGAATTGCGGCAGCGGCCGCAATGGACACTGCTCGCATGGTGTCTTGAAGGAATGGGTCGGTCGACTTGTAGGCATGCGTGCCCCTGAATCCGAAAACGGCGCCCTGGCTATTGAGACGCCGCCTCCTAAAACACGCTGCGCGGCAGTTCGTTCCCGCGCTCCCGAATTTTGATAGACAATCGAAACACTTGCCGACCAGAGGCGGAGGCTCCGCTGCCACTCAGCGTGGGAAATCCAACCCCATTTCGCGGAAACGCTCGGGATCGTCGCCCCAGTTTTCACGGACCTTGACGAACAGGAAGAGGTGGACCGGCTGTTCAAGAATTTCCGCCAGCTCTTTTCTTGATGCAGTAGAGATCGCCTTGATCGTTTCCCCGCCCTTGCCCAGGGCGATTTTCTTCTGGCTGTCGCGCTCGACGTAGATTACCTGCTCTATGCGAACCGATCCGTCCTTGCGCTCTTCCCATTTTTCCGTCTCGACATGCGACGAATAGGGAAGCTCCTGATGCAGGCGCAGGAAAAGCTTCTCTCGGGTGATTTCGGCAGCAAGCTGACGCATCGGAAGATCAGAGATCTGGTCTTCCGGATAGTACCATGGCCCCTCCGGCAGGGTTTTCGCCAGATAGTCCATCACATCGTCGCAACCGGAGCCATTCTCGGCCGAGATCATGAATGTCTGGTCGAATGCAATTTTCTCGTTGGCCGCCGAGGCCAGTGCCAGAAGATCCTCGCGCTTGACACGGTCGATCTTGTTGAGGGCGAGGATCTTGCGCTGCGGGACGTCCTTGAGACCCTCGAGGATCGCATCGGCGTCGCCGCGCAGGCCGCGCTCGCTGTCGATCAGCAGCATGATCACGTCGGCATCCTTGGCGCCACCCCAGGCAGACGTCACCATGGCGCGATCGAGCCGGCGACGTGGCTTGAAGATGCCTGGCGTATCCATGAACACGATCTGCGCGTTGTTGTGGATCGCGATGCCGCGGACGACCGCCCGGGTCGTCTGCACCTTGTGGCTGACGATCGATACCTTGGCACCGACCAGGCGGTTGAGAAGCGTCGACTTGCCGGCATTTGTCGGCCCGATCAGGGCGACGAAGCCGGAATGCGTCGGACCAGCAGGTTCTGCTGCGCTATCTGCGATGTCGTGTTCTTCGGTCATTGTCCCTGTCAATTTCCGGCAGATGATTTCTGCCAAATACCTTCGCGCTCGAGCATCTTCGTGGCGGCTACCTGCTCGGCAGCACGCTTGGAGCGCTCGACGCCTGTTTCCGGATGAACGCCGGCAACCTCGACCGTCACCTTGAAACGCGGATCATGATCCGGTCCGGTGCGTTCTTCAACCCGGTAGGTTGGCGTCACGGCGAATTTGGCGTGTGCCCATTCCTGCAATTCCGTCTTCGCGTCGCGCCGCGCGCCGTCCGCGCGTGCCGCCCTCTTCTCCCAGTATTTCAGGATAAAGCGCCGCGCGACTTCCAAGCCACCATCGAGATAGACGGCGGCAATCAGGCTTTCGACAACATCGGCGCGAACGTTCATCATGCGCTTGCCGGTCAGCTTCTTCACGTCCGCACCAGTCCGGATGAAAAGATGCAGCCCAAGCTCATCGGCAACTTCAGCACAGGTGTCGGCACTGACCAGTTGGTTCAGTCGCACGGAAAGCTCGCCTTCCGTCGCCACGCCAAATGTGCGGAATAGCAATTCCGCGACGCAGAGGCCAAGCACACGGTCGCCGAGAAATTCCAGCCGCTCGTAATTGCCGCCTTTTTGGGTGCGAGCGCTGGCATGTGTCAATGCGCGGTCCAGGCGTTCTTTCTCGGCGAACTGATGACCAATAAGGGTCTCCAGGCTTGTCCGATCCGCCGCCGAGAGCGTCTGAGCCTTGCTCATTCAACGCCCTTGAAAAGGCGATCCCAACGCATGTTGGCTGGCCACTTCCAAATTTCACGGAACGAGGTGTCGTTGCCGAGCGAGAAGAAGATGACGCTGGCGCGACCGACCAGATTCTCGGCCGGAACGAAGCCGACATCGAAGCGGCTGTCGAGAGAATTGTCGCGATTGTCGCCCATCATGAAATAGTGGCCTTCAGGCACGATGAACTCGCGGGTGTTGTCGCCGCGCGAAACAGGAGACTGGTCCAGCGTGTCGTAGCTGACGCCGTTGTCCAACGTTTCGCGGAAGACCGGCACGTCCTGGCCCGGATCCTGCGCGTAGTCCGAATTGAACGTTCCGTCCGGTACCTTCGGGACAGGCTTGCCGTTCACGTACAGCACACCTTCCGTCACCTGAATGTGATCTCCCGGCAGCCCGACGAGACGCTTGATGTAATCAACCTCGGGATTCGGCGGGAAGCGGAACACCACGATGTCACCACGCTTCGGTTCGCTTGCAAAAATGCGCCCGGTGAAGAGGTTCGGCGAGAACGGCAGCGAATACTTGGAGTAGCCGTAGGCGAACTTGTTGACGAAGATATAGTCGCCGACAAGCAAGGTCGGCATCATCGAACCGGAAGGGATAGTGAAAGGCTGGAACAGGACCGTGCGGATGACCATTGCCAAAATCAACGCCTGGACGATGACCTTGATGTTTTCCCAGAGGGCGTTCGGCTTGGTTTCAACTTTTTCGGACACGCAGTTCTATTCCTTCAGGGCACCTTGGGAGGCGCAGCTCTTATTTGGTTCTGTGTAGCGGCTTCGGCCGATTGCGGCAATGGCGCGAACATTAAAAGCGACGACAGGTCGCTGCTTCAGGCCGTTGCCGGCAGCGCTTCGATGATGACGAAAGCCTGCGCAAGCGGATAATCATCAGTAATTGTCAAATGAATGGCGGCTCGATGGCCTTCCGGCAGCATCGACTGCAGTATGTCGGCCGCTCCACCTGTGAGCTTCATGGTCGGCTTGCCACTCGGCAAGTTGACAACGCCCATATCCTTCCAGAACACACCCTGCGCAATGCCCGTCCCCAATGCCTTGGAGCAGGCCTCCTTGGCCGCAAAGCGTTTGGCATAGGATGCCGCACGATTGGCGCGACGATCTGATTTCGTTCGCTCAATCTCGGTGAAGCATCGACTGGTAAAGCGCTCGCCGAATCGCTCGAGCGATTTCTCGACGCGACGAATATCTATCAGGTCGCTGCCAATGCCGATGATCATACGGTTTCCTGCATGGGACTTGAGAGACGCAGGCGCGCACGCTCCAAAAGATGAGCGCGGCGTCGGCCCTGGAACCCTTTGACGGTGTAAAACGTCGCAAAATAGAGGATGACCGAGGTCACCAGCGCCGGAGGGATGGAGCCGATCAGCATCGGCTCAAGGACGGGGCGCCAAAGTTCGGTAAAGCGAAGCTCATGGAATAGAGCCGCAAGGTCCAGGGAATGCCCCTGCAGCGTGTCTTTCCGGCTTAGCAGAAGGTGCCCAATCTCCCAGGTCGTACCCCATATGAAGGGATAGGTCAGCGGATTGCCGAATGCTGCGCAGCCAAGGGCGGCAGCGACCATGTTTCCGGCGAACAGGTAGCTCAGGACAAAAGCCATGATGAAGTGCACACCGATGAACGGGGTCCAGGAAACGAATATCCCGGCCGCCACTCCCATGGCAACAGCATGCGGGGACGCCCGCAGCCGCAAGACACGCATCACAAGATAGCGCGGCGGACGCATGAAGCCCTTGCGGGGCCAAAGCAACTCTCGCAACTTTTCACGAAATCCGGCAGGTCTTCGACGTCGAAACAACATGGCGCGTATGTAGTGCAACGCACACCGGCATGACAAGAGCGTCAAACCACCTCAGTCACTATTTGATTGGCACCGACTGAGCACTCACCAGGGGCGCAATATGCGATACGCCCCTTTCATTCTTCCAATATAAATCCGGTATTAGCGGCTACGGAACAGACCGCGATCAACCTGGCGCTGGCGATACTCGAGATCGATACGGTCAAACGAGCCATTCAGATATGCCAATTCGCGTTCTTCTGCGCTCGGAGCGCGCAGGGCGCGGGCGAACTTCTTGATCGGTTTAAACATTTTCTTTGCCTCATCTTCGTTTCATTTCTTGATGACCAGAAGATAGGTGCTATCGATGGCGATTACCAACGCTGTAATACCCAGTCAGGCATGCGCCTGGTGCATGCCTAGCCTTTTATCTGCGCGATTTCGGTCATAAAACGATCACAAAATGTGCAAGCGAGGGCAAAGCTGCCCTTCCCGAGCCTAGTCGTAGAGACGGCGCACCGTCGCAACGCAATCCAGATCGGCCAGCTGCGCAAGCAGCTGATTGAGCTGACGGAGATCCCAGACCTCGACGTCGAGGGTCATCTCCGTGAAGTCGGTCGCAACGCGGATCGTGTTGAGCACGCGAATGTTCACGTCGACGCCAGCCACGGTCTGAGCGAGCTTTGCGAGCGTGCCTGGCTCATTCAGCCCATTGACCATGATGCGCGCCATGAAGCGCAACTTGTTTGCCTCATCCAGATCCCAGCGGACATCTATCCAGCGGTCTGGCTGCTCGTCGAAGCGCTGCAATATCGGCGACTGGATCGGGTAGATCGTGATGCTCTTGCCGCCGTCCGTCGCCGTCATGATGCCGACGATCCGGTCGCCTGGGACTGCGCCGGTGGGCGCAAACTGCACATCCACACTGCTCGATATGCCGCGGATTGGGACGGCATCCGCATCGATAGCAGCTTCCAGCTCAGTGGGCGCCCCCTCACCCGATTTCGACTTACCGGGGATCTTGAAAATCATGCCGGACGCGCTGCGAACGTTGAACCAGCCGTCGTCGCCGGTCGGTTTTGCGGTCACCCGCTCTTCCTGGTGATCGGGATAGACGGCGCGCAGCACGTCGAGCGAAGACATCTCGCCGCGGCCGACAGCTGCAATCGCATCCTCGACATCCTTCTGGCCAAGACGGTGAAGCGCGGGCTTCATTGCCTCGCGAGAGAATATCTTGCCGGCGCGATCGAACGTGCGCTCGAGGATGCGGTGGCCGAGTCCCGCATACTGTTTGCGTATCGCCATGCGCGTGGCCCGGCGGATCGCAGCGCGAGCCTTGCCGGTAACGACGATTTCCTCCCAGGCGGCCGGTGGCACCTGCACGCCCGAGCGGATGATCTCAACCTCGTCGCCGTTTGCAAGCCGGGTCACCAGCGGCATGATGCGGCCGTTGATCTTGGCGCCGACCGTGGTGTCGCCGATGTTGGTGTGGACCGCATAGGCGAAATCGATCGGCGTTGCGCCTCGCGGCAAGGCAATCAGCTTGCCTTTCGGCGTGAAACAGAAGACCTGATCCTGGAACAGCTCGAGCTTGGTGTGCTCGAGGAACTCTTCGGGGCTGTCACCCTCTGCCAGCGCCTCGATCGTGTGTCGGAGCCAGGAATAGGCATTGGATTCGCGCGACAGTATTTCGCCGTCGGCGTTGGATGCACCGTCCTTGTAAAGCGTATGCGCAGCAATGCCGAACTCGGCGATTTCATGCATGCGCTTGGTGCGGATCTGCAGCTCGATACGCTGGCTCGACGGCCCGACGATCGTCGTGTGCAGCGAGCGGTAGTCGTTTTGTTTCGGGGTGGAGATGTAATCCTTGAAGCGTCCCGGCACGACGCGCCACCGCGTGTGGACGATACCCAGCGCCCGATAGCAGGCGGGAATGTCGTCGACGATTATGCGGAAGCCGTAGACGTCCGACAGCTGCTCGAAGGACAGCGACTTCGACTGCATCTTGCGGAATACGGAATAGGGTTTCTTCTGCCGCCCCTTGACGTAGACGTTCGTCAGGCCACTGGCGACCAGGAGATCGCGCAGTTCGGTCTCGATCTTCTTCACAAGCCCTTCGTTGCGCCGCGACAGCTCCTCAAGCCGCTTCGTGACCGTCTCGTACGCCTCGGGATTGATGTGCCGGAAGGACAGGTCCTCCAGCTCCTCGCGCATATCCTGCATACCCATGCGGCCGGCCAGCGGCGCATAGATATCCATCGTCTCCTCGGAAATGCGTGCGCGCTTCTCCGGCGACATGTGGTCAAGCGTGCGCATATTGTGGAGACGATCGGCCAGCTTCACGAGAAGGACCCGGACGTCGTCGGAGATGGCGAGCAGCAGCTTGCGCAGGTTCTCTGCCTGCTTGGCCTTCTTGGTGACCAGATCAAGCTTCTTGATCTTCGTCAGGCCCTCGACGAGGCGGCCGATATCCTCCCCGAAAAGCTCGTCGATTTCGGCGCGCGTGGCCGTGGTATCTTCGATCGTATCGTGAAGCAGGGCCACCGCTATCGTCGATTCATCGAGATGCATGTCCGTCAGTATGGCTGCAACTTCGAGGGGGTGGGAAATGTAGGGATCGCCGCTGGCACGCTTCTGCTGCCCATGCTTCTGCATCGCATAGACATAGGCCTTGTTCAGCAGGGCTTCGTTGGCATCGGGCTTGTATTGCTGAACCCGCTCCACGAGCTCGTACTGCCGCATCATCCCGAAACCACTCCGTTACAAAAGAAAAGCGCGCCAATCACAGATTGGCGCACATGGTAATCAATCATATGCCGAAGCAGTAATGATGCAAGATTGACGATTGGTAACCGTCGCTCTTTTAGTAATMGTCGCTCTTTTCTGGCGGCACGAGACCTTCGATACCGGCGAGAAGCTCTTCTTCAGACATCTGGTCGAACGTGACGGTCTCCGGCACGTCGTCCTGCTCTTCGCCTTCGGTGCCAGCAGCGGCACCGGCAGCGATGAGGCTTGCCGGATCGGGCTCGGGCTCATCCACTTCGACATGCTTCTGCAACGAGTGGATCAAGTCTTCCTTGAGGTCGTCCGGCGACAGCATCTCGTCTGCGATCTCGCGCAGTGCGACGACAGGGTTCTTGTCATTGTCGCGATCGATGGTGATCGAGGCGCCCTGGGAAATCAGCCGGGCGCGGTGGCTGGCAAGCAGAACCAGCTCGAAGCGGTTCTCAACTTTGTCGATGCAATCTTCAACTGTGACACGGGCCATTGCCTGTCCTTTGCGGTCGTGATCTCGGGATTAGCACGGCGATACAATTAAAACCGGGCAAATTCAAGTTTTTCGTGAAACTCCCTTCGACGGCGCGCTGAAGCTTCCAATTTTAGAGATAATGCGGGGATTTCCACCAATAGTTGCTTGGAATATCCCGATTCGTGCCCTAAATCTCTCTTATATGAATAGTTCATAAATTAAGAATTGTTCTGGTCTATCAGATAACTCGTTGTTTTTACGGGTTTTTGGCTATGACAATTTAGATTTCTCAAAGCGGATTGGTAAGGAATGTTTGACCCACGCGAAAAAATTGCTCTTTTCATTGATGGCGCCAACCTCTACGCCGCATCCAAAAGCCTAGGCTTCGATATCGACTACAGAAAACTTCTAAAGGCATTTCAAAAGCGCGGATATCTGCTGCGCGCCTATTATTATACAGCGCTGATCGAGGATCAGGAGTATTCGTCCATTCGCCCGCTGATCGACTGGCTGGACTACAACGGCTACAAGGTTGTAACCAAGCCCGCCAAGGAATTCACGGATTCCATGGGCAGACGCAAGATCAAGGGCAACATGGATATCGAGCTCGCGATCGACGCCATGGAGCAGTCGGAAACCGTCGACCATCTGGTAATCTTCTCCGGCGATGGCGACTTCACGACGCTGGTGGAAGCGCTGCAGCGAAAGGGCCGAAAGGTCTCGATCATTTCGACGATGGCAACGCAGCCGCCGATGATTGCTGACGATCTGCGACGTCAGGCTGACCATTTCATCGATCTGTTGTCCTTGAAGAGTGAAATCGGCCGCGACCCTTCGGAGCGGGCGCCACGGCCGAGCGAAGCGGCGTCAGCACCAAGCGATTTCGAGGCTTAGGGCAGTCTCAGAGCTGGCAGGCCGTCACCATGACGGCATCCCGCCTTCAGACCGCCGGCCGCTGCGATCAACCGTTGTCCTTGAGCAGCCGGCTCTTTTGCCGGTTCCAATCGCGTTCCTTCTCGGACTGACGCTTGTCGTGAAGCTTCTTGCCCTTGGCAAGCGCGAGTTCCATCTTCGCGCGACCGCGATCATTGAAATAGATCTTCAACGGGATCAGCGTCATGCCTTCGCGGTTGATTCCCGCACGCAAACGGTTGATCTCCCTGCCCGTCAGCAGAAGCTTGCGGCGGCGGCGAGGTTCGTGGTTGAAACGGTTCGCTTGCAGATATTCCGGCAGATAGGAATTGATCAGCCAGATCTCGCCGCCTTCGTCGGAGGCATAGGATTCGGCAATGTTCGCCTTACCCTCGCGCAACGATTTGACCTCGGTACCCATAAGAACGAGCCCGGCTTCATAGGTGTCGATGATCTCGTAGTTGTACCGGGCCTTGCGGTTTTCGGCCACGACCTTGTTTACGACACGCTGGCTGCCTTTGGGGGCCATGACGAAATTCCAATCCTACGGGCGCGAAAGCCGCGCCCTCATTTCTTGCAGGTATGTAAGAGAACAGCCCATCCTTGTGAAGAGGCGAGTTCGCTCGCTCAGTTCAACAGGCCCGCATGGCGCATGGCCGCGTCCAGCGCAGCCTCGGTGCCGGGCTCAAGCGTGGAGATCAGCGGCGAGCGCACGTTGCGGCTCATCCGGCCGAGTTTCGAAAGTCCGTACTTCGCGCCACAGAGGCCGGGCTCCAGGAAAATTGCTTTGTGCAACGGCATCAGGCGATCCTGATATTCCAGCGCCTTTGCGTAGTCGCCGGCAAGCGTCGCCGCCTGGAATTCGGCGCAGAGGCGCGGCGCAACATTCGCCGACACGGAGATGCAGCCGACGCCACCATGGGCGTTGAAGCCGAGAGCCGTTGCATCCTCGCCCGACAACTGCCGGAAATCCTTGCCGCAGGTGATACGCTGCTCTGAGACGCGCTCGATCTTGCCGGTGGCATCCTTGACGCCGACGATGTTTGCATGCGCCTTGGCGAGAGCACCCATGGTCTCGGGCGTCATGTCGACGACCGAGCGGCCGGGAATGTTATAAATATAGATCGGCAGCTTCACGGCGTCTGCGATCGCTGAGAAGTGGGCAAAGAGACCCTTCTGTGTGGGCTTGTTGTAGTAGGGCGTGACGACCAGCACGGCATCCGCGCCCGCCTTTTCGGCATGCTGCGCAAGCTCGACGGCTTCGCGAGTGTTGTTCGACCCTGCTCCGGCCATAACAGGAACACGCTTTCTGGCAGCCTCGATGCAAAGTTCCACAACCCGCTTGTGCTCGGCGTGCGACAGCGTCGGAGACTCACCTGTCGTGCCGACCGGCACGAGACCGCTGCTGCCTTCCTTGATCTGCCAATCGACATGAGCGGCGAACGCCGCCTCATCGACCTGTCCGGCATCTGTGAAGGGGGTGACGAGTGCGGGAATGGATCCCTGGAACATGCAGAACTCCTTGCGACCGCAATCCATGCTTCGGCCGCATTCCATGAATATGAGGAGCGCACCATAGTGCGGCGAAAACGCTGCGACAAGCGCGCAGAGGTCTGTTTGGGGCAAATTCCGATAGCAAATGTGAACGAAATTTAACCGCTTCGGTAAGGTTTCGTTAATATGCGTCCGACCAAATGGAAGGACGTGTTTCCATTGAGAGTACCCGGTATGAAGAGAGCTGTCCTGATCCTCTCCGCCCTCGGCTTGACGGTCGCCGCGTGGAGCAGCTTTGCGTCGCCGCTTCCGAGCGATGACATTCCGGTGCCCGATCTGAAGCCGATCGGCTTCGTGCCGCAGACGTCGATGCCGGAATCGATCATGACCGGCGCCATTCCGCGAAGCCAGACGGTTGCGCCGGTCAGCGACGACCTCAAAGCCGGCCTCGATGCGCTTTCCGCCAAGGACCCGATGCAGGCGTTTGCCATTCGCGACCGCATGCGCCCGGGAACTCTCGATCGCCATATCATGACTTGGGCAATCGCCGTGTCCGGTCAGAAAGGCGTTCCCTCCGTTGAAATTGCCGCTGCCGCACAGGAACTTCAGGGCTGGCCCGGCCTTGCAAAACTGCGCGCCTATTCCGAGCGCGCGCTTTCCGACGAGAACCCTGCCCCCGGCGCAGTGCTCAGCGCCTTTGGCGAGACGGCGCCTGAAACAACGGCCGGTGCAATGATCCTGTCGCGTGCGCTTGTCGCAACAGACAAGCAGAGCCAGGCGGCGAAATACATCCGCAAGATCTGGCGCGGTGATGGCCTGGACAAGCCGACAGAAGACAAGATCTTGGCCGAGTTTTCCGGTCTGCTCACCGTCGCCGATCACAAGGCGCGGATGGAGTACCTTATGTACCGCAACCGCTCGGCTCAGGCGAAGCGCTTCGGCGACCTCGGCCAAGCGCAGTCGCTCTACAAAGCCTGGGACGCGGTGATCAGCAAGCCGCCGAATGCCGGAGCGCTTCTTGCTTCCGTCGATGGAAAATGGAACGGCGATCCGGGCTATCTGTTCGCGCGCATCGAATATCTGCGCAAGCAGGAGAAATATGCCGAAGCGGCGAAGCTTTTGCAGCAGATGCCGCGCAACCGTGACGAACTGGTCAATGCCGGCGAATGGTGGAACGAACAGCGGATCGTCAGTCGCGGACTGGTGGACCAGGGTGACTTCACGACCGCATACCGCATCGTCGCCAACTATGCCGCCACCACGCCGACCGACATCGTCGAGGCGGAGTTCCACGCCGGTTGGTATGCACTGCGCGGATTGCAGGATGCAAAGACCGCACAAAGCCACTTCAGCAAGATTCTCGATTTCTCCAATGGCCCCATTTCGGTTTCGCGCGCATGGTATTGGATGGGTCGCTCGGCAGAGGCCGGCGCGCCCGGCCAATCGGGTGACTTCTACGCCAAGGCGGCAAGCTACCCGACAACCTTCTATGGTCAACTGGCCGGCGAGAAGCTCGGCCGCAAGACGCTGAACGTCAGCTATCCCAACCCGACGCAAGCAGACCGCAAGCGTTACCAGTCCAGGGAAGCCGTACAGGCAATCGCGCGCCTGGACGCTGCCGGCCACGGCTGGCGCGCAAACGGCCTCTATCTCGCTCTCGCGGACCAGATGCAGAGCCCGGGCGAGCTTGCGATCCTCAGCGCGCAAGCCGAACGCTCCGGCGATCACCATCTTTCGCTGCAGATCGGCAAGACCGCTTATGCGCGCGGCATCGATGTTGCCGCTCTCGCCTTTCCGCTTGGGGTCATTCCAGGGAATGCCAATATTTCAGGCTCCGGCAAGGCGCTCGCCTATGCGATTGCGCGGCAGGAAAGTGCCTTCAATCCCACGGCGGTTTCGATTGCAGATGCCAGAGGTCTTCTGCAGATCCTGCCGGGGACCGCAAAGGCCGTCGCCAAGCGACACAACATCGCCTACTCCAAGGACAAGCTGACGGCGGATGCGGGCTATAACGCCACGCTCGGCGCGCATTATCTCGGCGAGCAGATCGACGCCTTCGGCGGCTCATACGTCATGACCTTCATCGCCTACAATGCCGGTCCGAAGCGGGTGCCGGAATGGCTCGACCGATATGGCGACCCGCGCGGCAAGTCGATCGACGCCGTCGTCGACTGGATCGAACGCATCCCTTTCCCGGAAACGCGCAACTACGTTCAGCGCGTCATGGAGAATTATGAAGTGTACAAAGCCCGTCTCGGGCAGCCGGCCGACATCGAACGTGACCTGATCGAGGGCCGCGCGTCCTGAGCCGTTTGCCAACAACGCGCAGGGTGCTCGTGTTTCGGCCTGACAACGGGGAAAGCGCCTATGGACACCACCAATCAACACTTTGTCGGACGGACCTATCGTTCTGACGACGGACTAACGCTGCATCTTCGCGATTACGATCCGCAGGCGCCGGGTGCGCGATCGAGGCTCCCAATCATCTGCCTGCCCGGCCTGACCCGCAACAGCCGGGACTTCCACCAACTGGCGGTGATTCTCTCTCAAGATACCGTCGCGCCGCGACGCGTCGTCGCCCTCGACTATCGCGGGCGCGGATTATCCGCCCGCGATGACGACAAGGCAAACTACAATCTCCGTGTCGAAGCGCAGGATGTGCTGACAGCCTGCAAGCACCTCGGGATCGACAAGGCAGTCTTCATCGGCACCTCAAGGGGTGGTTTGATCCTGCATTTTCTGATCGCGATGAAGCCGGCGCTGATTGCAGGCGTCATTCTCAACGACATCGGGCCGGAGATTGAGGCCGAAGGCCTGATGCAGATCCGCGATGACCTCAATGGCGCGATTGACCCGAAGGATTGGGGTGACGCGGCGGCACTGCTCAAGGCTCGTCACGCTGCCCACTTCCCTGCCCTTGAGGACCGTGACTGGGAGGAGATGTCGGTCGCCATCTACCGCGAGATGGACGGAAGGCTCACTGCCGACGTTGATCCCGCCATCGCCGAACAGCTGACGACAATCGACCTCGGCAAACCGCTCCCCACTCTGTGGCAGCACTACGACGCGTTTTCAAATTGCCCGCTGATGGTCGTCAGGGGCGAGAACTCCGCTCTACTCACCAATGCGGCCGTAGCAGCCATGGCCACGCGCCATCCGGACCTCAGCGTCGTCACGGCGCCCGGCCAGGGCCACCCGCCGTTGCTGCACATCGAGCCGGTGCTTCAGCGCATCCGATCATTTCTGGCCGCTATCTAGAATTTCTTCAGCCGACGCGCTCGTCAGAACAACAAAAAGCCCGGCTCGAGAGCCGGGCTTTCCTGATTTGACCGAAGTCAGATCAGATTAGAATGCACGCTGCAGGCGGAAGTAACCAGAGAAGCTATCGTCCGAGTCATCTACGCTCGTGCGATCCTGCCACTGCAGAGAAGCCTTAGCGTAGAAGTTCTCTACGATCTGGTAGTCAACCGTCAGGCCGGCCTTCCAGACATCTTCGCTGCTGAAGTCAGTCGTGTTCGTTACACCGCTAAGCGAGTCAGCGTTGCTGCCGTAGCCACCGTTGCGGATGTTCGCGAAGTACTGAACACCAGGCGTCAGAGTGAGCTTGTCGGTGGCCTTAACTGCGTATTCAGCAGCGATCGTCCACTCAGACTCTTCGTAGTAAGCGTTCGGGCCGCTTGCCCAAGCAGCAGCGAGACCGAAGGTGCCGGGGCCGAAGGCAACAGTGCCCATGCCGCGGATAGCGCCTTCTTCAGTGTCGGTGTCGTAGCCACCGATCAACTGGTAGGTGAATGCGCCAGCCTTGCCGCCGAGACCAGCAGCGATACCAACGTTGTTGCGGGTTTCGCCGAGACCGAACGAACCGTCAGAGTTGGCGACCAGACGAGTGCCGTGGATCGAATCTTCCAGCTCGTCAACAGACAGACCGGCATAGAAGTCGCCGTTTTCATACTGATAACGGACCGAGTTATGCAGGGTCGAGCCGCTGGCCAGGTTGTCGGTTTCGCCGCTCAGGCCATCGTCCCACCAGCTGTAGAACAGACCAGCGCGGAAGCCAGCGATGTCGAGGTAAGCCGAGTCGAGGATCGTGTCCTGGTCGCTTGCGTTGTTCGCATTCGCCTGCAGAACGATAACGCCGGTGAGCGGACCATATTCGGTGTCGCTCTTCGACGTGAACTGAACCTGACCACGGGTCTTGGCGTTCCAATCGGACTGACCAGAGAGCTTTTCGCCACCGTCAACCTGGAAACGGATGTAACCTTCGATCTTCAGGCAGGTTTCCGTGCCCGGGATGTAGAAGTAGCCAGTGCCGTAAGCGTCGCAGACGCGGACGTATTCAACTGGTTCCGGCTCGGCAGCAACGATAGCGTCTGCAGCCTGAGCACCGGAAACTACTGCGAGAGCAGCAGCGGAGCCGAGAAGTAGGCTCTTGATGTTCATATTGACCTCCAATTCAAAGTTTCGATCGGGTCTGGGTTTTTCGCCGTTAGAGCAGCGTTCCCTGCCCCATCCCCATGTTTCAAGAAGTCGGACGATCAACCGCCCTCGCTTCCGAAGTTGAAAATACAAGACCGGGACTGTCACGCAATCACCAACTTGCCCGTTTGGGGTATTTGCGACAGCCTTACGTATGCGCTGTTGCTTAAAGGTCACAAATGCGGCACCCGCCCCAGCTGTTTCTTTATACTCTATTAAGAAAGTGCTGAGTTTGCGGGTATTTACCGGCACCGCCACTCCGGTAAATGCTGGAGGATGTGCCACATTGGAACCAGTTTCCCGCCAGATTCGGCGCTTTCGCCGCGGCAGCAAGACATTTGCGCTCGACCGCGTGGCGGCAAGGTAGCGCGAACCCTCCAGAATCAGTTTTGCTGATCGTTGGTGATTCTCGTTTCGATTCTCTTGACGCGAGATTTGGAAGGAATCGATCATCGCGACCCTCCACGATGTCGCTGCGCTGCGCTGGTCCGTCATCGAATAGCGTTTCGTGTGTTCGACATGCGTGGCTGGTGACGTTTCGTACCGGAGGGCATGGGGTGACAGCATCCGCTTTTTTGTGGGGGGCCGAGACCATGAAGACGGATTTCGGCGATGCACGAACGTCTACGATTTGTTGCCCGCCTTCTGGAGGCGAAGGCATCGGCGATATGTGAGCGCCTGTCGTCAGTTGTCACCCATAAGTTTGGGACAAACTGTTACCTATGTTTTCGGTATGGACGTAAGCGGCAACGACACCGAGCCGAAGGAACAGCCTTGTCTCAGGCATTGCTGCCGAACGATCTGTGGTGTGACGGCCGATACTGTTACCCGCTGACGGTCACCGACCAGGCGTCACGCTACCTGCTTGCCTGTGAAGCCTTCGATTCGACAAAGGAGGTGGGGGTGTTCGAGGCGTTCCGCCGGTTGTTTGCCGAACATGGTCTGCCAAGCGCGATCCGCAGTGACAACGGCCTGCCGTTCGCCAGCCCCAACGGCCTCTACAATCTGTCGAAGCTGTCAGTCTGGTGGCTGCGGCTCGGCATCGCGCTCGAGCGCATCAGGCCGGGCCATCCGCAAGAGAATGGCCGGCATGAGCGCATGCACCTGACGCTCAAGAAAGAGGCGACCAGGCCGTCTGGCAGAAACATTCTCCAGCAGCAGGCCCGCTTCGACGCGTTCGTCAGGGAATTCAATACCGAGCGGCCGCACGAGGCGCTCACATGAAGGTGCCGGCAGATCTCTACGTTGCTTCGTCACGCCCCTATCAGGGCCTGCCGGAGATCGACTACCTCTTCCATGACAGAGAGGCGCTGGTGACCCATTGCGGCCGCATCTGCATCTACCGCAAGAAGGTCAACATATCGACCGTGATGGCCGGCCAGAAACTCGCAATCACGGAAGTCGACGACGGTATTTGGCTCGTCAGCTTCATGCACTATGATCTGGGATATATCGACCTGGAGCAGAGGACCTTGCAAACCATCGACAACCCGTTCGGCACGAGGTTGTCACCCATGTCTGAGGTACGCTCTGTTACCTATGTCTTCGGAATGGACAAAAAATGAAGTGGCGGAGAAGATGGGATTCGAACCCACGATACCCTTCCGGGTATACTCCCTTAGCAGGGGAGCGCCTTCGACCACTCGGCCACCTCTCCGGTCGAGAGCCTGATAGAGTCATTCGCCGGGTGACGCAAGCGCTTTTTCGGCTTTCTCCAAGGAAGAAAAGCCGGCTTAGCTCTGGGTCAGCAATTGCTTCAGATCGGCCGATGCGTCGGCGAGGATCGCCTTGTCCGGGTTTATGCCCGAATCCAGCATCTTCTTGCCGCTCACATAGGCTTTCGCGTCATTGATCGCATCAACGGCAATGAAGGCGCCGTTCTTGAAATACCAGACTGAATGCGCGCCCTCGCGAGAGCCGGGGCGCAGAAGGGTCTCATCGTATCCCAAATTAAAGCCGGCGATCTGCAGCTTCACGTCATACTGATCCGACCAGAACCAGGGCTTCGGTTCGTACGGTGCGTTGCCGCCGGCAATAACAGCTGCGGCGGCATCGGCCTGGTCGACGGCATTCTGCACCGATTCGAGACGGATGCGTCCGCCCTGCCAAGGCAGAACAGCACAGTCGCCGGCAGCGAAGATCGACGGATCGGACGTGCGGGCGAAGTCGTCGACGACAATGCCATTCGCCACTTCGAGCCCGGCTTCCTTCGCTAGTTGGTCATTCGGCACGACGCCGATGCCGACGATCGCGAAATCGATGTCGATGGTCGTTCCGTCGGAGAGTTCTGCGCCGACGACCTTGCCGTCGCGCCCGACCAACTGTTTCAGTCCGGTCTTTTCGCGGATCACGACATCATGCGCCTCATGAATCACGCGCATGATGTCTGCCGTCTCCTTGGCAGCGACGCGCTGCAGGATTCGGTCGGCCATTTCGATGACGGTCACTTCAAGACCGAGATGGCGGGCAACAGCGGCGGCTTCGAGGCCGATATAGCCTCCGCCGATAATAAGGACACGGCGGCCGGGGCGCATTTCGCCCGCCAGGAGGTCGGCGTCGCGTTTGTCTCGGGCGACATAGACGCCAGAGAGATCGCCGCCAATCGCCGCGGGGAGGCCGCGCGGGGTCGAACCCGTCGTCAGCGCCAGCGTGCCGTAGTCGAGAACGGAGCCATCCTGCAGCATCACCTGCTTGGAATCGCGCTTGATTTGCTCGACCCATGTGGAAAGCCTGATCTCGACGTCGTTGTCGGCGTACCAATGTTCCGGACGAAACAGCAGCCGGTCGAAGCTCATGTCGCCGAGCAGGTATTTCTTGGTGAGAGGCGGTCGCTGATAGGGCAACACATCTTCCGCGCCGATGATAGTGATGGGGCGCGCATCCCTGAGGGCACGCAGTTTGGCGGCCAATGCAAAGCCTGCCTGACCCGCGCCGATGATCACCAGTCTGTCCGTCACGTCGTCACTCCCACCATACGTTCGCGCGCTGGGCAAAGGCCTACCCCCTGCCCCTTGCGTCGTCAACTGCGAGCGGATCGACCTTCAGCCGACCTCGATCCAGCGACGTTCGTTGAAGGACTGTGCCATGGCATGAACGGACTTCTCTATCCTGAGACCGTCTTCGAATGTGACGATGGACGACGGCTCGCCGGAAATTTCGCGAATGAGTTCCCGGCATTCGATGATCTTCAGGTCGTTGAACCCCAGTCCGTGACCCGGGGCCGGAATGAAGCGGTCGAAGGGCGGGTGAGCGGGTGACGTCAGGATCTTGCGGAATCCCTGCTCCGTGCCACGGCCCTGCGCCTGATAGAGCTCGAACTCGTTCATGCGCTCCTGGTCGTAGGAAATGGAACCCGCAGAACCAAATACCTGCAGCGCGATTCGGCCCTTACGGCCCCAGGCGGCGCGGTTTGCCATCAATACGGCCGATATACCGCCGCCAAGGCGCATGAGTACGCTGGCGGCGTCATGGTTCTCGACCTCGCGTCGGCCGCCTCCTTTCAGCGGCCGGTCCGCATAGGGCTTCACCATGTCCGTGACAACAGCCTCGACGTGGCCGAAGAGATACCAAATGAGGGACAGAGGATGGACGGCGAAATCGTCGAGCGCACCGTAGCCGGCGGAAAGCTCGCTCTTCCAATAGAACAAGGCGTCCGGATCGGCCATGAAGTCCTCGTCCATCTCGACACGGATGTGATTGACGGCGCCGATGGCGCCTTCTGAGATCAAGGCCTTGATGTGCCGCACGATCGGATTCTGGATGTAATTATAGCCGAGGACCGCGGTTTTGTTCGCAGCCTTTGCTGCCCGCAGCATGCTTTCCGCGTCTGCGTAGGCCGGCGCCATCGGTTTCTCGCACCAGACATGCTTGCCGGCCTCAAGCGCCGCGATCGCCATCTCGGCGTGAAAATGGTTCGGCGTGGTGACGGAGACGACATCGACGTCGGGATCGGCGATCAGTACTCGCCAATCGCCGGTGGCCTTTTCAAAGCCGAACTCGGAGGCGCGCGCTTGCGCCAGATCGGCATTTGCTTCCGCCAGATGGAGCAGGCGCGGGCGCGCAACGTCGCCGAAGACGGCCCTGACGGAATTCCATGCTAGCGCGTGGCACTTGCCCATATAGCCAGTGCCGATCAGGCCGACGCCAAGTGGCTTCATCATATCTCCTCCATCCCGAGCGAGTTTTGGAATGTTTAGATCATTTTGGCAAGCGTCTTTGCGCGCCGCGCGCATCACCCGAAGCCATCAATCGGCTAAAAAATCATATTCTTCAGCAGATAAAAACAGATAGGCCGAAAGACCGAAATCATCTATGGTCGGGCAATATGGAATATACGTTTCATTTCGCGGATCAAACACATGGACAATGACCCCAAGACGCCGGCGCGTGTTCCGCGCGATTTCGAAAGCCTGCGCAGCACGATCATTGAGCGCAAGGCCAGCATGCCGAAGCGGCTTGCACAGGTCGCCGCCTTCGCGCTCGGCAATCCCGACGAGATCGCATTCGGGACGACAGCGAGCATCGCGGCTGCCTCCGACGTGCAGCCGTCGACTCTCGTGCGCCTGGCGCATCACCTCGGCTATGACGGCTTCTCCGACCTGCAGAGCATTTTTCGCGAGCGCCTGCGCGACCGGACGCTGACTTATGAGGAGCGGCTTGTCACCCTCGAGCAATCCGGCGGCGACGACGAGGATGCCAATCTTCTCTCTGGCTTCATCTCGGCAGCAGGCCAGTCGATCAACCGATTGGCGGCCACTCTGCAGACGGAGACATTTTCGAAGGCAGTCGATATTCTGGCGGCTGCGGATACGATCTACCTCATCGCCAAGCGGCGCTCCTATCCGCTGACCGCACATATGAGCTACGCCTTCTCCAAGTTGAACATTCGCCATCAGATCGTCGCTTCGCCGAACGGAGTCGATGTCGAGACGGTGCAGTTCGCGACGCCAAGGGATGCGGCGGTCGCGGCGAGCTTCTCTCCCTATGCGGCCGAAAGTCTGGGCCAGGCGGAGGCTTTGGCGGCTCGCGGCGTCCCGCTCGTCGCCATCACCGATTCGGCCTTCTCCCCACTCGCTGCCAGCGCGACATGCTGGTTCGAGGTGGCGGAAGCGGATTTTGCCGGGTTCCGGTCGCTGTCGGCCTCCATGGCATTGACCATGGCTCTTCCCGTGGCGATTGCCGAGCGGAGGCGCAAGCGCGTCCACAAAATCTAGCAGAAGTCAAAATGGAACAAACATTCTGAATTGACATTCAAACGGAACCGATGTTTCATTGATGAAAATCGTCGGCATGCGACGCCGCGCTGAAACTATCGGGAGGACATCATGGTACAATCGAATCCGGGCTCGCAACCGGAGCTGCCGCTTGATGTAATCACAATCGGCCGGTCGTCGGTCGATCTGTACGGCCAGCAGATCGGGTCGCGACTCGAGGATATTGGCTCCTTCGCCAAATCGGTGGGTGGCTGCCCTGCCAATATCGCCATCGGCACCGCCCGCCTCGGCCTCAAATCCGGCCTGATCACCCGCGTCGGCGACGAACAGATGGGACGTTTCATCCGCGAGCAATCGGCGCGCGAGGGTGTCGCTACAACCGGAATCATCACGGACAAGCACCGGCTGACCGCACTCGTGCTTCTCGCCGTGGAAGCCGAGGGCGTTTCGCCTATGATCTTCTATCGCTCCGACTGCGCCGACATGGCGCTTGACGAAGGGGATATAGACGAGGCCTACATCAAATCCTCGCGCGCCGTCCTTGTTTCCGGCACGCATTTCTCGCGCCCGAACACGGAAGCCGCACAGCGCAAGGCGATCCGCATCGCCAAGGCGAACGGGCGCAAGGTAATCTTCGACATCGATTACCGGCCGAACCTCTGGGGCCTTGCCGGCCACGCCGAGGGCTTCGAGCGCTATGTGAAGTCCGACCGCGTTTCGTCCAAGATGAAAGAGACGTTGCCGGATTGTGATCTGATCGTCGGTACGGAAGAGGAAATCCTGATCGCCTCCGGCGCCGACGACGTGCTTGGAGCGCTCAAGGAGATTCGCCGCCTGTCGCCTGCGACGATCGTGCTGAAGCGTGGCGCCATGGGCTGCATCGTGTATGACGGCGCGATTGCCGAAGACCTCGAGGCCGGCATCGTCGGCGAGGGTTTTCCGATCGAGGTGTTCAATGTGCTTGGTGCCGGCGACGCCTTCATGTCCGGCTTCCTGCGCGGCTGGCTGAAAGACGAGCCGCTGAAGACCTGCGCGACCTTCGCGAACGCCTGCGGTGCCTTTGCCGTCTCTCGCCTGCTCTGCTCACCGGAATATCCCACCTGGGCCGAACTCGACTTCTTCCTGAGGAACGGCAGCAAGCACCGGGCACTGCGCAAGGACGAGGCGATCAGCCACATCCACTGGGCATCGACCCGCAAGGGCGAGATTCCGTTGTTGATGGCGCTTGCAATCGATCACCGCTCGCAATTGACCAGTGTCTGCGACGAGCTCGGCGTCGACCACAAGAAGATCGTCGCCTTCAAGCGGCTTGCCGTCGAAGCGGCTGCGCGCGTTGCCAACGGCCGCGGCGGGTACGGCATGCTGATCGACGAACGCTTCGGCCGCGATGCCTTCTTCGATGCGGCGACCAAGAACTTCGCCTGGATCGGCCGTCCGGTCGAGTTGCCGGGCTCCAAGCCGCTTCGATTCGAATTCAGCCAGGATATCGGCTCGCAGCTCGTGGAATGGCCGATCGACCATTGCATCAAGTGCCTGTGTTTCTATCATCCGGACGATCCGGCGGAGCTGAAGACGGAGCAGCAGGAGAAGCTGCGCACGCTGTTCGAGGCGGCGCGCAAGGTCGGTCGCGAGCTTCTGGTCGAGATCATTTCCAGCAAGAACGGCCCCCTGACCGACGATACGGTCTCGACGGCGATGGAAGAGCTTTACGCGCTCGGCATCAAGCCGGATTGGTGGAAGCTCGAGCCGCAGGCGTCAACAACCGCCTGGAAGAAGATCGATGCCGTGATCGCCAAGAACGATCCATGGTGTCGCGGCATCGTGCTGCTCGGGCTGGAGGCGCCCGCCGCCGAACTCGTGAAGGGTTTTGAGGCAACGCTCGCGGCGCCCTCGGTCAAGGGCTTTGCCGTCGGCCGGACAATCTTTGCCGATGCGGCGCGCGCGTGGCTTTCGGGTAAGATGAACGACGAGGAGGCGATTGCCGATATGGCCGGACGCTTCCGGCAATTGACCGAGGCCTGGCTGAAGACGCGCGGGCTTAGCTAGAGGCAAGGCCCCTCCCCAACGCCTCCCGGGAGGGGCTTAACTTGGGGCACCGCCTGATCGTAGACTGCAACCTGTCCCATAGACGCAACGTTGCAAGGTGTACGAAGCGGCGCCACAAATTAGTCCCTCCCCCTTGTGGGGAGACGTTGGGGAGGGGAAAACAGGTGCAAGAATTGCGGGAGGTGCCCCATGGGCAAGACTGTACGATTGACGATGGCGCAGGCCGTCGCGCATTTCCTGAAGAAGCAGATGACGGTGGTCGACGGCAAGAAGGTGCCGATTTTCGGCGGCGTCTGGGCGATCTTCGGGCACGGCAACGTCGCCGGCATGGGCGAAGCGCTCTATCAGGTGCGCGGTGAGCTGCCGACCTACCGCGCGCACAACGAACAGGGCATGGCACATGCGGCGATCGCCTATGCCAAGGCAAGCTTTCGCCAGCGCTTCATGGCATGCACGACCTCGATCGGCCCTGGCGCCCTCAACATGGTGACGGCAGCAGGTGTTGCCCATGTCAACCGCGTTCCGGTGCTCTTCCTGCCCGGCGACATCTTCGCCAACCGCGCGCCGGATCCGGTGCTGCAGCAGATCGAGGATTTCGGCGACGGCACGGTTTCGGCCAACGACGCCTTCCGTGCGGTGTCGCGCTATTTCGACCGCATCACGCGTCCGGAGCAGATCATCTCGGCGCTGAAGCGCGCCATGCAGGTGCTGACCGATCCGCTCGAATGCGGTCCGGTCACGCTGTCGCTCTGCCAGGATGTGCAGGCCGAAGCCTTCGACTATCCGGAGAGCTTTTTCGAGGAACGCGTCTGGACGACGCGCCGTCCACGACCGGATGCGGGCGAACTGGCCAACGCCATCGCCCTTATCAAGACGTCCGAAAAGCCCGTCATCATCGCCGGCGGCGGCGTGCTCTATTCGCAGGCAACCAAAGAGCTGACGGCATTCGCCGAGGCGCACGGCGTTCCCGTCGTCGTCACCCAGGCCGGCAAGTCGGCGATCGACGAGCGGCATCCATTGGCGCTCGGCTCCGTCGGGGTGACAGGCACGTCCGCTGCCAATGCCATCGCCGAGGAAACCGATCTCGTCATCGCCGTCGGTACCCGTTGCCAGGATTTTACGACCGGTTCGTGGGCGCTATTCAAGAACGAGGGACTTGCCATTCTAGGCCTCAACATTGCAGCCTATGACGCTGTGAAGCACGACGGCCATCCTCTGGTCGCTGATGCGCGTGAAGGCCTCAAGGCGCTTTCGAGCGGGCTCGCCGGCTGGAAGGCTCCTGCAGCACTTGCCGCCAAGGCCGGGAAGGAAAAGGATATCTGGCTGGAGGCCGCGGCCAAGGCGACGGCAACCACAAATGCCGCCCTTCCCTCCGATGCGCAGGTGATCGGCGCGGTCGCCCGTTCCATCGGCGGCGAGAAGACGATCGCGCTTTGCGCGGCGGGCGGCCTGCCAGGCGAGTTGCACAAGCTTTGGCAGGCAACCGTTCCGGGCAGTTATCACATGGAATACGGTTTTTCCTGCATGGGATACGAGATCGCCGGCGGCCTTGGCGCCAAGATGGCGCATCCGGAAAAGGATGTCGTTGTCATGGTCGGCGACGGCTCGTACATGATGCTGAACTCCGAGCTTGCGACCTCCGTGATGCTCGGCCTCAAGCTCAACATCGTCGTGCTCGACAACCGCGGCTACGGCTGCATCAACCGGCTGCAGATGGGCACCGGTGGCGCCAACTTCAACAACCTGCTCAAGGACTCCTATCACGAGGTGATGCCGGAGATCGATTTTCGCGCACATGCAGAAAGCATGGGGGCGATCGCGGTCAAGGTGGCCTCCATCGCGGAACTTGAGAAGGCGATCGCCGATGCGCGGAAGAACGATCGCACCTCCGTCTTCGTCATCGACACCGATCCGCTTGTTACAACCGAGGCCGGCGGCCATTGGTGGGATGTCGCGGTGCCGGAAGTGAGCCCGCGCGAACAGGTCAACAAAGCGCACAAGGCTTACGTCGAAGCGCGCGCCGCCCAGCGTATCGGCTGATAGATTGTTGTCGTTTTTCGGGAAAGCGGCCCCGCTTTCCCACATTGCCTTTAAGGAGAATGTTGATGAAGGCCAAACTCGGCATGTCGCCCATTGCGTGGTGGAACGATGATCTGCCTGATCTCAGCGATGACGTGTCCCTCGAGGAATGCCTGCGCCAATCGCGTACTGCCGGCTTTACTGGCATGGAAAAGGGCCGGCGCTTCCCCGACGATCCTGCAGTCATGCTGCCCATTCTGCGCGCTGCCGACGTCACACTGTGCGGCGGCTGGTTCTCGGGGACGCTGGTCGACGAGGAGCTTGGCGCCAACAAGGACCGCATCGCGCCGATGATCGAACTCTTCAAGGCGGTCAATGCGCCTTGCATCGTTTATGGCGAGGTGGGCCGCTCCATCCAGGGAGATCGCTCGAAGCCGCTTGCGACCAAGCCGCGCCTCTCGGATGACGAGATGAAGGCCTATGCGCACCGCGTGACCGAGTTCGGGGAATGGTGCGCCGAACAGGGCATGCCGCTCTCCTATCACCATCACATGGCCGCCGTGGTCGAAACCGAACCTGAACTCGACGCCTTCATGCGCTTTTCGGGCGAAGGCATTCCGCTCCTGCTCGATGCCGGGCACCTGGCCTTTGCCGGAGGCGACGTGTTGCGCGCCATCGGCAATCACCACGCCCGTATCAACCATGTTCACGTCAAGGACATCCGCAAGCGTGTGGTAGATGGGCTCGACCGCAGCCGGCAGTCCTTCCTGGATGCGGTGGCGCTTGGCGCCTTCACGGTGCCGGGCGACGGCTCGCTCGATTTCGGCGCCATCGTCCAGAGGCTGGCCGATCATGGCTACGAGGGCTGGTTCGTTGTCGAGGCCGAGCAGGATCCGCGCAAGGCCCCGCCGCAGAAAATGGCCGAGATCGGCCACGCCGAATTGATGCGCGTCATGACAGCCGCGGGCTATACGGTCGAGACCGAAGGTTTTCCGAAGGGGTAGCTGAGACACCAGACCCCTCCCCAACCCCTCCCCCTTGGGGGACGGGTTGGGGAGGGGAAATCCCGCCAAGCAACGCAGGAGAAACACCAATGCCGAATCTCAAAGTAAAGCCGGAAGGCACGAACGGCCGGGTCACCCACGTCACGCCGGAAACCGCCGGCTGGACCTATGTCGGGTTCGACATGTACCGGCTGAAACCGGGTGAAACGGCGTCGGGGGAGACCGGTGAGCGAGAGATCTGCCTTGTCTGGGTGAGCGGCAAGGGCAAGGCCTCGGCCGGCACCAAGGACTTCGGGACGCTCGGCGAGCGGATGAGCCCCTTCGACGGAGCGCCGCATGCGCTCTACATTCCGATGGAATCGGCATGGTCGGTGACGGCGGAGACCGATCTCGAGCTCGCCGTCTGCTCGGCTCCGGGCGGCGGCACCTACGAGGCCAAGGCGATCCCGCCCGGCACGCATCCTGCCCTGACGCGCGGCAAGGGGACGAACGTGCGCCACGTCAACAACATCATGCCCGAGGACGATGCCTCGGCATTTTCGCTGCTGGTGGTGGAAGTCATCACGCCGGGTGGCCATACCTCGTCCTATCCACCGCACAAGCATGACCAGGACAACCTGCCGAGCGAGAGTTTCCTCGAAGAGACCTACTATCACCGCCTCAACCCGCCGCAGGGCTTCGGCTTTCAACGCGTCTATACCGACGATCGATCGCTGGACGAGGTGATGGCGCTTGAAGACGGTGACGTGACGCTGGTGCCGAAGGGCTATCACCCGTGTGCTGCCTGCCACGGCTACGACCTCTACTATCTGAACGTCATGGCCGGCCCGAAGCGCGTGTGGAAATTCCACAATGCCCCAGAGCACGAATGGCTGTTGAAGGCCTGAGATCGCAGGCCGCGCCTCCAAGCGCGGCCTTTCGTCTTGGGATCGCTTTTCATAAGGCGAATCCGCGCAATGCGGCAGACAGGCTGCCGTGTTCCATGAATGACCGGGGGTTCAGATGCTCAGAACGAGATGGGGCACGCCGTTCGAGGTCTTGCGCGGCGACACGCCGTTTCCGTCGATCTGCGCGTTGATGCGCTGCCGGAAGGCCGAGAAGCTCTCGAACGTCACCACATCCACCGGACTGTCGAAATGAATGGTGACCTTGTGATGGCCGGCCGCGAGTTCGGCGAGCGCCAGAACCTTGCCGGTGAACGGCTGATCGAGGTAACGGCCGCTCACCTGTGAGCCAACGCCGATCGAAGCGACCGGCTGTGCGTTCGGCTTGGCGGCGAGTGCGGCAAGGGTGTTCCAGTCGCGTGCGCCGTGCTGTCTGGCAACGAGCTCGAGAGCAGCGCTGTGAGACACCGAGGTTCCACTCGTCTCCATGGCCTGACGCAAGCGTCTTGCCTGGGCTTTCAGATCGTCGATTGAAGGATAAGTCATAGGTTCAGCCTTTCGAAAGGCATGCTATCTCGACCGTAAAAGGGGGCTCGCCTTACCGTCAGCCAGCATGCACAAAAAGGGCTGCGACCATCTGTTGCGAGGACTTCACCATGGATTTTCATCCGCGAGCGGCTGGCGCCTCAGACCGCCCTTGATATGCCGCAACATCGCCAAGACTGTCAAGGTGGGTAAATTTACAGCAAAGACCTCGAAGCACTGCCCAATAATGAGCCGATTTGCCATCAAGGCACGCATAAGGTTCGGATCTTAAAGACGTTATTCAGAATTTGACAGCATTCTTGAGCTAGATTGAAACCAGACAACAAGCGGAGGCTAACATGGCCTTTCAGATGCATCTCGATACAGAGAATCCCCAGCCTGAGCAGGCTTATCGGGAGTTTTCGCTCGACCGCCCGGGCAAAATCATCTTCGTCGGCCATCACCTTAGCACCGGCACCCAGGTCCGGTGCCTGATCCGCACGATCACCCTTGCAGGCGCGGTCCTCGAAGTAAGCCCGAACCTCGAAATGCCCAACCACTTTTTCCTGGAAATACTCGGCATTCACGATGAGATCGGTTCGACAGTCGTCAAGCGCGAAGGCGAACTTGTGACGATCAGCTTCAACATGCTGATCAACCCCGAGTTCTTACATCATGTGCTGCGGCTGAATTTCGAGAGCTGACGTTTTTCGGCAACCGGAAAGCGAACTCAGAGCCCGCTTTCCGCAGCGATCAGGCAACCAACCGCCGCTCGATCTGCTCGACCGGCAAATTCGTGTAATCCTTCGCCAGTTCTGCCGAGATCGCCGCGCGCGTGTCAGGACTGAGATTCACTCTCAAGGTACCAAGTGCTCTCGGCGGCGCGACGAGAACTATGTGCTGCGCGTCCCTGTCCCGTACCAGCAGATCCAATTTCGATGCGACCAGCTTGAGAAACTCCACCTCGGCCTGCTCGTGCCAATCGGTTTCCTCTACCGCGCTCCCGCTCATCCCATCGGCCGCGTGTGTTCGGCCCGGCTTGCCGGTGCCAAGCTCACGATCTGGTTCGTTCGGCTGGCTCATGGTCTCCCTGACCTTGAGATCTACCTCTCCTGCATCGCCATCGTTCTGCATGATCAGAGCCTTCCCTCCGTCGCAAACAACCACCCATGATTTCCGCGGCACCCTGATGTCAGACATGTTCATTTCCTCGCTGTTTTGTTCGAGCGCTGTTGCGCCCGCAACGCAATGTAAACGTGTAGGCGCCGAAAGAGTTCAACGGACCTCAGAGAATTCGCATCCATGACGATCCAATCCCGTCTCGGCGCGTAGAACAACTTGCACACGGGGAGATTCAGATGAAAGCCGCAGTCATCGGCTATGCCGGTTCGCTTGCCACGCTTTTTGTTTTCGACGCGATCTGGCTCGGCCTCATTGCCCGAACATTCTATCGCGACCAGCTCGGCGACATGATGTTGCCTTCGCCAATTCTGGCAATTGCGGCCGTTTTCTATCTGTTTTTTGCCGCTGCAGTGGTGATTCTCGCGGTCGTTCCGGCGCTCGGAGCCAATTCCCTCATCATGGCGGTCGCCTACGGCGCCATTCTTGGACTTGCCGCGTATGGCACTTACGACATCACCAATCTCGCCACCTTGAAGAACTGGCCGCTCGCGATGAGCCTGGTGGATCTGGCCTGGGGCTTGTTCGTGACGGCGCTCACGGCTGCCGGCGGCTTCCTTGCGGTACGGACGTTCGCGTAATGCGGGCGAACAAAATCCCGCTTCCCTAAAATTGTATATTCTTCTTTGACAAATGCGAAAATCATTCGTGTGAGGGTCTGCCTGCAAGACCAGAATTATCTTGGTCTCGGGAGCCAGTTGCCATGTCGATGCTTCGTGCCACACACCTCGCGACCGTCAAGTCGGAAGTCTATGAGACGCGGTGGGAACTGTTCAGTGTTAGGCGCCCCGCCCGCATCGTCGCCGTTCGTCCCTGCCTGACCGGAATTTCGGTGCGCAGCGCCGAGATCATCGATATTTCGCGCGGCGGCGCCACGTTCCTCGTTTCATCGACGACCGGGCTGCCGAAGCACTATTACCTGAACATTCTCGGACTTGCCTACCGGATCGGCTGCGCCGAAGTCTTTCGTCGCAATGAACRGATCAACGTTCGCTTTATCAACACGATCGAGCCCGATGTGCTGCGAAACGTCGTCCGCGCCGACTTCATGATCGGCAACTTGGAGGCCATCCAAGCGGGCCGCACGATCAGCATGTAGTTCGGTTCCTTTCGGCGAATAATCTTCCTTGCCTTGGCAATGTCAGCGCCTATTGTTGGCGCGATTTTCACAGCCTTGGGAAATGCTTTCGAATGTCCGCCTTCTCGCGCTTCACTCCGCTCGCCAGTGCCCTTCCCTCCACCGTTCCGTTTGTCGGCCCCGAAGCGATCGAGCGCCAGCGTGGGCTCGTCGTCAAGGCCCGCATCGGCGCCAATGAGAACGGCTTCGGCCCGGCGCCGTCGGTGCTTGCGGCGATGCGCGAACAAGCCGGCGGAATCTGGATGTATAACGATCCGGAAAATCATGCCCTGAAGGAAGCGCTTGCCACGCATCTCGGCACAACAGCTACAAACATCGCGATCGGTGGCGGCATCGACGAGTTGCTCGGCCAGATCGTGCGACTGGTCATCGAACCTGGCGCGTCCGTCGTAACGTCGCTTGGGGGATATCCAACGTTCAACTTCCATGTCTCTGGTTTCGGCGGCAAGCTGGTCGCGGTTCCCTACAGCCGCGATCGCGAAGATCTCGACGGGCTGCTCGATGCGGTGAAGCGAGAGAACCCGCCGCTTGTCTACTTTGCAAATCCGGACAATCCGATGGGAAGCTGGTGGGACGCCGGCAGCATCGTCGCCTTTGCCAAGGCGCTGCCGGAAACGACGCTTCTGATCCTCGACGAAGCATATAGCGAAACGGGTCCTGCAGCGGCCCTGCCCTCGATCGCGTCGCTGATCGACCTGCCAAACGTCATTCGCACGCGCACCTTCTCGAAGGCATACGGCCTTGCCGGCGCCAGGGTAGGCTACGCCATCTCCACGCCGGGCACGGCTCTGGCCTTCGACAAGATCCGCAACCATTTCGGGATGAACCGGCTGGCAACCGTGGCGGCGCTCGCGGCACTGAAGGACCAGGCATATCTTTCCGAAGTGGTTGCCAATATCCATGCGGCGCGCGAACGGATTTCCGTCATCGCGAGAACGAATGGCCTGGCGCCCCTCCCGTCCGCGACGAATTTCGTTGCAATAGACGCCGGGCGCGACGGCACCCATGCACGTGCAATCGTCGATGGGCTCATGCAGCACGGCGTCTTCATCCGCATGCCGGGTGTGGCGCCGCTCAACCGCTGCATCCGCGTCAGCGTCGGTCCTGACGCCGATATGGACTTGTTCGAGGAAGCCTTGCCGCAGGTTCTAAAGTCACTCGGCTGATCGCAAACGACACGAACCGCGCCGGCCTTGTTCCTGCCGGTCGCGGTTCTTCATTTCAGGCATCGGCATGCGGGCCCTGCCATCCCTCTTTTGAGGTCGTTGTTCTTATCTTTTTGTCGTGGATCGCGATCCTCAGTGGATCGTCATCCATTCGCGGGCGGCACGGAGCGCTTCGGCCAGCTGCATCTTGTCCATGCTGGCGGCGAGATCGGCGCGGAGTTCGGCCGCACGATCGTTGCCCTTGATTGCGGCAATGTTCAGCCACTTGTGAGCGGCGACCAGATCGACGGCGCAGCCTCGGCCGGTTGCATACATCAGACCCATTTCGCAGAAGACATCGGCGCTGTTGTCGCCACCCATGGTGGCCATTTCAGCATTGTGCATTTCAAAGCGTGCCATCGGTTTTATCCCTGTTCAGCCTGTTGTCGACTTACCCTGTTTTACCGTCCGGGCCTTGCCGTCTATCGCAGCGTTTGGTCCCTTGGGTTCGGCGGGTTTGCCCCGCTCGTTTGATGCCTCCACTATGCGGGAGCGCTTTCAAGAAACGCCTAAAATGCATGATTAATTTGAGACAAACAAAGTGCAAACGCTTGGTAAAATTGGGTTTTCGTTAAACATCGGATGGCTTGCAAATTAAGGAATTTGGCGCCCGATTTACGGAAAATTCATATTTTAAAATCAACCCTTCGTTCACCACGAAATGAGCTGCTAAAATCGGAAGCGTCGTTTTCAGCCGCTGAAGGCGTCTGGATTTTCGATTTTATTGCGCCTGGCTCATATTTACCTTTACGTTCGCGTCAGTTAATTTCCGCGCCATTTGAACATCAGGGGAGGAAGAGATGATCCGCAGCTACATTCTCGCAGGCGCGTTGGCGCTTTCGGCGACACTTGCCCATGCAGACGAGCCTATCGTGGGCAACTGGAAGACCATGGCGGGGGATACGGCCGTGATCGCATCCTGCGGCGGGAGCTATTGCATCACGTTGAAAACGGGCAAATTCGCAGGACGGAAGATCGGCAGGCTCGCGGGAAGCGACGGAACCTACAATGGGGAAATCACCGATCCCGCCAATAACAAGATCTATAGCGGTTCGGGGATCATCTCCGGCAGCACGCTGAAGATGAAGGGATGCGTCATGTCGGTTCTGTGCAAGTCGCAGACCTGGACGCGCCTCTGAAACAGGGACGCTTTTCGTAGGGCGCCTGGTCAACGCCGGGCGCCTTCTTCTACTCTCTCAGAGCGCACATGCTTCGCGCTTCCTTGTCATCGGCAAAATTACCGCGCTCGCACCGCGCTGGCACGGCTTCGGCTGGCTCGCTTCCTGAACGGCGGATGAACCGCCATCTCAGCACCGGTTCAGCCGGACCATGGCAAAACGGTGTCACAGTAAAGCGCGGCGCATCACCAAAGACCTGCGGCACACGCTTTCGACCTCGCATATGGGCAAGGACATGGACGTGTTGATTCTGGCAAGACGCTTCACCATCATTACGCTCTTTGCAGCGATCTTCGCCGTTTCGTTTTCGGCGGCCGTCAACCGCAACGCAGGCGGCGGCGCGCAGTCGCACTTCGGCGCCAACTATACATGCCTCGACAAGAACAGCCCGCTCTGCACGGCCATGAACTGACGCGCCGCCGGAATCTGTGCGCTCTCGGAGAACGCGTCGTTTGCTTGTCAAAAACAACGCACTATAATGTCTCATGAGCAAACGAATCTCTCCTTCTGCCCCTCTCGACATTTTATCGCCCACGCCGTTCGTGCCGCAGACGTTCGACGATCCTGTGGAAGCCGTCGATGCGTTGACTGCGCTCTACGAGCGCAACACCGCCTTTCTGATCGAGAACTTCACCTCGCTCGCCAAGGGTGCGCCGATCACCTCGCGCTACCGCGCGTTCTATCCACAGGTCAGCATCGAGACGACGAGCTTCGGTCATATCGATACGCGTCTGTCCTATGGGCACGTGACTGCCCCGGGCGTCTACACAACGACGATCACCCATCCGCAGTTGTTCAGGCATTATCTGAAACAGCAGCTTGGTCTTTTGATGCGAAACCACAATGTACCGGTGGTCGTTTCGGAATCGACGACACCGATTCCGCTGCATTTTGCCTTCGGCGAAGGCGCTCATGTGGAGGCATCCGCTTCCGCCTTCATAGACGTTCCGATGCGGGACCTCTTCGATACGCCGGATCTGAACACGACGGACGACGAGATCGCCAACGGCGAGTACCTGCCGCCCCCCGGCGAACCGTCACCGCTGGCGCCATTTACGGCGCAGCGCATCGACTATTCGCTGGCTCGCCTCTCGCACTATACGGCGACAAGCGCGCAGCACTTCCAGAACTTCGTGCTGTTCACCAACTACCAATTCTACATCGACGAGTTCTGCGGCTGGGCGCGCAAGATGATGGAGGACGGCGGTGGCGATGGCTACACGTCGTTTGTGGAGCCCGGCAACATCGTCACCCATCCCGGCAGCAGCCACCCGGAGACGGACGTCACGCTCACGCGCTTGCCGCAGATGCCGGCCTATCATCTCAAGAAGAAGGGGCATGCCGGGATCACCATGATCAACATCGGGGTAGGCCCGTCCAACGCCAAGACGATCACGGACCACGTGGCGGTCCTGCGGCCGCATGCCTGGCTGATGCTCGGCCACTGCGCCGGCCTGCGCAACAGCCAACGGCTCGGGGACTATGTTCTGGCGCACGCCTATATGCGCGAGGACCACGTCCTTGACGACGATCTGCCTGTCTGGGTGCCGATCCCGGCGCTGGCGGAAGTGCAGGTGGCTCTGGAAGCCGCTGTTGCCGAGATTACCGGCTACGAGGGCTTCGAGCTGAAGCGCATCATGCGCACCGGCACCGTCGGCACGATCGACAACCGCAACTGGGAACTGCGTGACCAGCGCGGACCCGTCAAGCGGCTGTCGCAGGCCCGGGCCATCGCGCTCGACATGGAATCGGCAACGATCGCCGCCAATGGCTTCCGTTTCCGCGTCCCCTACGGTACGCTGCTTTGCGTTTCCGACAAGCCGCTGCATGGCGAACTCAAGCTGCCGGGCATGGCAACCGCATTCTACCGAACGCAGGTCAACCAGCATCTGCAGATCGGCATCCGTGCCGTCCAGAAGCTCGCCGCCATGCCGCCGGAAGCGCTGCACTCGCGCAAGCTCAGAAGCTTTTTCGAGACGGCCTTCCAGTAGGCCGTTTCCTTACTGTCGCGAAGCGGCAACGGTGCTTCCTGTGAAGGCTTGCTGCCCGTAGCCGTCGCCCGCAAGTTCCAATGCGGCGATGGATACCGCAAAGACCACCAGAACAGCCGCCAGCCGGAGGATAACGGCGCGCGCGCTCGGGAGACCGCGTTCCAGCGGATCTACTGGCTTGCCTTGATGGCGACGTGCCCAGATCTGGTTCGCCAGCGCTATCTCGAAGAGGCTCATGACCATCACTCCATGTTGTTGACGGTCTGTGGTCGAACGTGATCTTTCCGATTCGACGCCGACATCTGCGGAAAGATATTTTCCCTTGCTGTCGAAATCCACTTAGGCTGAACGTCCAAGAACTGTCGAGGTACAGTTCGGGAGAGCGAGCGCCATGAAATATCTATGCCAAGTCTGGTTCGAGCCCGCAGAGATCGAGCGCATGGCAAGCGCGGACAAGAAGCAGCTCGACAGAGACTCCCTCGCCTATGACGAGGATCTGGTCCAGAGCGGGCATATGATTGCCGCTCAAGCGCTCCAATCTCCGAGGAGCGCCGTGACCGTTCGCGTCCGCAATGGGGAGATGTCGGTGACGGACGGACCCTATGCCGAGACGAAAGAACAGCTCGGCGGCTTCATCCTGATCGAGGCGAAAGACCTGAACGACGCCGTTCGCGTGGCCGCGGGCATTCCGCTCGCCAGGATAGGATCGATCGAGGTCCGACCAATCTACGAAATCCCCGTCGAGAACTGAGGTGAATGCGATGAAATACCTCTGCCAGGTCTGGTTCGACACAGAGAAAAGCAAGCTCGTGCCGGCGGAAGAATGGGACGCACTGACCCGGGAGTGCATCGTCAGCGACGACCACTGGCGTGACCGCGGTGTGCTGCAGACAGCACTCGCGCTCAAAGAACCGTCTGCCGCCGTCACGCTGCGCATCAGAAATGGGACGATGGCCGCCACCGATGGGCCGTTCGCCGAGATAAAGGAGCATCTTGGTGGCTTCGTGCTGATCGAGGCGCCTGACATGGTCGAGGCCAAGGCGATCGTCTCCACGTTCCCCATTCTGAAATACGCTTCCGTGGAGATACGCCCGGCCTATTCGATCAACGATGGGAGATGATACTATGCGTTTTGTCTGTCTTATCTACAACTCCTCCGACGTCGACGGCACGCTGACGGCAGCCGAAACCAATGGCATCGTCCGTGACCATTTTCGCGTGGACGAAGAGCTTCTGCGTGACGGCACGCTGATCCATGCAGACGCGCTCGAGCCGCCCGAAACGGCCGTCGTGCTGCGCGTTCGCAACAGCGTGCTCAGCACGACGGATGGCCCCTATGTCGAGACGAAGGAGCATCTTGCCGGGCTCTACGTCATCGATGCGGCCAACATGGAAGGGGCCAAGGCGGTTGTCGCGCGCATTCCCTGTGCGCGCGTGGGCGCCGTGGAGATCCGCCCGGTGAGGATCCTTTCGCTGGCGGAGTGAACCTTGGAAAACGTGATCGAAGACATCTACCGATCGCAATCACGCAGGGTCCTGGCGACCCTCATCCGCCTGCTAGGCGACTTCGACAAGGCGGAGGAAGCCTTGCATGACGCATTCGCGGCAGCGGCACGCACCTGGCCGCGCGACGGCGTGCCCGCGAATCCGACCGCATGGCTGGTGTCGACCGGCCGCTTCCGCGCGATCGACCACATTCGTCGGCGTTCGCGCTTCGACGCTTCGTTCAAGGACATCGAGGACAGCCTCTATCCTTCTGCCGACGAAGAGGAGATCGGCGACATGGATCTTATCGAAGATGACATGCTCCGGCTGATCTTCACCTGCTGTCATCCGGCGATTCCATCCGATGCGCAGATGGCAATGGCGCTTCGCGAGGTCTGCGGCCTGACCACGGAAGAGATCGCTCACGCGTTTCTGGTTCCCGCGCCAACTGTGGCGCAGCGGATCGTCCGCGCCAAGAGCAAGATTCGCGCGGCGGGAATTCCCTACGAGGTGCCGGCTCGCCTGGAGCTGCCTCAGCGGCTCGACCGCGTACTGCATGTGATCTATCTCGTCTTCAACGAAGGATACTCCGCCTCCTCCGGCGGAGAGATGATCCGCACGGATCTGGCCGTCGAGGCGATCCGGCTTGCCCGGTTGTTGGCTGCACTTCTGCCGCATCCGGACGTTTCGGGATTGTTGTCGCTCATGCTGCTGCAGGATTCCCGTCGGCTTGCGAGATCCGGTCCGAACGGCGAACTCGTGCTCCTTGCCGATCAGAACCGAACCATGTGGGATCGCGGCATGATCGCGGAAGGGCTGAAACTGCTGCGGGACGTCATGGGGCACGGTGAAATAGGGATCTATACGCTGCAGGCTGCCATCGCCGCCGAACACGCGCGGGCGAAGACGCCGGAGGATACAGACTGGCGGCAGATCGCGGCCTACTACGATCTTCTGCTGTCGGCCTATCCTTCGCCGATTGCCGAACTCAACCGAGCCGTCGCCATTGCCATGAGGGATGGGCCGGAAAAGGGGCTGGATCTGGTCGATGCGATTCTGCGATCCGGCGATCTCGGCTCCTACCATCTCGCCCATTCCGCGCGGGCGGATTTCCTGCGGCGACTGGGACGCAAAAAGGAGGCCGTCGTAGCTTACGAGACGGCGCTGTCGCTCTGCCGGCAGGAGCCGGAACAGGCATTCTTGAGGAAGCAGATTTCAGACCTTGCGGCGCCCGAACGGCAATGAGATTGCCGTGCCTGTGAGCGCAGAGACAATGACCAGCAGGTGGGCATTGATACTTGCCTGAGCCAACGCGGCAATGGCAGTCCTTTCGGTCGGCGCGCCGAAAGCCATTGCGCCCGCGGTTATCCCAGCAGGATAGGTTCCGACCCCACCCGGCGCATGCACGGGCAGGACCGACGATAGCTCGCCGCCGAGCGCACCGCCAAAGCTGGCGGCCGCGGGTGAAACGCCCATCAGCCGCAGCGCCCAGGCCAATACCAGGACCTTTACCAGCCAATTGATCACCGTCATCGCCCAGGCCCGCGCAAAGGCAGAGGCATTTGCCGGCAGCCCGTGCTCAATCTCGACAACAAACTTCTGAGCCTTCGAGGGGAGCAATTTACCGCAGAGCTGCAACAGCGGCTTGCGGGCGGTAAAAGCGCCTACCGGCAGCAGGAAAAAGACGGTCCATGCCAGCCACGCCAGACTGCTGTGCGGCGATGCGATGGCAAAGCCGATGCCGGCCGCCGCGAGCAAAGCGTGCAGGTCCAGAAGTCGCATGACGAAGAGCGCCGACGTACCCCGAGCCAAGGGAATGCCGAACTCGGTTCGCATCAGCAACGGAAAGCTGGTCTCGCCTGTTCGAAACGGCAGCATGATGTTCAGGAGGTTATGTATCTGGGTGACGCGGAACAGCGCTCGAAAGCGGCCGGAGGTTTCGCGCGGAAAATAGTCGTAGATGCGCCAGGTCCGCAGGAAGTACGTGCTGGTCAGGAGGGCAAGTGCCGCAATCACCGGCAGCGCACCGACTTCAGCCCACTGGCCGAGGATGGATGACCATCCCCAGAACCATTCGATGAAGAGCGCATAGGCGACGACGATCGTCACCGTCAACAGCGCCATGCGATTGCGCGCAAACCAGGATTGTCGGCTGGCAACAACCGGAGACTTCATGTACTAGCTTCCTGACTTCGATCGCCAAAAAGAGCGGCGCGCCTGGGCGGCGTTTTAGGAGAAATTAGAGTTGCAGACAACGGCAGAGTCACTTTCAGACACTATCAACACCGCAGTTCCGCTCGAACTGTCGCTTGTCGTTCCTGTCTTCAACGAAGAAGACAGCGTTGGTCCGCTGATCGATCGCATTTGCTTGGCCATGACAGACTATCCAAGTCGCTGGGAGCTCATTCTGGTCGACGACGGAAGCACGGACGCGACACTCATGAACGCTCGCAAGCATGTCGGCCGTGACGACCTCGCGCTGAAGATCGTCGAACTGCAGCGGAATTTCGGTCAGACGGCGGCCATGCAGGCCGGCATCGACACGGCCGCCGGCCGCCTCATCGCCACCATGGACGGCGATCTGCAGAACGATCCGAAAGACATCCCCGCGATGGTGGTCGAACTTGAGCGACGCGAACTCGACCTTCTCGTCGGCTGGCGAAAGAATCGGCAGGACGGATTGTTGCTGCGCAAGATCCCGTCATGGTGTGCCAATTACCTGATCGGCCGCACCACGGGCGTCAAACTGCACGACTATGGCTGCAGCCTCAAGATATACCGCGCTTCGGTCATCAAGCAGGTCAAGCTGATGGGCGAGATGCATCGGTTCATTCCAGCGTGGGTCGCCGGAGTGGTCCCAAGCTCGCGCATCGGCGAGATGGTCGTGACCCACCATGCCCGCGAGCACGGCCAATCGAAATACGGCATATCCCGGACGTTCCGCGTCATCCTCGACCTGCTTTCGGTCATGTTCTTCATGCGATACAAAGCGCGCCCGGGGCATTTTTTCGGTTCGCTCGGCCTCGGCCTGGGCGCCATTTCGGCGTTGGTGCTCATCTACCTCTTCTTCGACAAGTTCATCATGGGCAACGACATCGGCACCCGACCGATGCTCATGGTCGGCATCGTCCTGCTGCTATCCTCCGTGCAGTTGATCACGACCGGCATCCTGGCCGAAATGATTGCCCGCACCTATTATCGCGACGACGCTTCGCCGAACTACATCGTGCGGCAGATTTTCGATGGACGTGAGAATGCGTAGTCTGCTGGCGCGCAGGCCAGATACAATAGTACTGCTTTTGGCGGGATATTTTTGCCTGGCGTTTGTTACCCGACTGCTCATGCCCCACGGCATGCGCTTCGACGAATCGCAGCAAGCCTTCTTCTCGCAGTGGCTGACGTTTGGCTACGATTCCCAACCGCCGCTCTACAATTGGTTTCAGACCGCCGTCGTATCCTTGTTCGGGCTGTCACTCGCGACGGTCTCCGCAACCAAGAATCTGGTCCTGTTCCTCGTCTATCTCAGCTACTACAAACTCGCCAGCGAAGTGCTGGAGGACAAGCTGTTTGCTGCCATCGCGACACTGTCCCTGCTCACCATTCCGCAGCTTTTCTGGGAAGCGCAGCGGGATCTGACGCACACCGTTGCGCAGCTGCTGACGATCAACCTCCTTCTCTACGGTGTCATCAGGACGCTGAAGGCTCCATCGCTTGCATCCTACGTATTCGTCGGCGTTGCTCTCGGCTTGGGAATGCTCTCGAAATACAATTTCGCCCTCGTGGCGATAGCGGTACCGGTGGCAGTCTGGCTGCATCCAGACGGAAAGGCTCGCGTCCTTGACCGCCGCTTTCTGTTGTCGCTGGTCCTCGCCTTCCTGATTTTCCTTCCACATTTCCTGTGGCTGCTCGACAATCTTTCGATCGCCTCGACGCGCACGCTCGGCATCATGGAGCAGGATGCTCCGCAAACCGCGCTGGCGAAACTCGCCCAGGGACCGTTCAAGTTCTTCCGGCTGATCGTCGTCATCCTGGCCCCCACCGTGGTCATCTACGCCATCGTGTTTGGAAAGTCGTTTCTGCGAAGCGCTCGTTCTGTCACTGTTTGGACGCGTTTCTTCGATGCGCTGTTTGTGACGATCGCGCTTCTGGTGTTGGTTCTGATCCTGGTGATTGGCATGACCTCGTTGCGAGACCGTTGGCTCTTGCCATTCCTGTTTCTCATGCCGATTTATTTTTGCCTGAAGATGCAGGCAGCCGGCGTCCGGCCGGAGAATTTCGCGCGCCGGTTCTTCTGGGTGCCGCTGGTCATGATGATCGTCATTCCGGCGTCGCTTTTGACGCGGACCAGTTTTCCGACCCTGTTCCACAGGTACGAGGCCTACAATGTTCCCTATGCCGATTTCGTCGGGAAGATCGTTGCTGAGGAAGGCAGAAAGCCGGGCCTCGTCCTGACCGACGACTGGATCCCTGCCGGAAATCTGCATCTCCAGACACCTGATGTCCCCATGATGTCGATGTTCTTCCCGAACCTGAAAGTCGACTATGAGTGGAGGAGCGACAAGCCGATCCTGCTTGCCTGGCTTTCCTCCAGCGACCAGACCATCGTCCCGGCATCACTGGGCGCGTGGGTCGCCGCCAATCTCGGCCCCCAATACACGGCGATGGAAGTCAAGCAGGCGGCTATCGGCTACGCTCGCGGCAACCCGGACGACAAACAGCGCTTCGGCTATGCCTGGATCTATCCCAAGTAACCTGGACGTCAGGCCCTCACTTCCTTCCAGGCGGCGTCAAGCGCAATCTTGGCAATTCGCCCCATCTCATCGACCTCGTCGTGGCTGATGACCAGCGGCGGCGAGGCGAGCATGCGGTCGCCGGTTGCCCTGAGAACGAGGCCGTTTGCCAACGCGTGATTGCGAACCAGCGCACCGACCGCATCCGGCTTTTCGAAACGTGTCCGCGAAGCCTTGTCCGACGTCAGCTGCAGAGCCCCCATAAGCCCGATGCTCACGGCCTCGCCGACCAGGTCGTGACTGCCGAGGTCGCTCCAGACCTTCGCAAAATAGGGACCGATGTCGTCCCTGACGCGGTCGACCAGCTTCTCGTCCTCGATGATCCGCAGGTTCTCCAGTGCCGCCGCGGCACAGACCGGATGGCCGGAATAGGTAAAGCCGTGGTTGAAATCGCCGACGTCGTTTATCAGGACCTCGGCGATCCGGTCGCTCACCAGGACGCCGCCGATCGGCAGGTAGCCTGACGACAGACCCTTGGCGATCGGAGCGAAATCGGGGTCGACACCGAAATACTGGTAGCCGAACCATTCACCGAGGCGACCGAAGCCGCAGATGACTTCATCGGTTACCAGGAGGATGTTGCGGGCTTTGCAGATGCGGTCAATTTCCGGCCAGTAGGTTTCGGGCGGAATGATCACGCCGGCGGCGCCCTGCACGGGTTCGGCGACAAACGCCGCGACGTTGTCCTCCCCGAGTTCATCGATCTTCGCGTCCAGTTCGCGGGCGACCTTGAGGCCGAATTCGGCAGGCGACAAGGCGCCTCCTTCGCCGTACCAATAGGGCTGGCCGATGTGGACGATGCGCGGGATCGGCAGATCACCCTGTTCATGCATGTATTTCATGCCGCCGAGGCTGGCGCCGGCAACCGTCGAGCCGTGGTAGCCGTTCTTGCGAGCGATCACGATTTTCTTCGATGGCTTTCCGATCGCGCTCCAATAGACGCGCGCCATGCGGAACCAGGTGTCGTTGGCTTCCGAGCCGGAGCCGGTGAAGAATACGTGATTGAAGCGCGGACCAGCACGAGCCGTCACCTTTTCAGCGAGCAGGGTCGCCGGCGTCGTCGTGGTGCCGAAAAAGGTGTTGTAATAGGGCAGTTCGTTCATTTGCCGTGCGACGGCATCGGTGATTTCCTTGCGGCCATAACCGACGTTGACGCACCACAGCCCGGCGAAGCCATCCAGATACCTCTTGCCGTGGTTGTCCCAGATATGCACGCCTTCGCCGCGCTGGATAATGCGCGTGCCGTCGGCATTCAGCTTCTTCATATCCGAGAACGGATGCATGTGATGGGCGGCATCGATAGCGGCGAGGTTGGAGCGCGCGTAAGTATCGGACATGATTTGCAAAACACCTTCGGAGATTGAAAGCCTCTTCCCAATGGGTTAGGACCTTGAACTTGTCCGAGGGGATTTTCAAGATCATGGCGAACGACAAATTGCACGGCAAAGCTGCGGGCGGCGATCCGCGCATCGAAATCCTGCTTGTCGGCATGAACGGCGATTTGCGCGGCAAGCAGATCCCGCTGAACGTACAGAAAAAGATCTGGGCCGGCGAAGTCCGTCTCCCCTCCTCCACACAATCCCTCGACATCTGGGGAGACGACAACGACGATATCACCGGCCTCTCGCTTTCAGTCGGCGATCCGGATGGCAATTGCATTCCCGACAAACGCAGCCTGACGCCGATGCCGTGGGCACCGGAGGGATCCATGCAGGTTCTCGCCACGATGCACGAGTTCGACGGGACACCGAGCTTCATGGACCCTCGCGCCATCCTTGCATCCGTCCTGAAGCGCTACGAGCAACGCGGCCTGACGCCTGTCATCGCGACCGAACTCGAGTTCTATGTCGTGGCCGACGACTGGCGGGACTCCGGCCGCCCATCGCCGCCGAAGGGCCTCACCTACAAAGGCGAGCCGAACGGCTTCCAGCTCTATGACATGAGTGCGGTCGATGCGCTCGACGATTATCTGCAGACAGTGCGCGCCTATGCCAAGGCCCAGGGCCTGCCGGCGGATGCGACAACGGCCGAGTTCGGTCCCGGCCAGTTCGAGATCAATCTGCTGCATCGCCCGGACGCGCTGGCGGCCGCAGATGACTGCATCTATCTCAAGCGGATCGTCGAACAGGCGGCTCGCAAACATGGGCTGAAGTCCACCTGCATGGCGAAGCCCTATTCGGAGCATGCCGGTTCCGGCCTGCACGTGCATGCAAGCGTTCTCGACCGGGACGGTCGCAACGTCCTCGACGCCAATGCCGGCGAACCGAGGAGGCTCAAATCCGTCTGTGCCGGCATGCTGCAGACGATGCGCGAGGCGCAGCTGGTCTTCGCGCCGTTCGCCAACTCCTATCGCCGCTTTCAGCCCGGTTCGTTCGCGCCCGTCGACCTTACCTGGGGCTACGGTCACCGGGGCACCGCGATCCGCATCCCGGATAGGAATGGGCCGGCCGCGCGCGTCGAACATCGTGTCGCCGGCGCCGATGCCAATCCCTATCTGCTGCTCGCGGCCATCCTCGGCGGCATGCTGCTCGGCCTCGACAAGGAGCTCGATCCCGGCGAGGAGACGACGCCGTCCCATATGCCCGAGAATACGACGAAGCTGACGCACGACTTCCTGACGGCGGTCGAGACATTCCGCGCCTCGCCGTTCATCGCCGATGTCTTCGGGCAATCCTACCGGAAGCTCTATGGCGACACGAAGCGCAAGGAGGCCATCGCCCATCTGCGGACGGTCTCCGATTTCGACTACCGCACCTATCTTCCGCGTCTGTAGCGAGCTGGCGAGTTGTCAGATCGTCGTTTCGCGGCGCTCGGTTTTATCGACTTGCGCGGCGAGCCCCTGCCTCACGAGAACCTTCAACTCTCCCGGATGCAGCTTGAGGGCCACGTCGCGCTCAAGCGGCAGCAGTTCGCCGTCCACGACGCAATTGGCCTTGGCGTGCAGTTTCGGAAAATGCAGATGCACCTCCGCCGGATGCATGATCATGACGTCGGCGTTCTCGCGGACTTTCCCTCGAAGCAGGTCGATCGCCAGGCGTGCGACGCCCAGAGGCTTCAACGGCTTTGCAGTGTAAAAACCCAATTCGCCGCCGGTGAGGCTATCTGCATAGAGCAGCGCATTCTCGCCAAATGGATTGTTCGACACGGACACGGCCGAGACCTTGCGGCGCTCACGGATGCCCGCGGCTTCGAATTCAACCTCGAATTCAGGTGGGTTTAGCACGACCCCGAAAGCCGCCCGCGTGCTCGCCCGCATCTTGCCGATACGCGAGCGATAGCTGTAGGAATTGCGGTACCGCACCATGCGTGCGTGCAGGCCGGCGGAGAACTGGTGTATGAACGGTCTGCCGTTGGCGCTGGCGATATCGACATTGTCGACCTCGCCGAATGCGAGGACGTCAAGCGCCTGCCAGATATCGAGCGGGACGCGCAACGACCGGGCGAAGAGGTTCATGGTGCCTGCAGGCACGACGCCCAGTGCAACACCGTTCTTCCAGGCGATCGACGCTGCGGCGGATATGGTTCCGTCCCCACCGCCGGCGACGATCCCGTCTATGTCATCGCGGCGGGCGGCGCGCTCCATCGCAGGGACAATTTCGCTGCCTGAGAAAACGACGGCATCGAAGTCGTGGCCAGCCTTCCCGAAGACAGTTTCGGCGTGCTTTTCATAGGCCGCCATGTCGGTGGTCCTGAACGTACCGCCGTCTCGATTGAAAAAACCTATGAGCTTCATGCGGTTCTTGTGATCCGTCAACTAGAGCGCTCGCCTGTACCGCGCTGCTTAAAGATGGTTCTTGCCCCAGTGATTTCAAGCAGATGCTCCATCATACGAGAGCGCCGCCGCACGCCATGTTCCTGTTCGGCGAAGAACGTATGCGCAAGCAGGGATGCTGCACTGCAAAAAACGCACGTGACGCCTCATGACAAATCACCGAAAGATGCTGTATTGGGCGTAGTCCCATCCCCCTCCATTCCTGCTTATCCGGCCACGGCAGCATCCTGCCATTATCCCGTCATTCAGGCATTGCATGCTCAAGGAGTTCGCGCGTGAGCCAGATCGCCGTAAACGATTCCATCGACACCAGCCCGGCAGTCGGGGCGCCCTCGCCGATGGCGATCGCCCTGGTGCAGCTCGCGCTTGCCTGCGGCGGATTTGGAATCGGAACCGGCGAATTCGCCATCATGGGCCTGCTTCCCAATGTCGCCGACACTTTTTCGGTGACGACGCCGCAGGCGGGATACGTGATCAGCGCCTATGCGCTTGGCGTCGTTGTCGGCGCGCCTGTCATCGCCGTGCTTGCCGCAAGAATGGCCCGGCGCTCGCTGCTCTTGTTGCTGATGGGCATCTTCGCGGTCGGGAATATCCTGAGCGCGACGGCCCCGACATTCAACAGTTTCACCATCCTGCGTTTCATCACGGGCCTGCCTCATGGCGCCTATTTTGGCGTCGCAGCCATCGTCGCGGCCTCCATGGTGCCCGCCCACAAACGCGCGCGTGCAGTCGGCCGGGTCATGCTCGGCCTCACCATCGCGACGCTACTGGGCACGCCGCTCGCGACCTTTTTCGGCCAATCACTCGACTGGCGTGTGGCCTTTACATCAGTTGGCGTGATCGGGCTCGTGACGATGGCGCTGATCTGGTACTACGTGCCGCGCGACGAGGTGGCAGATGGTGCAAGCTTTATCCGCGAACTCGGTGCCTTCAAGCGGCCGCAGGTGCTTCTGACGCTCGGCATCGCCGCAGTCGGCTATGGCGGCATGTTCGCTATGTTCAGCTACATCGCCGACACCACGATGAAGGTGGCAATGCTGCCGGCGAGCATGGTTGCCGTCATGATGGTCCTGTTCGGTGTCGGCATGAACGTCGGCAATCTGATCGGTTCCTGGCTTGCCGACAAGTCCGTCATGGGAACGATCGGTGGTTCGTTGCTGTTCAACGTGGTGGTACTCACGCTCTTCTCGCTGACAGCGGCGAGCCCCTTCATGCTGGCGCTTTGCGTCTTCCTCATAGGTTGCGGCTTCGCGGCGGGCCCTGCCCTCCAGACACGCCTGATGGACGTTGCGGCAGACGCGCAAACGCTGGCAGCAGCCTCGAACCACTCGGCCTTCAACATCGCAAATGCACTCGGCGCCTGGCTTGGTGGCCTGGTCATCGCGTGGGGCTATGGCTTTGCAGCGACGGGGTATGTCGGCGCCGTTCTGTCCTTCCTTGGGATGTTCGTCTTTGCGGCGTCGCTACGCCTGGAGCGCCGCAGCCGGAGCTGACAAAAGCTCTGCCGCACCATCTGCCGGCGGCGGCCGTCCGGTAGGCAAGAGGACGAACTCCTCAGCCAGCGATCCGGGGATCGAGGAAAAAGCAGCTCATCGATCACCGCCAAAAAGATGCCGCGCCGGGAGGTGCGGCATTCTGGCGTTAACCGCCTCTGACACTTGACTTTTCCAAGGTTTGCGACCACCTACTGTCTCACGCGGACGACGTCCGTCTTTCGCGGATATCAACGGAGCCATCATCACGATGCCAAGCGACAGTAGCAGTCGATTGCCTTTGCCGTACGCGGCCCTCGTGCGCTGACCGATTTCCGTCGGGCTCGCCCGTCGGACGCTACGGCGGATCGACGGAAAGGCGAGCTTAATGAACATCAATCGCTTCCCTCCGCGGGTCGGCCATGCCGCCCGTTTCTTCACCGGTGACAATCTCGGCGCAATCACCACGGCCGAGCGTGTCGAGCGGCTGAACGCACTCGAAATATCCGACGCAGCGGCTATCCTCGCCACGCTGCCGCAGCAGAAGGCTGTCCGCATACTGGGGCGCCCCGAACTGCACACTGCCGCCGCCATGCTGACCGAAATGTCGGCCGAGCAGGCAGCGCGGCTGCTGAACGCAACCGCAAACGACCGCGTCGCCGACCTCTTTCAGGAGATGGGCGAGGACGCACGCGCGCACCTTTTCTCCAAGCTCGACCGCACGACCTCGCTCGCCGTCCAGCACCTGATGGGCTATCCGCCGCGGACGGCCGGCAGCATCATGACGACTGAATTCGTCAGTGTGCCGGCCACCTGGACGGTGGAGCAAACGCTGGAGCATGTACGCAAGGTCGAGCGCTCGCGGGAGACGGTCTATGCGATCTACGTTCTCGACGCCGAGACCCAGGCGCTGACGAGCGTCGTGACGCTGCGCCGCCTCATCACCGGCGAGCCGCAGGAGCCGGTTCTGAGCGTTGCCCAACAGGGCGGCATCGTGCGGGCCGACCCGCTGATGACGCAGGAGGACGTGGCGAGGCTGATCCGCAAGCACAACCTGCTGGCGCTGCCCGTTATCGGAGAGAACGGGCATATGCTCGGTATCGTGACCGTCGATGATGTGATTGACACCATGATCGCCGACCAGACTGAAGATGCCCAGAAGTTCGGCGGCATGGAAGCGCTCGGCAAGCCCTATATGACGATCAGCTTTGCCGGCATGATCCGTAAGCGCGCGGGCTGGCTCTGCGCCCTGTTCCTCGGGGAAATGCTGACCGCAAGCGCCATGCAGCATTTCGAAGGCGAGCTCGAAAAGGCCATCGTGCTCACGCTCTTCGTGCCGCTCATCATGAGCTCCGGCGGCAATAGCGGGTCGCAGGCAACGTCACTGATCATCCGCGCGCTCGCTCTGGGCGAGCTGAAGCTGTCGGACTGGTGGCGCGTACTGGTGCGCGAACTGCCAACCGGAATCGTGCTTGGCACGATTCTCGGGCTCGTCGGCTTTGCCCGCATCATTCTGTGGCAGACCATTGGCCTCTTTGACTACGGCGAGCATTGGATCCTGGTCGGTTGGACGATCTTCGCCGCACTGATCGGCATCGTGACGTTCGGTTCCATCGCCGGCTCGATGCTGCCGTTCGTGCTTCAGAGACTGCGGCTCGATCCGGCGAGCGCGTCAGCCCCTTTCGTCGCGACGCTGGTCGACGTGACCGGCCTGGTGATCTATTTCTCGGTGGCCCTGATGATCCTCAGCGGCACACTGCTTTGACCACGTCGACGGGGCCCGCTTGGCCCCGTCTTCATTTCGCCTCGGGCAATTTCAATGTGCCGTGCGTCTTCATGCTGCGGATCGCAAAGTTCGATCTGATATCGCTGACATTGGGCAGCGTCAGCAAGGTCTGCGTGAGGAGCCGTTCGTAGGCAGCCAGATCCTCCACTACCACCTCCGCCAGGAAGTCGGCGGTTCCCGATATCAGGAAGCACGAAACGATTTCGGGAATGGCGAGAAGGGCCGCCTGCTGTGCCTCCGAGTTCTCGCGGCTATGATGCGCAACCTTGAACTCGACGAACACGGTCAGCCCAAGACCAACCTCCTTGCGGTCGATATCGGCACGATAGCCGCGAATGACGCCCGACTTTTCCAGGTTTCGAATACGGCGAAGGCACGGCGACGGCGAGAGATTGACCTTCTCGGCAATCTCGACGTTCGTGGCGCGCGCATCCTCCTGTAGGCACCTCAGGATCGCCAGATCGAATTTATCAAGATTTGGCATAACCGATAACTTTCAACATATGCATTGGCATATCATTGCGTATGATAGCCACATTGAGCCACAGATAGCAAGGACATGCCTCGGCCTTTCGCCCTACCTTTCTTGCCAGCCGGACTGTGGTCCGGATGCGACGAGAGGATTGATCCATGACCGTTCTTGCATTCTCGAACACGAAACCGAAGTCCGCGGCCACGGGATATGCAGGGGCCGTCACCACCGTCCTTATCTGGGCGGCATGGATCCTCGCAACCCGTCACAGCGTGGCGACGCAGCTCAGCACAATCGACATCGGCCTCCTTCGCTACGGCGTTCCGGCGCTTGTGCTGGCGCCTGTCTGGCTAAAGATCGGCCTGCTGCCGAAGGGCGTTTCGCCAAGGCTGCTTGCCATGATGGTCGCAGGTGCCGGTGCCGTCTTCTTCCAGCTGACCACGTCGGCGATCCACTCGACGCCGGCCGCCGCTGCCGGCATCCTGCTCGGCGGCTCCATGCCGCTTGCCGCAGCCCTGATCGGCGTGGTGATCTTTGGCGAACGTCCCGACAAAGCGCGCTGGCTCGGACTGGCAGCCATCGTTGCCGGCATGATCACTCTGCTTGCCCATAGCCTTTGCGGGACAACTCTGCCTTGGAGCAGCTTCGTGCTCCTGCCTATGGGCGCGATGCTCTGGGCAGGCTACACGCACGCCTTCCGTCGTTCCGGCCTGACGGCGGTCCAGGCAAGTTCGCTGATCGCCATCTGGTCGTTCCTCATTCATGTCGTCCTTGCGACTGTCTTCGGCACGTCGATTATAGAGGTGTCCCTGCCGGAAATCGGCCTCCAGGTGCTCAGCCAAGGTATCCTTTCGGGCCTTGCCGCCACCGTTGCCTACGGCATCGCCGTGCAGTCGCTGGGTGGCACTCAGGCAGCAGCGTTCACGGCCATTACCCCCGTGCTGGCGACGCTGGGCGGCGCCTTTCTGCTTGGCGAGGAGATCGGCGTTACCGAAATTTCGGCGGCAGCGATCACCGGGATCGGCGTAGCGCTTTCGACCGGGATCGTTTCAAAGCGCAGGTCGTAGAACGCAGGGTGGGCCGGGGCCGCAAGCTCCGGCCCCGGCCCGAAGAGCGACACCCGCCTGCAGTCTAGAACCACAGAGCCATGGCAACGCGCCGATCCGGGTCCATTCCGCTTTCGATCTCCTCACGAAGTTTCCTGCGCAGAAACTGCGGCAATCCCTCCTCGAGTAATTCAAAGCCCAACGAACGATAGAACCGCGCATTGAACGAAACGTGGCGATCGGTGGTCAACGCCGCCCCGGCAAGCCTCCGGCTCCGCGCCGCCGCCATCGCCTGAAGCATCAGACGCCGGCCCACGCCGCGTCGCTGCCATCGTCTGCTCACATCGAGCTCGATGACGTAGAGCGTGTTCTCGATCTCGGTGCCTGCGAGAAACGCAACCGGCCGATCATAGTCATCGATAGCGACGGTCAGAAGCTCTTCCCGAAGCGACTGGCGAAGGACGTCCTGCGGCAGGGCATGGGCATCACGCGCAACACCCAATGCCTCCGCGAGGGTTGCGAAGGCGTCGATTTCGATTTCCGCCAGCAGCGGCAGCTCGTCGGGTCGGGCCGGCCGGATGTCAAAGTCTCCAGCCGGCACATCGCTCATACCCGTACCTCACATATTCGGATAGACAGGCCCCTCGCCACCCTGCGGCGGCACCCAGTTGATGTTCTGGTTGGGGTCCTTGATATCGCAAGTCTTGCAGTGGACGCAGTTCTGAGCGTTGATGACGTAGGTCTCCTCGCCGTCCTTCTCCACCCACTCGTAGACGCCGGCCGGACAATAGCGGGCCGACGGACCGGCATAGATGTCGTGCTCGGACGACTTCTGCAGCGCCATATCCCTCACCTTGAGATGCACCGGCTGGTCTTCCTCATGGTTGGTGTTCGACAGGAACACAGAGGACAGGCGGTCGAAGGTCAGCACGCCGTCCGGCTTCGGATAGGCGATCGGCTTGTGCCTGGAGGCCGGCTCCAGCGAGGCGGCATCGGTCTTGCCGTGCTTCAGGGTGCCGAAGAAGGAGAAGCCCAGGAGCGAATTCGTCCACATGTCGAGGCCGCCCAGCGCCACGCCGATCGCCGTGCCGAACTTCGACCACAGCGGCTTAACATTGCGGACCCTCTTCAGGTCCTTGCCGATATCGCTTGAGCGCCAGTCGTTCTCGATCTCGATCACTTCGTCGTTGGCGCGGCCATGGGCGATCGCAGCGGCGATGCGCTCGGCCGCCATCAGGCCTGACAGAACCGCGTTGTGGCTGCCCTTGATACGCGGGACGTTGACGAAACCGGCCGAACAGCCGATCAACGCGCCGCCGGGGAAGGTCAGCTTCGGCACCGACTGCCAGCCGCCCTCGGTGATGGCGCGGGCGCCGTATGACAAGCGCTTGCCGCCCTCAAAGGTGCCGCGGATCGCCGGATGCGTCTTGAAGCGCTGAAACTCCTCGAAGGGATAGAGGTAAGGGTTCTTGTAGTTCAGGTGCACGACGAAGCCGACGGCGACGAGATTATCCTCGAGGTGATAGAGGAAGGAGCCGCCGCCGGTCTTCATGTCGAGCGGCCAGCCGAAGGAGTGCTGCACGAGGCCCTGACGGTGGTTCTCGGGCTTCACCTGCCAGAGTTCCTTGATGCCGATGCCGAATTTCTGCGGCTCGCGATCCTTCGACAGATCGAATTTGGCAATCAGCTGCTTGGCGAGCGAACCGCGCACGCCTTCGCCGATCAGCACATACTTGCCTGTTAGTTCCATGCCGCGGGTGAAGTTCGGGCCGGGCTCGCCGTTCTTCTCGATACCCATGTCGCCGGTGGCGACACCTGTTACCGCACCCGCGTCGTTGTAAAGCACTTCCGTTGCGGCAAAGCCCGGATAGATCTCGACACCGAGTGCTTCGGCGTGGGTGGCGAGCCACCGACAGACGTTGCCGAGCGAGACGATGTAATTGCCGTGATTGTTCATCAGCGGCGGCATCAGCATGTTCGGCAGCCGGACCGAGCCGGCCGGGCCGAGCAGCAGGAAGTGATCGGCCTTGACCTCGGTCTTGAAGGGATGATCCGCCTCGGCGCGCCAGTCCGGCAGCAGCCGGTCGATACCGATCGGGTCGACGACGGCGCCCGAAAGGATATGGGCGCCGACCTCTGCCCCCTTCTCCAGCACGACGACCGAGAGTTCCGGATCGATCTGTTTCAGCCGGATGGCCGCCGAAAGACCCGCAGGACCGCCGCCGACGATCACCACATCGAATTCCATGCTTTCGCGTTCCGGCAGCTCAGTCGTCTCGGTCATCCGTCCATCTCCGCTCGGCCGACCTTGCGGCCATTTCCCCCGTGATGGGGTATTTCTTGTCAAAACGCAGGAGCGTTGTCGAGCCGGGAAACGACAGCCAATCCCCCATTTCGCGCAACAGCCCTCCTCCGAACAGAAGAATTATATGACGTTTACGTCAACGTCAATAAACTCACGCAAATAACGCGGGTATACTCTTCCCTTTCCATCTTCATCCACCCTATAGATTGGACGGAAAAATTGGAGGCTTCAATGGATTTCGGTATCAAGGGCAAGCGCGCCCTCGTTCTGGCATCTTCGCGCGGGCTTGGCCACGGCATCGCCGTTGCGCTGGCCCGCGAAGGGGCAAACGTCCTGTTGTGCGGTCGCAGCGGCGAAACGCTGGAGGCGAATTGCCAGACGATCAACGCAGAGGGCAGAGGCAAGGCTGACTGGATCTGGGCCGACCTCTTCGACGACAATTTCGTTGGCGGTGTAGCCGCTGCGGCAAAAGCCAAGCTCGGAAGCGTCGATATCCTCGTCAACAACACCGGTGGTCCGACACCGGGGACAACGGCGGATATGACACCGGAAAAGCTGGAAACCTATTTTTTCTCCATGGTGCTTCGCGTCATTGCCCTCACCAATGCACTGCTGCCAGCGATGAAGGCGCAGGGCTGGGGCCGAATTCTGACCGTCGCCTCGTCGGGCGTGATCGAGCCGATCGGAAATCTCGCTCTGTCCAACACGCTGCGCCCTGCCCTCGCCGGATGGAGCAAGACGTTGGCAACAGAGATCGGCCGTGATGGAATCACCGCGAACCTCTTGCTTCCCGGCAGCATCCTGACCGGCCGCCTTGACGACCTCGACGGGGCAGCGGCCAAGCGAGCCGGCAAAAGCATGGATGAAATCCGAGCCGGCAAGGAAGCACTCATTCCGGTCGGGCGCTACGGGACAGTCGAGGAGTTCGCCGCCACTGCCGCTTTTCTCTGCAGCCAGCAGGCGAGTTACATCACCGGCAGTCTTGTCCGATGCGACGGCGGTGCAGCGCGATCCGTCTGATTGAAAACGACAATCGGCAGCCGCGAGGCGGCGCCGGCGGTCGCATCTGCTCCGCACGCCAAATGCCTTTATATTAGACATATCTTTCATTACAGAAATTTAAGCTATAATAACCACTTAGTGATGGCCCTTGCAGAATTGTGTCTTTTTTGCGCCGCAATAAACGTGGTTCACTAGAGGCTGCATTTTCGCACAACTCGTCCCTGACCGGTTTTACCCATGAAGAAACTTTGGATCACCATTTGCATCATTGCCGCTGCCGGTGTTGGCGCCTGGCAATATAGGGATCGCATTGCCTTCCTTGCGCAGTTCGGCACGAAGGCAACGCAGCAGGCAGATGCTGCAAGCGGCCATCAAGCCGGCAGCGACGGTGCGCAACAGGGCGGCGACCAGAAGGGTGGCAAGGGACACAGCCGCGGCAGCGGCGGACCGACCCTCGTGAGGACGGTTGCGGCGGTCAAAACGGTGCTGCCTCGCGACGTCACGGCTTCCGGCTGGGCCGATGCCGACGACAACACGACGATCGCGGCTCAAGAGCAAGGACTTGTCACCGATATCGTCGCCACGGACGGCGCGACCGTCAAGCGTGGCGACCTCATCGCGAAGCTGGACGACCGCACCGCACAGGCGGCTGTCGACAGGGACAATGCGATGATCGTCAGGGATACTGCGACTTTGGCGGAAGCAGAAACTGCGCTGACGCGCGCCTCCGACCTGCTGACGTCCAAGGCCGGTACGCAGCAGACCTATGATCAGGCAAAGGCTGCACGCGACACCGCTGCCGCCACTGTCCAGGCGGATAAGGCAGCACTCGCCTCAGACCAGGTACTGCTCGAACATACGCAGATAAGAGCACCGTTCGACGGCCGCCTTGGCGACATCGCCGTCAGCCCCGGCGCCTTCTTGAATGCCGGCTCTGCGATCGTCACTATCGCCAAGTATGACCCGATCTACGTGAAGTTTCACCTCCAGGAGCGCGATCTGCGGCAGTTGAAACAATCGCTTGCGGCAGGCACTGTCGATGTCACCACGGTTCCGCAGTCCGACAAGGGCAAGGCACGGAAAGGGACCATCAGTTTTTACGATAATACCGTCGATCCGGCGTCGGGCACGATCCTTGCCAAGGCAAAATTCGAGAATGCGTCCGGTGCGCTTTGGCCTGGCCAGTCTGTCAACATTGTTGTCCACTTCAACAACAATGAGCAGCAGGTGGTCGTTCCGACCGTGGCAGTGAGCCCCGGTGCAGACGGCTTCTTTTCATTCGTCGTCAAGGATGGGAAAACGCAACTGACCCAGGTAACCGTCGCACGCGCCAACGGGGGGTTCAGCGCCATCTCAGCCGGCCTTTCCGAAGGCGACCACGTGGTGATCGAAGGACAGGCTCAACTCGTCGATCAGCAGGCGGTCAAAGAGGAATTCGACGCCAAGGCACTGGATGTCGCTGCCGCCGCTCAGCCGAAGAAGACAGAAACCATCGTAGCGGACACGAAAGAATGATACCGAATTTCTGTATCCAGCGTCCTGTCGCCACCACGCTGCTTGCGATCGGCGTCGTTCTTGCCGGTATCGCCGGCTACCAGCTTGTGCCAGTGGCAGCCCTGCCGCAGGTCGACTTTCCGACAATCAACGTCTCCGCCGCGCTGACCGGCGCCTCGCCCAAAACGATGGCTACATCGGTCGCGACGCCGCTGATCAAACAGTTCGAGACTATTCCTGGCATCAGCGAAATCAGCGCCACCAACTCGCTCGGCAACACGAGCATCGTTCTGCAGTTCGATCTGAACCGCAGCATCGATGCGGCCGCGGCCGACGTTCAGGCCGCGATATCGCACGCGACCCGCCAGTTGCCCGACAACATGACGACGCCGCCGAGCTATCGCAAGACCAACCCGTCCGATGCGCCGGTGATGCTGCTTGCAGTCCAAAGTGACACGATGCCACGAAGCAAGCTCGACGAGATCGCCGAGAACATCATCGCGCCGTCTCTTTCGACGCTTCCAGGCGTTGCTGAAGTGTCAGTCTTCGGCGCACAGACATATGCCGTTCGCGTCGAAGTCGACCCGAGCAAGCTTCTTAACCGCGGCATTGGCATCGACACGGTAAACAAGGCGCTGGTCGCTGCAAACAGCCAGGTGCCTGTCGGCACGCTGCAGAACAACAGCCAGAGCATGACGATCAACGCCGACACCCAGCGCACCAACGCGGAAGAATTCCGCTCGTTGGTGATCGCCAATCCGGGCGGCGCGCCGATCCACCTCGGCGATGTCGCGGATGTTCAGGACAGCGTGGAGAATCTGAACACCGGAAGCTGGTACGACGGCAAGCAGAGCATCATCCTCGCTATACAGCGCCAGCCGGATGCGAACACTGTCCAGGTGGTCGATGCGATCAACGCCAAGCTGCCCGCTCTGCACGCGGAAATCCCAGCATCGGTGACAACGCAGGTCATGAACGATTCGGCCAAGCCGATCCGCGACGCGATATCCGACGTGAAGTTCACGCTGCTCCTGACGATCGGCCTCGTCGTGCTGGTGATCTACCTGTTCACGGGTCATCTGACGGCAACGCTCATTCCGGGCCTTGCCGTTCCGCTGTCGCTGATTTCGACTTTCGGAATGATGTATGTGCTCGGCTACAGCATCGACAACATATCGCTGCTCGGACTGACTTTGGCGGTGGGCCTCGTCGTCGACGACGCGATCGTGATGCTTGAGAACATTCTGAGGCATGTGGAAGAAGGAATGCCCGTTCTCGACGCGGCGATCAAAGGCGCGGGCGAGGTCAGCTATACGATCATCTCGATGTCGGTATCGCTGATTGCCGTTTTCATCCCGATCCTTCTGATGGGCGGCGTCGTCGGCAGAATCTTCAACGAGTTCGGCATGGTTGTTGCGATCGCCATTGTCGCCTCCGCGATCGTATCGCTAACGGTGACGCCGATGCTTGCCTCGCGGCTGGGCAGCGGCCACGAACAGCCGCCATTCTTCATTCGCTGGTTCGATGCCGGCTTCGAGCAGACGCTCAGAGGCTATGAGAAGGCAGTCGGCTGGTGCCTAGCCCACCGGCCGGCCATTCTAGCGCTGTTCCTCGCTTCCGTGGGACTGACAGTCTATCTGTTCATGACGCTGCCGGCGAGCTTCTTCCCGACTGAAGACATTGGTCGCCTGAACATATCGACACGCGCGCGTCAGGACATTTCCTACCCTGCCATGCAGTCACTGCAGAACCAGGCCGCAGACCTGGTCAGGCAGAACCCGGCGGTGAACCATGTGATGTCGATCGTCGGCGGCAACGCACGCAGCCCGCTCAACAACGGCACGATGTTCGTGGAGCTGAAGAACAAGGATCAGCGCGTTCCGCTGGACCAGACACTGAGGGAACTGCGCGCCAGCATCAGCAAGATCCCGGGGCTGCAGGCCTTCATCACGCCACAGCAGAGCCTGCGCTTCGGCGGGCGCCAGACAGCCAGCCAGTATCAGCTCGTCGTTCAGGCACTGAGCGCCGAGCAGACGAACCTCTGGGCCGACAAGATCCAAAAGGCGATGCACGCCGATCCACGCTTCACGGATGTCACGTCCGATGCGCAGAACAATGCACTGCAAGCCAACATCGTCGTCGATAGCGAGAAGGCTGCCGCCTTCGGCATCGACGACGATCAGTTGCGTACGACACTGCAGGAATCGTTTGGCGGTTACGCGGCAGCGCAGATCCAGTCGACCGGCGACAGCTATGACGTGATCGTCGAATACGACACCAGCAAGCCCTGGGACGACCAGAAGCTCCAGGAAATCCGCGTTGCATCAAACAATGGGACCCTCGTCCCGTTGTCGAACTTCGCCGAGGTCCAACGCACCACCGGTCCGGTAACGATCAACCAGACGGGGCAGCTGGTCTCGACCACGGTTTCCTTCAACCTGCCCGCCGGCGAAGCACTCGGAGACGCAACAGCCGCGGTCGATCAGATCAAGAAGGACATCAACATGCCGGCGGACATCTTCACGTCCTACGGCGGTACCGCGCAAATCTTCGAGCAGTCTCAGGGCAACACGCCGTTGCTCATCCTGGCGGCCGTTCTGACGATCTACGTCGTTCTTGGCGTGCTTTACGAGAGCTTCATCCACCCGTTGACGATTCTATCGGGGCTGCCGGCAGCGGCGCTGGGCGCCCTGCTGGCGCTCAGGGTCATGGGCTTCGACCTGTCGATCATCGCATTGATCGGCCTGCTGATGCTGATCGGCATTGTCAAGAAGAACGCGATCATGATGATCGACGTCGCGTTGGAAAACCTGCGCTCGGGCACCGGGATGTCGCCCTCCGAAGCCATCCACGAAGCCTGCATCAGACGTTTCCGGCCGATCATGATGACGACGTTCTGTGCGTTGCTCGGTGCGCTTCCGATCGCCCTCGGCACCGGTGCCAGCTCCGAGCTTCGCCAGCCGCTTGGCATTGCCGTCGTCGGCGGCCTGATTGTGTCTCAGGCGCTGACGCTGTTCATTACGCCTGTGATCTTCGTCGAGATGGGCAGGCTCAGCGATTGGCTCCTGAGCTTCGGCCGCAAGAAAAAAGCCGCGGAAGAAGAAGAGGTTCCTCGGGCGATCGCCGCCGAGTGACCCGACGGGCGCCAATGGCGCCCGTTTCATTTTCAATCGACGTCTTGAATAAGACCGACCTCTGTGGCATCACGCGCCCTCCCTAGAATTCGGGCGCCCTTCCGCGCCCTGGCGGAGCATCTGCTCCAGTCTCAGGCAACAATCTGATTTAAGAGGTGCGAGCATGGCTCAGGCGCTTGGTTTAGACTTTGGCACGACGAACACGGTGCTTGCCACAGCGGATGGCGAAACGACCCATTCCATGGCTTTCACCAGCGCGGCAGGCATCTCCGACAGCATGCGCACGGCACTCTCTTTCATGAAAGGCGGGCAACTCCGCACATCGGCCCTCAAGGTCGAGGCTGGCCACGCGGCAATCCGCCAGTTCATCGACAATCCCGGCGACTGCCGCTTTCTGCAGTCCATCAAGACCTTTGCCGCCAGCGCCCTCTTCCAAGGCACCTTAATCTACGCCAAGCGTCACAGCTTCGAGGACCTGATGGAGGTGTTCATTGAGCGCCTGAAGAATTATGCCGGCAACAATTGGCCGTCGGATGTCCAGCGGATCGTTACAGGGCGGCCGGTGCATTTTGCCGGCGCCAACCCCGATCCGGCGCTGGCGACCGAGCGCTACAACGAGGCCCTCTCCCGCTTCGGCTTTCCCGAAATCCACTATGTCTACGAGCCGGTGGCCGCAGCTTTCTTCTTCGCGCAGAACCTGAAGTCGGACGCAACGGTGTTGGTTGCCGACTTCGGAGGCGGCACCACCGACTATTCGCTTATCCGCTTCGAGACTGTTGCCGGAAAGCTGACGGCAACGCCCATTGGTCACGCCGGCGTGGGTGTCGCAGGCGACCACTTCGACTACCGTATCATCGACAACATCATTGCGCCGCAGATCGGCAAAGGCAGTCATTTCAGAAGTTTCGACAAGATTCTTGAAGTTCCCAGCAACTACTATTCGAGCTTCGGCCGCTGGAACCAGCTGTCGATCTTCAAGACATCGCGCGAGTTCGAAGATTTGAAGAAGCTGGTGCGGACAGCTCTGGAACCGGAGAAGCTCGAGACCTTCATCGATCTCGTCGACCACGACGAGGGATATCCGCTCTACCAGGCGGTCTCCGCAACCAAAATGGCGCTCTCCGCAGCCGATGAGGCCGCGTTCGACTTCGGTCCGCTAGGACGCGGCGGACACCGCACAGTGCGTCGCGCGGACTTCGACAGCTGGATTGCCGACGACCTCGCGCGGATCGAGGGCGCGCTCGACGATGTTCTGCAGAAGACGAACACGACGTCGACAGCCATCGACAAGGTCTTTCTGACCGGCGGCACCTCCTTCGTGCCGGCCGTTCGTCGTATCTTTACCGAGCGCTTCGATTCGGATCGGATCGAGACGGGTGGAGAACTGCTGTCGATCGCGCATGGCCTGGCGCTGATCGGCGAACGCGACGACATTGCGCAATGGACGGTGCAATAGGTCGCTTGTGCACCTCGGCGCTCTTTCATTGACGATGCGGCTTCGGTAAAGTCGCACGCATGATCTCCGTCAACGACCTCTCCCCGGGCGAACTTGCCGCGCTTCTGCACTTTCATACAGAGGCCGGAGTCGAGTGGCTGCTGGAGGAGGAGGCCGTCGATCGGTTCGCCGAGTTCGAAGCAATGAAGGCGTCAAGGCGTACCGCCGCCCCTGCCCCACAGGTCGGGGAGAGCCGCCAGCCGGCGTCTCGCCCCTCACCGCAAGCGCAGCAACGCGGCGCTCCACAGCCCGAGCGCGCCGCCCAAAGACCGCAGCCGGCAATTCCGGATGGCGAAGCGGTCCAACAGGCACGTTTTGCCGCCGAAGGCGCCCGTTCGCTGACGGAGCTGAAGACTGCCATCGAGGCGTTCAACGGCTGCAACCTGAAACACAGCGCCCGCTCGACCATCTTTGCCAGCGGCGACGCAGGAAGTGGCATCATGGTCATCGGTTCGGCGCCGGGCGCGGAAGACGATCGCGAAGGCCAACCCTTCGCAGGAAGACCCGGCCAGTTGCTGGACAAGATGCTTGCAGCGATCAGGCTCGACCGCAGCGGCATTGTGCTCACTCAGGTCATCCCCTGGCGCCCCCCCGGAAATCGGGTCGCGTCGTCTGCCGAGATGGATATCTGCCGCCCTTTCATCGAGCGGCAAATCGCGCTGGCAGAACCGAAAGTGATTCTCCTGCTGGGGAATTTTGCCGCTCGCGTGTTTTTCGGCGAGAGCGACACGATCCACGGGCTCCGCGGCCAATGGCGCGACATTGCGATCGGTGGGCAGACCATTCCGGCGATCGCAACGCTGCATCCGCAGGATCTTCTGACCGCGCCGATCAATAAACGTTTGGCATGGAACGACCTTTTGGCTTTTAGAGAAAAACTTGCGGCACTCTGACCTGCATTAAAAATAGCCAATTGTAAACGTTTTATGAAGCGACGCATGCAATTAGCGCATACCAGTTGCGTGTTCTTATGCGTTGCAAAAATCATGGTGCACTGCAATATTGGGCCTGTGTCTTGGGAGGAATCAAAAGGAACCAAGGCCATGAGCGCACTTTTACGTCCTATTCACTGCGGGTTTGAAACCCTCCGCGTCGTGAGCGATCGCGTTCGCAAAACGCAGAGCTACAACCGTATCGGCTTCGCGACCAACGAGCAGATGGTGGCTCGCGGCACAGGCGCCAGCGGGCGCATTGCGCGCCCCGCTGCTATCTTTGCGGACTTCCAGCAATATTGACAGAGAGGCGGCGGGCGTCACGCCTGCCTCATTTTACTTGGCATGATCATGACGACACGTCTTCTTTCGCTCTTCTGCAAAATCAATACGATCGAGCATATCCGCGCGGCCGTCTGCGCCGCCGAATCATACGAACGGGACATGTCGCCTGACGCCGCCTAGGCGGCCGCGGCTACGACCTTTGCCACTCGCCAAGCCGTTCCTCCGACAAAGACCTCACCCAGTGGAAGGCTTCGTCCACGTAGGCAAATTTGATCGCCTGCCAGCGGCAGTATGCCTGAACGAAATCGCGAGAAACCCATAGCGAGGGCCGCTTCGAGCCTGGCTCCCACCCAGCGGATCGGTGCTGCGCTGCCTTGGCAAAGAGCCTCTGCATATGAGTGCGCGACATCATGAAATCGGCGGCAAGCGCACGGCTGTCGATATGGCCGATGACATATCGGTCGGGATCCTGTTCATCGAGGTCGAGTCGCGACATCAGATGGTCGACGATCAGCCCGCCCGCATCATTCCACAAGAAGAGGCCAACCTGTTCCGGCGGCTCGCGCCACAACGGGTCACCAACGCAATTTCGGGCGATACGGGGCTGCATGAGACGCATCCAGGCGGGCTGCGCCTGAAACTGGACAGCACGGTCGGAGCCGTCCAGCATATCCAACGCGCAAAGATTGGACCACAGCCAGCCGAACATTGCCTGATGGCTGTGGTCGGAAGGCTCGTAATGGCGCGGCCTTCTCCGCTCGTCCCCCGGCTCGCAAGCAATGAAGCGATAGGTGAAAAGTTCGTCGATAAAGCTCAGCACCGTGTTGCGGCTTGCGACCTTCAAAGCGGTGATCTCGCTGGTCAGCCTTACGGCCGTCAGACCCGAGGAAGAATCCGCTGGATCACGTTCCATACTCAACGCGTAAGCCATCTGGGTCAACAACCAGCGTTGCTGAGAGGCCAGCAGCCGGGCGAGCCGCGGTCCCGCGTCGAACATGCTGCGCATGCGGCCGGCATGGAAACGGATGCCTAGTATGAATTTTGGATCTGCGACAAGGTTTTCAGCACTTAACGGCATGTCTCTCCCGGACTTCGCACCCGATTGGCATCCATCGTGCATACGACAGCCCAAGAACGCCGCCTATTTCTAATATGCAGCACTGCGAATAAATGAAACACTTTCATATTCAGAAACCACGGCGCATGCCAAGATACCAGCCTTCAATTTTCCTGGTTTTTATTCAATCTATGCGAAGGTATCGAATTTGCTACAAGCAGGGGATTTGTTTTTCGATGCAGCGACCTCGTACGGCTAGCCGGTTGCGCGAGAAGCCCGACGCTCGAGTTCCAGCCGATGTTCGCGGTAGATGATGAATATACCGGCAGCCACGATGATGGCCGTGCCGGCCAGCATGCTGAGGGTCGGTATGTCACCGAACACGAAGTAGGCCAAGACGCCGCCCAGCACGATCGACGTGTATTCGAATGGTGCAATTGTGGAGACATCGGCGTGCCGATAGCTCTCTGTCAGCAATATCTGCGCAACGCCGCCGCAAAAGCCGGCGGCAATCAGAAATATCTGCGGCGCGAGGTCGAGAAAGTCCCAGCCGAAAGGCAACGTCACCAACGAGAAGACCGATGCCGTGATCGAGAAATACAGAACGATCGTCGAGGTCTTCTCCTCCTCGACAAGCCGGCGCACCTGGATCATCGCCATCCCGCCAAGAACCGACGACAGCAAGACTGCTATCGCGCCGATTGCCTGTTCGGTTTCACCTCCACCGTCGCGAAAAAGGGTGAGCTTGGGCCAGGACACGATCGAAACGCCGACAATGCCCACGATGACTGCGCTCCAACGATAGACCCGCACGGTCTCGCCGAGGAAAATCGCTGCAAAGACCACGGCAACCAGCGGCGTCGCATAGCCAAGAGCGATCGCCTCCGGCAACGGCAGGTGCAGCAGACCGTAGAATCCGAGCCCCATGGATATGATCCCAAGCGTCCCGCGCTTCAGATGGCCCACCGGATTGGCCGTGTGGAAAGAGGACCGCAGCTGGCCGCGATAGGTCAGGTAGGCGATGATGGGAAAAAGAGCGAAAAAGGATCGGCAGAACGTCACCTGCCCTGGTTGAATGTCGCTGCCGGCCAGTTTGATGAAGGTCTGCATTGCGAGGAAGACGACGACCGAGGCGACTTTTAGCGCAATACCCCTCATCGGATTTCCGGGAACCGACTGCATGTCACAAGCTCTTGTATTGGCAATGGAGGGCGGGAGAACGCATCAGACTCGACGCGTGCCGACTGTGGCAGTGGTTTCCTTTAAAGAACAGGGCAAAAATCTAAAATCGAGAGGGAGTTGCCGCCGCGTCTGATCAGGGCGACGATCGCCATCGTCGATAAACGCCCAGAAATAGTCAGCTAGCCAAATGGTTGCTGACCTTTCCACAGCCACGAACTCTCACTGTTTCGCAATGTCCCCGTCCGACAACAAACAACCTATGCATGTACAAATCAAGGCGGATTTACACTCCCGTTCTGCATCTGGCGCATCCGGATTATTGCTGCAAACACGGCTCTCAATCTGAGATAGTAGAAACAGAATGCATCAAGTATCTCCGACACGTGGCCGCGCTAAAACTTGGGCTCGAAGGCCGTTCGCTTTAGCTTTGGTTCAGACTTTGATGTAATCATAGCCTCAAATTTTACGGCAGAGCGCCCACTCTGTTTGCGAAGCAATGTCTTAAGGTCTTCAGGGAACACTATGCGCACAGATACCGGCCAGGTCATCAATCTGGCAGACTACCGCCCCACCGACTTCGTTCTGGAGCGGGTCGACCTGACGTTCGAACTCGATCCCACGGAAACAAAAGTAGAATCGCGCCTGATCTTCCGTCGCCGCGAAGGCGCTGACGCAAAGGCCCCGTTGATCCTTGATGGCGATGAACTGGCGCTTTCCGGTCTGCTCTTCGACCAGATGGACATGCCCGCCAGCCAGTATACGGCCACGCCGGAAAGCCTGACGATCCGAGACCTGCCGGAGTCCGGTCCCTTTGAGCTGACTATCACGACGATCATCAACCCGGAAGCGAATACCCAACTGATGGGTCTCTACCGCACCGGCGGGATCTATTGCACGCAGTGCGAGGCGGAGGGATTCCGCCGCATCACCTATTTTCCCGACCGCCCGGATGTACTGGCTCCCTTCACGGTCAATATCATCGCCGACAAGGCGGCCAACCCGCTGCTGCTCTCGAACGGCAATTTCCTCGGCGGCGCAGGTTACGGCGAAGGCAAGCATTTTGCGGCCTGGTTCGATCCGCATCCCAAGCCGAGCTACCTTTTCGCGCTGGTGGCCGGCGATCTCGGCGTGATTGAGGACACCTTCACCACGATGTCCGGTCGCGACGTCGCGTTGAAGATCTATGTCGAGCACGGCAAGGAGCCCCGTGCCGGCTATGCGATGGACGCCCTGAAGCGCTCGATGAAGTGGGACGAAGAAGCCTTCGGCCGCGAATACGACCTCGATATCTTCATGATCGTTGCCGTCTCCGACTTCAACATGGGCGCCATGGAGAACAAGGGGCTCAACGTCTTCAACGACAAATACGTCCTCGCCGATCCGGAAACCGCGACCGATGCAGACTACGCCAATATCGAGGCGATCATCGCGCACGAATATTTCCACAACTGGACCGGCAACCGCATCACCTGCCGCGACTGGTTCCAGCTGTGCCTCAAGGAAGGCTTGACGGTCTATCGCGACCACGAATTCTCCGCCGATCAGCGCTCGCGCCCGGTCAAGCGCATTGCTGAAGTCCGGCATCTGAAATCGGAACAGTTCCCGGAAGACGGCGGTCCGCTCGCTCATCCGGTGCGCCCGACGAAGTATCGTGAAATCAACAACTTCTATACGACAACCGTCTATGAGAAGGGCAGCGAGGTCACGCGGATGATCGCGACGCTGCTCGGCAAGGAGACGTTCAAGAAGGGCATGAACCTCTACTTCGATCGTCATGACGGCCAAGCCGTGACGATAGAGGATTTTGTCAAATGCTTCGAGGATGCGAGCGGACGCGACCTCGCGCAGTTCTCGCTCTGGTATCATCAGGCGGGTACGCCGCTCATCACCGCCTCCGGGACCTACGACGCTGCAGCGAAAACCTTCAGCCTCTCGCTCGAACAGATGATCCCGGCAACGCCGGGGCAAACCGACAAGGAACCGATGCACATTCCGCTCAGCGTCGCGCTGTTTGCAGAGGACGGCACGGCGTTTCAGCCTGCTACCGTCGCTGGGGCCGAGTACACCGGCAATGTGCTGCATCTTACCGAGCGGGCGCAGACGGCAGTGTTCGATGGCATTGCTTCGCGCCCTGTCGTGTCGATCAACCGCAGCTTCTCGGCGCCTGTCAACCTGCACTTCGATCAGACGCCGGCAGATCTCGCCTTGTTGGCCCGCTATGAGACCGATCACTTTTCTCGCTGGCAAGCGCTCACGGATCTGGCGTTGCCTACTCTGCTGGCCGCGGGACGCGATACGCGCGTTGGCAAAACCGTGGTGGCCGAGCGGACCTTTGTCGACGCGCTGCTTGCCGCGGCCACCGACGAGAGCCTCGAACCGGCTTTCCGCGCCCAGGCGCTGGCGCTGCCGAGCGAAGCCGACATCGCACGGGAACTTGGCGGGAACAACGATCCGGACGCCATCCACGCCGGCCGCCAGGCGGTGATGCAGCAGGTCGCAGCAGCCGGAAAAGAAATATTCGCCGCACTTCTGGATACGATGACGACAACGGGCGCCTTCAGCCCCGACGCCAAGAGTGCTGGGCGCCGTGCTCTGCGTAACGCGGCACTCGTCTATCTCTCCTATGCGGAAAACGCGCCCTTGCGCGCCAAGGCCGCGTTCGATGCCGCAAACAACATGACCGACCTTATGCAGGCGCTAACCGTCCTTGCTCATCGTTTCCCCGACAGCAATGAAGCGACCGAAGCCTTGGCGGCGTTTCTGGGCCGCTACTCCGAAAACCCGTTGGTGGTCGACAAGTGGTTCTCCGTGCAGGCGGCCATCCCGGGAGCGGCGACGCTCGACCGCGTTCTCACGCTGCTGGACAATCCGCTCTTCAAGCGAACCAATCCCAATCGCGTGCGCGCCCTCATCGGGACGTTTGCCTTTGCCAATCCGACGGGCTTTGGGCGCGCGGACGGCGAAGGCTACCGGTTCCTGGCACGCGAGATACTCGACATCGACGGCCGCAACCCGCAGCTGGCCGCGCGCATCCTCACGTCCATGCGTTCGTGGCGTTCACTGGAGCCGATCCGTGCCGAGCATGCACGCAAGGCTTTGGCGGAAATTGAACAGACCGCGGGCCTTTCGACGGACGTTCGCGATATTGTCGAACGCACACTCAAGGGGTGATTTGCGACGGGAAGCGGCCGCGCTATCGCAAGCCGCCTCCAGCACGCTCTGGAAAAATAAGCACTTAGAATCGGTTAACAGATTTTTACCTTTTCCTCTGGACAACGCGAATCACCAGTGATTCATTGAGACAGGTTCGGGCGAGCGGCGCAGCGAATCACACGAGGGATCAAGGCTCAAACGATGATGAACGTGCGGCGGGCAACCGTGGCCGAAGGGCGGCTGCGTGTCGATTTCGAAGGCTTCCGCTCCTGGCGCGATACCTTCGCCAACAGCAGTTCAGCGCCCTCCCGCAACGTCGTGCATGCCGAGACAACGCTCAAGCGCGCTATCCCGATGTTGATCGTCGCGTTTCTCACGGTGGTCGCTGCATCGCACTTCTTCGGCATGATGTCCGAGTACAGCCGGATGGAAGCTGCCGCCCGTCATTCCACGGCGCTCGCAGCCGCGACCGCCGCCGCCGCATTCGCCGAATCCGGCGCGGTTTTCGAGGCTGGCGACGTCACCGCGGCGCAGTCCCGCCTGGCGCGCTTTCTTCCGCAGGATCGTCTGGACGACGATGCCTTCGTGCTGCTTGTCCAGCCAACGGGCAAAGTCTTTGCTGCATCGGCAGCCGGCGCCGCCTACATCGGCGCGAGCGTCGGCGACTTCCTCTCAGAGGTCTCGGCAATTCGTCGTTTCGGTGATCGCGCCGGTGTCATCGAAACGACCATCAGCGGCCGTCCACATTACGCGGAGATCACGCTTGTCGGCAATTCCGGCGGCTATGTCGTTGCAGCGACGTCTCTCGACCGCATCGATAAGCTCTGGCGTGAAGAGGCAACGCTGAACGTTACCCTATTTGCCGGCATTTCCTCGATCCTGCTCGTCGTGCTCTACGCCTACTATACGCAGGTGAAACGCGCACGCGACGCGGACGAGATCTTTCTCGAATCCAACCTGCGCGTCGAGACGGCCCTTTCTCGCGGCCGCTGCGGTCTATGGGATTTTGATTTCGACCGTCGCGAGTTCTTCTGGTCCCGCTCGATGTACGAAATGCTCGGCCTTCCGACTTCGGAAGGCAACATGTGCTTCGGCGACGCAGCCCGGCTGATGCATCCAGATGACGGCGGCATCTACGAAATCGCGCGTTCGATCGCACGCGGCGATTCCGAGCAGATCGATCAGATCTTTCGCATGCGCCACGCAGGCGGCCACTATGTCTGGATGCGCGCGCGCGCCCAGGTCATTCGAACCAACGCAGGCCGTGTCCACATGATCGGCATCGCGATGGATGTGACCGAGCAGCATCGTCTCGCGCAGCGATACGCCGAAGCCGATCAAAGACTGGCCGATGCCATCGAGTGCACGTCGGAGGCCTTCGTCCTGTGGGACAAGAACGACCGGCTGGTCATGTGCAACGCCCACTTCCAGCAGGCTTACGGCCTACCCGACCGCGTTCTGGTACCTGGCACGGAGCGCTCGACCGTCAACGCTGCGGCAGCCCGCCCCGTCATCGAGCGGCGCATCGCCGACGCCGACGGATCTGGATACTCGCGCACGACGGAAGTGCAGCTTGCCGACGAGCGTTGGCTGCAGATCAACGAGCGGCGCACGCGCGACGGCGGTATGGTTTCGGTGGGCACCGACATTACGCTGCTCAAGCGCAATCAGGAGCGCCTGCGCGATTCCGAACGGCGCCTGATGGCAACGATCGGCGACCTCTCCGCCTCCAGACATACGCTTGAAAGCCAGAAGGCCGCGCTTTCGGTCGCCAACTCCAACTACCAGGCGGAAAAGGAGCGAGCCGAGGCCGCCAACAGGGCAAAGTCGGAATTTCTCGCCAACATGTCACATGAACTGCGCACGCCGCTCAATGCGATCCTCGGCTTTTCGGAAATCCTCCAGGACGAGATGTTCGGTCCGCTCGGCTCGGCCAAGTACGACGAGTACGCCCGCGATATCCATCACAGCGGCAAGCACCTGCTGAACGTGATCAACGACATTCTCGACATGTCGAAGATCGAAGCTGGCCACATGAAGCTACATCGCGAGAATATGGACCTCGCACCGTTGATTGAGGAAAGCCTTCGCTTTACGGCGATCCCGGCAAGCGAGAAGAATATCCAGATCGAACAGCGCCTCTGCGACGGTATGGCCCTGACGGCCGACCGCCGTGCGATGAAGCAGATCCTGCTGAACCTGCTTTCGAATGCCGTCAAGTTTACCAACGAGGGCGGCCGCATTGCCGTACGCACCCGCCGGACGAACGGCGCTGTTGTTCTGACCATCGCCGATACCGGCATCGGCATTCCCCGCGCAGCCCTGAGCAAGATCGGTCAACCCTTCGAGCAAGTCCAGAGCCAGTATGCCAAGAGCAAGGGCGGCTCCGGGCTCGGGCTGGCGATCTCCCGCTCTCTCACAAGCCTGCATGGCGGACAGATGAAGATCCGCTCGCGCGAGGCGATCGGCACGGTCATATCGCTGCGCATCCCCGACAGCGGCCGCTAAGCCCTAACGACCGACAGGAACACCTTCCGGACTGCCTTGGAGAGACGTTTCACCTCGCCCTCGAGCGTCTTGATGTCAGGGCAGTCGCCGGCACGGCAGACCAGATCGGTCAGCCCGGCCGGCGCGTCCTTGGGGTCGAACTGCGCGTCGATGCAAAGCCGGATCAGTTGCGACAACTCTGTGTAAAGCGCAAAGCCCTCGATACAGGTGTCGACGTCCGCCGCCGTCATCAGCTTTCCGCCGAGCAGCTTCAACGCCTCACCTGTGTTCAGTCCGTTGACCTTCGCGTCGACGCCCTTTGCCGGGGCGATCAACGCGAGGTACTGCGCGATGAATTCGATATCGATCACGCCGCCGGGGATGAGTTTCAGATCCCACAGACCTGCCGGGGGCTTTTCCTTTTCGATCAGCTCGCGCATCTCGGTGACATCCTGCGTCACCTTGCCTATCTCCCGCGTTTTCGAAAGCACTTCGCCAACAATATGCTGCGCCTCCGCGATCAGACTGCCATCACCGCAAATCAGACGGCCGCGACTGAGTGCCATATGTTCCCAGGTCCAGGCCTCCTCGCGCTGATACTTGCCGAATGAACTGATGCGGGTGGCAACCGGTCCCTTGTTGCCGGAGGGGCGCAAGCGCATATCGACTTCGTACAGCACGCCCTCCGCTGTCGGCGCGGAAAGAGCGGCGATCAGGCGTTGCGTGATGCGCGTAAAATAGCGGACGGCGTCGAGCGGCTTGGCACCATCGGATTCGCCCGCCGTCTCCTCATAGTCGTAGAGAAGAATGAGGTCGATGTCGGAGCCCGCGGTCAGCTCGAAGCTGCCGAGCTTGCCCATGCCTGCGACCGCGACGCGGCCGCCGGGAAACTTGCCGTGAGCAGCTTCTATTTCGCCTATGACAGCCTTGAGCGCTGCCTCGATGATGAGATCGGCCAGATGGGTGAAGGCGCGTGCGGCCATTGCGCCGTTGATGGTACCCGTCAGCAGGCGGATGCCGATCAGGAAGCGCTGCTCGGAAGCAAAGATGCGCAGGCGGTCGAGGATCTCTTCGTAGTAACGCGCCTGCTGCAGCGATCCCCGCAGCCGCTCTGCAAGATAGTCGCGGGTCGGGAGCTCCGCCATCAGGCCGGGGTCGAGCATCCCATCGAAAACATGCGGCTTGGCGGCAATCACCTCCGCAAGCTTTGGCGCTGACGACATGATGTTGACGATGAGGGAAAGCAGAGCCGGGTTGCTGCCAAGAAGAGAAAAAAGTTGAATGCCGGCAGGAAGGCCGGAAATGAAGCTGTCGAACCGAAGGATCGCTTCGTCCGCGCGCTTGCTCTCGCCGAAGACCCGCAGCAGTTGCGGCGTCAGTTCCGTCAGCCGCTCGCGCGCTTCCACGGACTGCGTCGCCTTGTATCGCCCGTAATGCCAGGTGCGTATAACGCGCGATATATCCGAAGGTCGCTCGAAACCCATTTTCTTCAGCGTATTCAGCGTATCGGGATCGTCGTTCTGACCGGTGAAGACGAGGTTTCCGGTTTCCGTGGAAAGTCTGGTCTCCTGTTCGAACAAACGTGCGTAGCGGCGCTCGACGGTTCTGAATACCTCGACCAGTCGTTCGGAAAAGCTCGGTGTATCGCTGAAGCCCATCATGAATGCGATGCGCTTCAGATCGGCTTCCGCCTCCGGAAGCAGGTGCGTCTGCTCGTCGCGAACCATCTGGATTCGGTGTTCGACATCACGGAGAAACCAGTAGGCCTCCGTCAGTTCGTCGCGCGTCTCCTCGTCGATCCACTTTGCCTTGGTGAGCTCCACCAGCGTTTCCTCCGTGCTGCGCAAGCGAAGCACGGGCATGCGGCCGCCGGCGATCAGCTGCTGGGTCTGCGCGAAGAACTCGATCTCGCGAATTCCGCCGCGGCCAAGCTTTACGTTGTGGCCCTTGACGGCGATGGCACCGTGTCCCTTGTGAGCATGGATCTGGCGCTTGATGGAATGGATGTCGGCAATCGCGGCGTAGTCGAGGTACTTGCGAAAGACGAAAGGCACGAGGCCCCGCAGGAACTCCTCACCCGCCGGGACGTCGCCGGCGACCGCGCGTGCCTTGATGAAGGCCGCCCGTTCCCAGTTCTGCCCCCTGCCCTCGTAATAGATCATGGCCGCATCGACGGAGATCGCAAGCGGCGTCGAGCCGGGGTCCGGCCGCAGCCTCAGGTCCGTCCTGAACACATAGCCGTCCGCGGTGCGCTCCTGCATGATCCTGACGAGACGCCTCATAAGACGCGGAAACACCTCAATCGCGTCGTCGGGATCGGGAAGAATGCCCGCCTGCTCGTCGAAGAAAACGACCACATCGATATCGGAGGAATAGTTGAGCTCGGAGGCGCCGAGCTTGCCCATGCCAAGGACGATCAGCCCCGATCCCTCGCTTGGCCGTGCAACGTCCTTCAGCTGAAGCTTGCGGCTCTCGTGTGCAGAGAGCAGGAGGTGGTCGATCGCAGCGGCAACCGATGCTTCGGCAAGCCGGCTCAGCCACGCGGTGGTGGCGCGCGCGTCGAAGATGCGGGCGAGATCGGCAAGCGCCACGAGGAAGGCCACCTTGCGCTTGGCGATGCGCAAGCGGCTCATCATTTCCGATTCAGATGGCGGGACGCCGTCACTTGCCGGTCTCCAGGCGTCTCTGGCCTCGGCAATCAGCGTCTCTATCTGCGGCTCCAGCGGGTCGACTATCGCTCCGCAAAGGATGCTCGGGTCAACATTTGCGATGTCGCGCAGATAGGGCGACAGCGTCAACGCCGCGGTGATGAAATCACGAAGCGGCCCGTCCACTTTGAGCATTTCAGCGACGGCCGCTTCGGTCTTGCCGATTTTCTGGAGATCGCTCAGAGCAAGCTTCAACTCGGTCTTGCTCAACGGCTTAAGCAGGCCGTCGGCCACGTCCGTGAGGCTGTGCTTCGATTTCGTCAGCATGCGCCCTCCCTGGCAAGCAGCAGCGAAAGAGCCGGAGCAGAATCAGACTCGCTTCAACAACTGACAGCTAAGGTAGGGTCTGGGAGCGCAATGGCCAACAGCCAATTCACTCGATGTCGGGTTCGCAATACGGCACCGACATCGGGATGTCGCCTATTTCACGGGAAAGATCATCGTGACAGCCAAGCCGCGGCTCTTGACGTCGTCGCCGTCGGCAACGGTGTCGGAAAGCTCCAGCCTGCCGCTGTGCAGCTCCATGACAGCCTCGACGAGCGACAGGCCGAGACCGGTGCCCGGCTTCGAGCGGCTTTCGTCGAGACGTACGAAACGTTTCAGCACTTCCTCTCGCTTTTCTGCAGGAATGCCGGGGCCGCGATCGGCGACCTGAAGGCAAATGCCGTCAACGCTACGGGTCAGCCGCAGGGAGACTTCTCCACCGCCGTCCGTATCTGAAGAATATTTGATAGCGTTGTCGATCAGATTGAAGATCGCCTGACCGATCAGCTCGCGATTGCCCTGCACCGCGATCCCGGGCTCGATCGACGACGTCAGTGCAAGCCCCGCTTCCTCTGCGACAGGTTCGTAGAGCTCGGCACTATCGGCAACGATTGCCGATAGATCGACGGTCGACATTTCGGCAGCGACCGATCCGGCCTCCACGCGCGAGATCATCAGCAAGGCGTTGAAGGTCCGAATCAACTGGTCGGACTCGGAGATGATCCCCTCAAGCGCAACGCGGCGCGTTTCCGTGTCCGGCGTATCGAGCGCATCGGCTGCCTTGTTGCGCAGCCGTGAAAGGGGCGTCTTCAGATCGTGGGCGATATTGTCCGAGACCTGGCGCAAGCCCTCGTTCAGCTTTTCAATGCGCCCGAGCATGGCATTCAGCGAAACAGAAAGACGGTCGAACTCATCGCCGGAGCCGCCGACGGGAAGGCGCTGCGAGAGATCGCCAGCCATGATCTTCTTGCTGGCCGCCGACATGCGGTCAATCCGCTTCAGGGCATTGCGGCCGATGCCGAACCAGATGATGACGGCGCCGAGCCCCATGATCGCCAGGGCGATCATCAACGCCTGCCTGACAAGCACCCGAAAGGCTTCCGGTTCCCCGAGATCCCGGCCGATCAGTATCCGCAACCCGTTGTCGAGAACATCGATGTTGGCGACGGCCATGTGCCGCTTGCCCTGGTCGCCCTCTGCGTAGCGCTGATACCGAAACGGCAACGACGTCCAACCCTGTTCCTCCAGAACGCCTGGCTGCACGGAAGCGACGTTGCCGGCAAGGATGTCACCTGAAGGACCTGCGATGATGTAGAGATTGGCACCGGGCTGGCGTGCGCGTCGCTCCATGGTGCGCAGCAGCAGGTTCATGCCGCCGGCATCGTAGGCGCGCCCGACCTGGTCGACTTCCTGTTGCACGGACTCGCGAATCTGGCTCGTCAACAGGCTCTCGGACATCGCGGTCACATAGAAGACCAGCGTTGCGGCACAGATGGCAAAAAGCAGGATGTAAAGTGCCGAAAGGCGGACTGCGGTGGACTTGAAGAGAACCAAGAAGCGGCTCATCCGTCATCCTTGATCATGTAACCCGCACCCCGAATGGTTTTCAGCAAAGGCTGGCTGAAGTCCTTCTCGATCTTCGAGCGCAGGCGCGAGACATGCACGTCGATGACGTTCGTTTGCGGATCGAAGTGATAGTCCCATACGTTTTCCAGAAGCATGGTCCGGGTAACGACCTGACCGGCATTCTTCATCAAATATTCCAGCAGGCGAAACTCGCGCGGCTGCAGCGGAATTTCTTTTCCGCCGCGGCGCACTTCGTGGGCAAGGCGGTCGAGTTCCAGATCGCCGACGCGGTAGACGACGTCCTGATCGGGTGTGCCCTTGCGGCGACCGAGCACTTCCACGCGCGCAAGCAGTTCACTGAAGGCATAGGGCTTCGGCAGGTAATCGTCACCGCCGGCGCGAAGGCCGGTGACGCGATCATCCACTTGCCCAAGGGCCGACAGAATGAGAACGGGGGTGTGAATACCCTTGCGACGCAGCTCGCTGATGACGGAGAGGCCGTCGCGGCGCGGCAGCATCCGGTCGATCACGACAACATCGTAGGTGTTTTCGGTGCCCATAAACAGTCCGCTTTCACCATCGCTTGCGTGGTCGACGACGATCCCCGCCTCGCGAAACGCCTTTGTCAGATAAACTGCAGCTTCCAGATCGTCTTCGATAATGAGAATCTTCATGCGGCCGACATTACCCGCCGCCTGTGTTTCGGCAAGGCTCAAAGCTGTATCGTTTTGCGTGGGGGTCATTGCCGTCACCCATGGTGGATTGACAAAAAGGGAGCCGCGCAACAGCGCGGCTCCAGTCCTTGTTCTGGCAGGATCAACCCTGGTTGTCGACCGGAAGCGCCACGAAGCGACTGCCGTCCTTCGACTGGATCTGGAACAGCGCACGGGTGCGACCGTCCTTCTTCGCCTGGCTCAGAACCTTGACGACATCAGCGGCAGAGGTGACCTCCTGGTTGTTGACCGAAGTGATCTTCTCGCCTTCCTTGATGCCCTTGTCGGCAGCATCGGAGTTCGGGTCGATACCCGTGATCTGCAGACCCTTGCCGTCATCGGCCGGACCAACCGTCATGCCGAGATCGGCAAGCGCCTTTTCCGAGGCAGGGGTCTGTGCTTCCGGTGCCTGATCGCTGTCATCAGCCAAGGCTTCCTTCTGATCGGCCGGAAGAGTGCCTAGTTCGACAGACAGAGGCTGGGCCTTGCCTGCGCGCCAGACCGAGAGCTCGACCTTCTTGCCGGGCTGCATCGCACCGATGCGGCGGCTGAGATCGCGAGCATCCTTGACCGTCTCGCCATTGAGCGCGGTCACGACGTCGCCGGCCTTCATGCCGGCCTTCTGGCCGGGCGAGCCTTCCTGCGGTGCCACGACGAGCGCACCGCTTGCTTCCGATAGGCCGAGCGAGTCGGCGATATCCTTGGTCACCGGCTGGATCTGAACACCAAGCCAGCCACGCGACACCGTACCGTCCTTCATGAGGTCGGCAACGACATCCTTGGCGGTCGAAGCCGGAATTGCGAAGGCAATGCCGACGCTGCCGCCGGACGGCGAGAAGATCGCCGTGTTGATACCGACAACTTCGCCGGCGAGGTTGAAGGTCGGGCCGCCCGAGTTGCCGCGGTTAACCGCAGCGTCAACCTGCAGGTAGTCGTCATAGGGGCCGGAGCCAATGTCGCGGCCGCGAGCCGAGACGATGCCTGCCGTTACCGTACCGCCGAGGCCGAAGGGGTTGCCGACAGCGACGACCCAGTCACCGACGCGGACGTTGTTGTCATCCGCCCAGTTGACGTAAGTGAACTTGCGGCCCTTGCCGTCAACCTTCAGAACCGCGAGATCGGTACGCGGATCCTTGCCGATAAGCTTGGCATCGAGCTCGGTGCCATCGCTCATGACCGCGACGAAAGCAGCGCCGTCGGATACGACGTGATTGTTGGTGACAATGTAGCCGTCATCGGAAATGAAGAAGCCGGAGCCCTGGGCAACCGGACGCAGACGGCCCTTGCCATCTGGACCGGAATGCTTTCCCGACGGACCACGATGACCCTGCGGGCCTTGCGGGCCCTGCTCGCCGAACTGGCGGAAGAAAGGCTTCAGGGCGTCGGGAAGATCGTCGAGGCCGCGGCCGTTGAAATCGAACGAGAAGCCGTTGCCGCCGTCTTCGTCGGAAACTGGGCTAATGCGGCTTTCGACACGTACCGAGACGACCGCGGGAGAGACGGCGTCTACGACGTTTGCGAAGCTTGGAACGGATGGAGCCTGAACCTTGACGGCTTCGGCGTAGGAGCGTGTGATTTCGAGGGGAATACCGGTTGCCAGCACCGCAGCGGCAAGACCCGCGACGGTCGAAGCCTTGAGGGCGGTATTGAGCGACGGGGTTTTGATATTCTTGAGCATAAGAGGCACCTTCTTTATCTTTGCGTCCGCAGGATCGGTGACTACCGGATCCGTTGATGAATGAAGATATAGGACGGCACACCTTACTGCGAACTGTCCGGGCGATGAATAATTCGTAATGTCCGAAATTGACCCAGCCGCAGCATGGCCCCCGGCCCGCTCTCGACTTCGAAGCGCCCAACCGTTATTCGTCGCTCCGCAACGCGAACGAGGCCCACCGATGAACCATGCAATTCCGGTAGACGATTTTGCGCCAGACAGCGCCGCAATCGCCGCCGTGATTATCGGTGTCACGGCCTTTGCCGTGGCGCAAGGGCTCACCTATCCGCTGATTTCGCTGGTTCTCGAGCATCGCAATGTTTCTCCAAGCCTGATCGGCTTCAACGCTGGATGCTTCGCGGCAGGGCTGGCAACCGCCACATTCGCCGTCGGATGGCTTTCGCGTCGCGTCCGGGGTGATCGGCTGATCGTCGCTGGCCTGGTCGGCTGCGCGCTCAGTCTTTCCGTTTTCGCGACCTTCGACATTTTCTGGGTCTGGTGCATCGCGCGCTTCTGTCTTGGCGTGTGCGTCAGCCTGATCTTCATGCTGAGCGAGGCCTGGCTCAATACCGCCTGCCCCGATCGCCTGCGCGGGCGGATTTCCGGTCTCTACGGTGCAGGCATGTGCGGCGGCTTCGCTGCAGGCCCGCTCGCCATCCCGCTGTTTGGAACCGAGCAAGGCTTTGCGTTCGCGTTGCTTGCCGTCTATGTCGCCTGCGTGGCGTTCCTGACGGTTATCCTCAGCAGGAGAGCACGCACGCAGCCCGAGCAAGCAGTCTCGGGCGCGCTTTTCAAGTTCGTCAGAAGCGCGCCGATCCTGATCGGCATGGTCGCCGCGTTCGCTTTTGCCGACATCGCAGCAATTTCGGCGATGCCCGTGTACTTCGTCAGGCTTGGGTATTCGGAGGCGTTTGCAGCCGTCAGCGTTACCGTCCTTGCGCTTCCCACCGCCCTTGCGCAGCCGGTCGTCGGCTGGTTTCTCGACAAGACGTCGCGGTCAGGCGTCGCCGTCTGTTCCGGCTGCCTCGCCGGGCTCAGCTTCATCGCCATCCCGTTTCTTCAGTCTCAGGCAGCCATCCTGATCGCCTTCGGCATCATGGGGGCGGCGAGCTTTTCGCTTTATACCTGCGCATTGACCATCCTCGGCGAGCGCTATGCCGGGGACACGCTTGTCGCCGGGAGCGCCGCATTTGCGCTCGCCTATGCCGTCGGAAGTGCCGCGGGATCAACGACGGTCGGCGCAGCGATGGATATCTACTCTCCAGCCGCAGGCCCGATTGCCGCAGGCAGCGTGGTCCTGGCGTTTACCGCCTGGTTCGTCGTGTCTCTTCTGCGTCAGCGCCTGCCCCGCAGCGGCTGACACTATTTCTTGAGCAATTCGTTCAACCGGGCCTGTTCGCCTTCCGTCAACGCCGTGCCTGTCGGCTTGCCGGCGCGTCGCCGGGCGAAGACGGCCAGCGAGATGCCGCCAAGCRCGATCAGCAGAAGCGGTGCGCACCAGAGCAGCAGCGTTTTGGTCTCGAACCGCGGTTTCAGCAGAACGAACTCGCCATAACGGGAGACGATGTAGGTCATGACCTGCTCGTCGCTGTCCCCGCCGGCAATCCGTTGGCGCACCAGCAGCCGCAAATCCTTGGCCAGCTCCGCATTGGAGTCGTCGATCGACTGATTCTGGCAGACCATGCAACGCAGCTCGGCCGAAATGGCACGCGCGCGGGTCTCAAGCGCCGGATCGCCAAGCACCTCGTCGGGATTGACGGCGAAGGCCGGCGCGGCTGCGAGCACGRGAGCAACGGCCAAAAGAACACGGCGCATCATTCGGCCGGCTCCATTGCAGGGCGCGCAGGCTTTGCCTTGCGACGCGGCGCTCCGACGCGCAGGCGCCGGTCGCTCAGCGACACGAAGCCTCCGATCGCCATGATCACCGCTCCGCCCCAGATGCAAAGGATGAAGGGTTTCCACCAGATACGGACGACGATACCGCCGTCCGCCGTCGCATCGCCGAGCGAGACGTAGAGCTGGCTGAGGCCGAAGGTCAGAATACCCGCCTCCGTCGTCGGCATCTGTCGCGCGGTGTAGAGACGCTTGGCGGACCAGACGTCGGCGATCTCGACGCCGCCGCGGGCGATGGTGAAGTGACCACGTTCCTCCGTGAAATTCGGCCCGGTCGCCGACTTCATGCCGTCAAAACGCAGTGTGTAGCCTCCCGCCTCGACGACCTCGCCCTGCTTCATCTGCACCACGTGTTCGGTCTCGAACGTCGTTACGGCGACGATGCCGAGCACGGCAACGCCGAGGCCGGCATGAGCAAGCGCCGTCCCGAAGGCAGAGCGCGGAAGGCCGGCAAGCCGGCGCCAGGCGACATCGGCCGCGACCTTGCCGACGCCGGCGCGATACCAGAGATCGGCAACGGCGCCGAAGGTGAGAAACAGACCGGCAGCAAGCCCGAGCACGGACATCACCGGCCCCCCGTGCTGGATGTAGAAGAACACGACCGCGACAACAAAGGCCAAAGCAGCCACGAGATAGAGCCGTTGCAGCGCGCCCAGCAGATCGCCGCGCTTCCAGGCCAGCAGCGGCCCGAACGGAACGATCACCAGCAAAGGTGCCATGAGAAGACCGAAGGTCATGTTGAAGAAAGGCGGGCCGACCGAGATCTTGTCGCCGGTCAGCGTTTCGAGAAGCAGCGGATAAAGCGTTCCGGTCAGCACGGTGCCGCAGGCAACCGTCAGGATCAGGTTGTTGACCACCAGCGCACCCTCGCGGGAGATCGGCGCGAACAGGCCGCCTGCGGTCAGCCGTGGCGCGCGGAAGGCGAAGAGCGACAGCGCACCGCCGATGAAGAGCAGCAGGATACAGAGGATGAAGACGCCGCGCGAGGGGTCGCTGGCGAAGGCATGCACGGAGGTCAAAACGCCGGAGCGGACCAGGAAGGTGCCCATCAGCGACAGGGAGAAGGTCAAGATCGCGAGCAGCACGGTCCAGATCTTCAGCGCCTCGCGTTTCTCCATGACGAGCGCCGAATGCAGCAGCGCTGTGCCCGCAAGCCAGGGCATGAAGGAGGCATTCTCGACCGGATCCCAGAACCACCAGCCGCCCCAGCCAAGCTCGTAGTAGGCCCAATAGGAGCCCATGGCGATGCCCAGCGTTAGAAAGGTCCAGGCCGCGAGCGCCCAGGGCCTCACCCATCGCGCCCATGCGGCATCGATCCGCCCTTCGAGAAGCGCCGCAACCGCGAAAGAAAAGCAGACCGAAAAACCGACGTAGCCGAGGTAGAGCAAGGGCGGATGGATCGCGAGGCCGATGTCCTGGAGGACGGGGTTCAAATCCTTGCCTTCCGCAGGTGCCGGATCAAGACGCAAGAACGGATTGGAGGTGAGCAGAATGAAGAGAACGAAGGCGACCGAAATCCAGGCCTGCACCGCCAGCACATTTGCCTTCAGCGTATCCGGCAGGTTGCGGCCGAAGGCTGCGACAAGGGCGCTGAACAAGGCCAGGATCAGCAACCACAGCATCATCGAGCCTTCGTGATTGCCCCAGACGCCAGAGTATTTGTAAATCAGCGGCACCAGCGAGTGGGAGTTTTCCCAGACGTTGGCGACGGAAAAGTCCGATACGACATGCGCATAGGTGAGCACGCAGAACGAGAAAGCCACCAGACCGAACATGACGATGGAGCCGATAGGCGCCACGTCCATCATCGCCTGATCGAGGCGCCGCGCGCCGATGACAGGCACAAGGGAGACGACGATCGCCGTCGCCAGCGCCAGAATGAGAGCGTAGTGCCCGACCTCGATGATCATTGCGGCGCCTCTCCCTCTTTCCACAGCCCTTGCGACTTCAGCCTGTCGGCGACGTCCTTGGGCATGTACTTTTCATCATGCTTGGCAAGCACGGTGTCGGCGGTGAAGACGTTGCTGCCCGCCTCGAAACGGCCCTCCGTCACGACGCCCTGCCCCTCGCGAAAGAGATCGGGAAGTATGCCGGTGTAGCGGACTTGAACGCGATCGCCGGTGGCATCGGTCACAGCGAACTGCACGGTCGATCCGACGCCTCGCACGACGCTCCCGTCACCGACAAGGCCGCCGAGCCGTATGCGGGTTCCAGGCGACACCGGATGCTTGGCAAGATCGGCCGGCATGTAAAAATAGGCGACCGACTGGCCGAAGGCGAACATGACGAGCAGAACCGCGGCAATGATAAAACTCATGCCGCCGCCAATCACCGCCAGGCGCTTCTGCTTGCGCGTCATTCGGTCATTCCTTCCGTCGCAAGGCCGAGCTCGCGCGCCAGCGCCAGCAACTCTTTGCCCTGTTCGCCGTTGCCGGGGAATGCGGTGAGCCCGCGCTTCAGCGCATCCGCCGCACGATCCTTGTCGTTCAATACGGCATAGGAACGGACGAGCCGCAACCAGCCTTCGAGATTGTTGGGGTTTTCGGTGAGCTTGGCATCGAGACTTTCGACCATGCCCTTGATCATCTGCTGCCGGTCGCCGGTGTTCATCTGCTCGGCCGCTGCGACGTCGGACTGTGTCGGATTGCCGGGCGGCTGTGCATTTGCGGGCGGCTGCGAAGACGTTCGGCCGTTCCTTGCAATATGCTCGTTGACGAGCGGCACCCACGGCGCATCGGCGGGCGATTGGCTGGCGATCGCTTCGAAGGCCGCGCGAGCCTCGTCCGCCTTGCCCGCCTGTTCCATGCTCAGCGCAACATAGAACCGGGCGCGCGGATTATCCGGCTCCAGTTGCAGCGATTGCTCCAGGATCTGGCGCGCATCGTCGGTCACGATACCGCTCGATTTGGCCATCAGCGTCTCGGCAAGACCGTCCAGCCGCACGGTGCTCGGGCCGAGCAACCGGATCGCGTTGCGATAGGCCGTCTCCGCTTCCGCGACGCGCATGGTGCTGACATAGATCGGCGCGAGAACGTCCCACCCCTTGCCGTCGTCGGGGTTCTGCGCGAGGTGACGCTCGGCCTTGGCGATCAGGATGCCCATATCGTTGCCGGGGTCCTCGTACCGTGCTGCCAGCGGCTGTGAAGGCAGATCCGGCCTGCCCATCACCGTGTAAAGACAGAGCCCGACGACGGGAAGGAGCAGGAGAACGAGGGCCTCGGCAAGGCGACGATGGCCTGACGTCTTCAGATTCTTGACCGGGGCTGCATTCGAGACGGCAATCAGGCGCCGGCCGATTTCCGCACGCGCATACTCGGCCTCTTCTACCGCAATCAGGCCACCAGCGAGGTCACGATCGAGTTCGCGTAACTGGTCGCGATAGACGGCAGCCTCGCCGGCGCGACCATCGTCAGCCGCCTTCGTTCCGCGCAGAAGCGGATAAAGCAGAATGGCGGCAACAGCCGCCGTCATAGCAGCCAGAAGAATCCAGAAAATCATAACCGCCAAATACTCGAAGCGCGGCCCCATTCCAACAAGCAAAGCCGTGATGACGGCGATTTGAGGCGTTTGGCCGCAATTCTCAATTGAATGATCTCAGCAGCGCCGCCCATACGGCTATCCGAGCGGCGTCCAGCTGCCGTTGTCGTTGCGGCAAGCCGAACCGCGCGCGACGGTCTCCTTGCCCTCGACAGTGAGCGTATGGGTATACTGACGACAATTCTGCGAGCCGACTTGATAGGGAGCAGCAGCCACAACCTTGCCGCTGACGTTGCGCCCGCTCCAGACGACCGGCTGCCCGACGGCCGCACCTTCCAGTGCGCGATACTCGGCCTCAAGAGCGCGCTGACGGTCGCTGTCACTCAGGGTCACCCCCGCACGGCCAACGATACCGCCCTGCAGGTCGGCGATGAAGGACGCGGATGCGGATGGTTTGCCGGTGCCAAACAGGCCAGCCGAAGCGCCACCCTTGGTTGTCTGGCAACCCGACAGCACTACGGCTGCCAGAAGCGAAGAAACAATCATGCCTTTTGAACGGAGCATCATTCAGTCGAACCCGAATCAGGTGTCATCACGCCGCCAGAGGCGCATCGCGCCTTGTCGTCAATAAGGCAAAGCATGCTATGCAAACGCCTATGTCTTTGTGGCATCAAGCAGTTCCTCACGCAACATCCTTTGTCACACCGGGCAGAATAAGGCGCGCTTTGAGACCGCCCCGTTCCCCGCGGGAGAGTTCGAGCCTGCCCTGGTACTCATTGGAGATCTCGGTCACGATCGAAAGGCCAAGTCCGGTGCCCGGCTTGCTTTCATCCAGTCGCCGCCCGCGTTTCAGCGCCTCGCGAATCTGATCGGGCTCGAGGCCCGGCCCGTCGTCCTCGACGATCAACTCGACCCAATGGCGCCTTGCGCTGGCCTCGGTTCCCTTGACCTCGTCATGCGTCTCAGCCACCGACAGGCGAACCTTGCTCGCCGCAAAACGGGCGGCATTCTCCAGAAGATTGCCGACAACCTCTTCCAGATCCTGCTGCTCCATGGCGACCGCAATGTGCTGGGGCGTGACCGAAAGCTCGAATTCCTTGTCCACGTTCAGGCGGCGCATGACGCGAACCAATCGCTCCATCGCCGGCTCGGCGTCGGTACGCGCCAGAACAGATTCGCGTTGCGCGGCAATGCGCGCGCGGTTCAGATAGGACTGCACCTGCCCCTGCATGGCTTCGGCCTGGCTGCGCACCAGCTCGCCATGAGACCGTTCCAGCACGCGCGCCTCGTTGAGCAGGACGGCGATCGGCGTCTTCAGCGAATGGGCGAGATTGCCGACCTGCATGCGCGCGCGCTCGACGATGCGCCGATTGCTGTCGATCAGCGCGTTCACCTCGTTGGCAAGCGGCAGGATCTCGCGGGGAAACGCTCCCTTCAACTGCTCGCTCTCGCCGGCCCGGATACGCTCCAGCGCCGCGCGGGCCTTATCGAGCGGCTTGAGGCCGTAAAGAATGGCCAGGGCATTGACGATGAGGCTGCCCACACCAAAGCCGGCAAGCGCCAGATAGAGACTATGGGAGAAATTGCGGACATCGTCTTCAACGACATCGACGGCGCCGGTGACGCGAAAACGCGCGGCTCTTCCGTCCGTGTCGAGGACGACTTCGGTTTCCGCGACCTGGATCCGGTTTCCGGAGGCGTCCGTCACCTGATAGTAGCGCTCGTAGTTCTTGTCGAAGGGCGCCTCGAGAACCGATGGAACCGGGATCGTCGCCGATCCCAGCGACGGCGACACCAGCGGTGGGGCGGTATAGGTGCCAAGTGGTTCGACAACCCAGTACCAGCCGGTCTTCGGCTGCGCGAACCTGAGGTCGCCGAGCTGAGGGCTGCCGCTCAGCGAACCTTGATCGCCGATCGCAACCGAATTGATGACGTTATAGAGCTGTGCCCGCAGCAGATCCTGAAAGCCGCGTTCGGCACTCTTGCGATAGAGCGTCGAGATCAAAAGACCGATGACCACAAGGGCCACGGTCGACCAGATCGTGGTGAGAAGCAGAACGCGTGCAGTAAGAGACTTAATTCGCATTGGTCGGCGCTTGGATGCGGTAACCCAGACCGCGCACCGTTTCGATCAAATCAACACCCATCTTCTTGCGCAGGCGGCCGACGAAGACCTCGATCGTGTTGGAATCGCGATCGAAATCCTGGTCATACATGTGCTCCACGAGTTCGGTGCGCGATACCACCTCGCCCATGTGATGCATCAGATAGGCCAGAAGGCGGTATTCATGCGACGTCAGCTTGAGCGTCACGCCGTTGACCACGGCTTTCGAAGTCTTGGTGTCGAGGCGCACGGGGCCGCAGACGATTTCGGACGACGAGTGGCCGGCAGCGCGGCGGATCAATGCGCGGATGCGCGCGAGCACTTCCTCCACATGGAACGGCTTGGTGACGTAGTCGTCGGCGCCGGCGTCGATACCGGCGACCTTGTCGCTCCAGCGGTCACGCGCGGTCAGGATCAGCACCGGCATGCCGCGACCGGCGCCGCGCCACTTCTCCAGCACGCTCACACCGTCCAGTTCGGGAAGGCCGATATCGAGGATAATCGCGTCATATGGCTCGGTATCGCCGAGGAAGTGTCCTTCCTCGCCGTCGAACGCCTGATCCACGACGTAGCCGGCCTCCTTCAGAGTGTCGCTCAGTTGACGGTTCAGGTTGACGTCGTCTTCGACTACCAGGATGCGCATCGGTCCGCTTTACTCCGCTTGTTCTCTTCGCTGTCTCATAGGCCGATTCTGCCTACATCGGAACCTTGACGGTTACCTTGCGCGGACGCTGACCGTTGCCCTGAACCAGAACCGTGATGATGCAGCTGTCGCCGGAAGGCTGAACGGAGAGCAATTGCCCTCCCGTCTTTTCCACGACCTGCTGTGCGGCTGCGCTGCAATCGCCTGCTACGCGCACGATAAAGTTGCGCGAATTGTCCGGTGAGGGCGACGATACCGCCAGCCCGGCGGCCAACGCTGCGACGCTCAAAGGAGAGGCCATGTGCTATGCTTTCAATGGATATCAACTTGCCCCGACTATGTACTCACGCCACCTGAATGGCAAATGAATGCACTGTAATGCCTGATGTTTAGAACGATTTAAGAGTAGCGCGACAAGGTATCCGACAGTGGAAAACCTGCTAGGTGCGGGCATCGTCCACCCCTCGCAAGCCATGCCCGGATCATGATCCCGGCTTGATTGCAGACTTGGCCGCAACCCGCCCGTAGACGGCCAACAGAGCGCCGAACGCGCCGGCAAGATTGACAATCGGGTCCACGACCTGGCTGCGGTCCGCGGTCCCCAACATCCACACCCGTAAAGTGCATCAGGGACGCAGCAACCGAGATCAATGCTCCCCAAATCGCCTTTGAGCTGTACCAGTTTTTCAAGTCACTCATGCGTTTCTCCTTTCATTGAGACGTCACACTGCCAATGTCGCTTTTTACCTGCCGGATTCGCACCGAGAGGCTCGCCTGCCGGCTGCCGAAATCCGCAGTCTCGTCGGCTTGCGCGTAGGTCCGTTCCGACGCGCGCGCAAACCTGGCGGTAGAGGCTTGATGCCGCCGATCCCGACAGCATCGCCTCGGAAACCTCGACCACTTCCGTGAATCTTTTGAATCGCTTGGACGAATTTCTTCGAGGATTGCGTCCGGATGTTCGCATGTTGATACCGCTTCGGCCGCCGGAATCCGATGTCGGTTTTCAGTATTTCCCAATGCAATCCGTTTTCAATACTCGACCGCCTGCCGCTTCTCCTCGTCGGTCAAGAACGCCGCGTTGCACATCCGCGGCGCGCTCGGCTGCCAGCCCCGCGACATTGTCCAGTTCAGGCTCCAGCCGCAGGCCGTTGCCGTGGCTGCCGGCAAGCCAGGTCGAGAGCGAGGCGGCGGTGCGGGCCAGCGTCGGCAACGCGATATCCATAGGCGGGAGACCTCCGTCTGTCGAAGATCGTGCCGTTCCCGGTCATTGGGAAGGTGACCTTATCGGTGGATCCAGGACAGCTACATAGCAACGCTGGTCGAGTGTCACTCGCGCTATGTGATGCTGATCGAGGTCGCCAATAAGGATACCGAAACCGTGGTCTCTGCCTTGATCAGGCAGTCGCAAAAACTACCGGCCGAACTCTATCAATCACTGACCTGGGATCGGGGAAAGGAACTGGCCGACCACCAACGACTGGCAATGGCCGCTGACGTTGAGGTCTGCTTCTGCGATCCTCGATCACCCTGGCAGCGCGGTTCGAATGAAACACCAATCGGTTGCTGCGCCAATATCTTCCAAGCGGCACCGACCTGTCCGTACACAGACAAGCTAAGCTCAGTGCTATCGCGAGGCAGCTCAACGAACGTCCAAGAAAGACCTTGCTTTATCAAACGCCCCGCGGAGAAGTTTGCAGAGTGTGTTGCAGCGATCAGTTGAACCCACCGCCGAAGGCGGCCGCTTGGCGTTCCATGGGCAAACCCCGCATTCGCCTGCGCGCAAGCCCCGACACCATCGACTATCCCAGCGGCCGGTTCACCGCCGTGTCGCTCTCGTAGTCCGCCGCCATCCGCATTTCGCGGATCGGGCGCACGAGGTCGATCGAGCGCTGGTAGTCGGGGTGCGCCTTGTAGGCCGCGAGTGCCGCCTCGTCGTCGAATTCGCCGTAGACGACGAGGTCGACTTCCGTGCCCAGCTGGTCGGTCTTCACGTTCGTGCCGATCTCCAGCAGGCGAGCATGCGGGATGGCCGTCAGGATCGACAGGCCTGTTCTCACCTTTTCCAGGTTTTCCGCAGACGCTGTGAAGAAGACAATGTGGCGGATCACGCGGGAACTCCTGTCAGGGTCTAGAGCATTCCGCTTTCCTTCGAATAGCGAAAACGCTCGCTTATTGATTTACGCAATTGCGGACGCGAAACCGCTACGCTTTTGCTGGCATTGCTCCAGCCTGAGACCCGCGCGATACCACGCGCAAGCCAGGCCTTCAACCGCGAGAATACTCCCGGCGGCGCCTCGTGGCGGATTGCCGCAAGGAAGGTCTTGCCGTAGCCGGCCAGCTTTTCGGCGCGGTCGGTGCCGTTAACGATGCGGCGGGCGTTTACCCAGTCGTCCGTCGTTTCGTTCAGGTGGTCGGCGAGCTTGTGGTTGGCGAAGCTGCCCTGCACCATGCCTTCGATGAGGATCGAGACCGCCGCATCCATCTCCATAGCCCGGTCGGGCTCGGCGACGAGGTCGAGGCCCGTCAGCACGCTCATCGCCTCGTAGTTCCGCTTGTGGGTCAGTTGCACCAGCCCGCGCCCGAGCCAGCTCTTGCCGTCCTCGTCCGGCCGCCAGTAGGGCGTCTTCACCCAGGAGAGCTTGCCGCTGGCATAGGCATTCTCGAGGATTTCAACGGCACGGGCGTCGGTCGCAGCCAGCGTCTCGCGCACCGGCTGCATCGTGAACGCGGTTTCGTGAAAGGCGGTGGCCAGGATGTAGGCCAGCCAGCGCGGATCGGCGTCCGGCATCCGCGCCTCCCAGAAATCGAGAATTGCCGTCATGCCGTCGACCTGTGGCTGATCGAGCGTGCCCTTGAAGAGGGTGTCCCGCGCCGAATCGAAGAAAAAGCGACGGTCTATGTGGATAACCATGGTGTTCGCCTCGGAAACTGAAACGGCATTATCCGTCTTAATCGATTAAAATAAATTCAATCGTTTAAAGTGTTTAAGGCCCTGATTTACAGATTATTTGAGCCATGCCAGTGATTAATCCAGCGTTAAAACCTGGCCGCCGGAGGAGAGAATGCAGCAGCCTGCCAACAGCAACCAGCCGACGATTCCCCAACACGTGATCGACCAGCTCGAAAACGAATGGCGCCAGGTGCGCTCAGAGCAGCAGCCGCGCCCGACACCACAGCAGCCGCAGCGCTGAACGTTCATACGCCCCTTACGCGGTTCACCTTTTCCTTCCAGTATCAGCGCCGTCAGCGCCCAGACCAGCGCATCCAGCCGGTCGGGCGAATGGCCGGAGGAAAGACCGTCGGGGCCGAAGTCGCACAACTGGTTGGCGGCTGCTTGAGTTTTTCTGATTGGCCGCGAACCGTCCGCCTGTGCTAAAACTGCAGCATGACCCGGGAAGAGCTCGTATCCTTTGCGCTCAGCCTGCCGGAGGCGGTCGAGAGCGCGCATCACGGCACGCGTGATTTCCGCGTGCGCAGCAAGATTTTCCTGACCATGCCCGACCAGGATTACTGCGTCGTCCGGCTGACACCCGACCAGCAGCACATGACGCTTGCGATTGCGCCCGACGAGACCGCAGCGGTGCCCGGCGGCTGGGGTCTTCGCGGTTCGACACGGCTTTTCTACCAGCTTGCCGGCGAGGCTCTGGTGCAGGATCTGGTGCGCAAATCATGGCAGAACGCCGCGCCGAAAACCCTGCAGAGGCAGTGGGTTGTCATTCCTTCCGGTTAAACGGATTCAACGATAGCCCGTGGCGTCGGCGGGCTTTCCCGCTTCCATCACCTCGTCCATGTAGCGCCAGCAATCCGGCCTGGACCCATCCACATCGTCGAAGCAGTAGACCTGCGCCAGTCCGCCGCTCGACAGCGACCGGCCGTTCCAGCGAGCGCGCTGCGGATCGGACGCCAGCGCCGTCACCGCCCTGCCGGTGAAACGCGGGGTTTCGGAGATGACGAAATGCGGCTGCACCGCCGTCGCGTCGCGCCAGTTGCCTTCCCGGACGCCGAAGATATCGAGCATCATCTCCGAGCGCATCCAGCCGGGCGTCAGCGACACCGCCGTGGCGCCGTGCGGCGCCAGGTCCTTCGCATGCGCCCATGCCATGCGGATGACGCCAGTCTTGACGAGGTCGTAGTATGGGCAGAGCCGGTAGTGGGTTTCGTTGTATTCGGCCGTTCCATCGGTCATCTCGACCATCAGTCCGCCCGGCTGCTCGATCATCAGCGCCAGGGCGTAGTGGGCAGTGATCAGGTGGGTGTCGATCGCCAGGCGGAGCATGTGCAGGCCCTTATCCAGCGAATGCTCCCAGACCGGCTTGTTCCACTCCGTCAGATGCTCGCCGCCCCATATGTCGTTGACGAGAATGTCGAGCCTGCCCTCATCGCGGCGGATGCGGGCAACGAGCGTCTCGACCTCCTGCGCCACGAGGTGATCGACGCGCACGGCAATGCCACGACCGCCGGCTGCGGTCACCATCTCGGCCGTCTCCTCGATCGTTTCCGGTCGCGCGTATTCCGATTGATGCGTCTGCGTCGTGCGGCCGGTCACGTAAACCGAGGCACCAGCCGCTCCGAGCTCGACGGCAATGCCGCGGCCCGCGCCACGGGTGCTGCCGGCCACAAGGGCGATCTTTCCCGACAAGTCTGCTGTCATCCCGCACTCCTCCACGCCAGAGGCCCCCGCCTTTCTTCGATTTGCGAAATCGCCCAAAGCTTTTGTTTTCACACAATTCCGAACACAAAACTGCTACGCACTTTTACTGGAATTGCTCTGGAACCGGGGCCAGACATCAATCCAGCAGTCTCCCGGATTGAATATAAACTAATGTTCGTTCATAATCGTTGCGAACGCAAGAGGGATTTCATGCCGCGCCACCGCACGCTTTCCGACGAACAGCTTCTGGACATGGTGCTGGCGCTGATCCACGCCGAGGGACCTGACGCAGCGACCTTCGGCGCGGTCGCCAAGGCGAGCGGTCTCTCCGGCTCGACTCTCGTCCAGCGTTTCGGCACGAAGGCTGCGATGCTGCGCGCGTCGCTGCTGCGCGCCTGGGACCGCCTGGATGCGGAAACGGTCCGGCTGGCGCAGTCTGTTCCGAAGACGCCGGCAGGGGCGATTGCGTTGCTCTCTGGACTGTCGAAAGACTACGGCGGCGACGCGGTGTCCTATGCCGACGGCTTGCTGTTGCTTCGGGAGGATCTGCGCGATCCGGCGCTACGTGCCCGCGGTTCCGCCTGGGGCACGACGCTCGCCGATGCACTTGATCGATGCCTTCATGTCGAAGGCAAGGCCGGGCCGCTTGGCCGGTTGATGCTGTCGCAGTGGCAGGGATGCCTGCTCTGGTGGGGTTTCGAGCCGGAAGGCGCCATCGAAGACTACGTACGCAGGCAATTGCAGCGCTTCCTCGATGCCGTCGGCGGCGCGCTTACACCTTAGCCTCTTCGGCCTCGTCCTCTTCGTCCTTGTCCCCCTGCTCTCCCACCGTCAGTGGCCAGTCGACGACGTAGTCCTCGAAGTCTTCGACATCGACCTCCGTCTCGCTGATCGTCCGGCCCCGTGCCGAAATACCGGCCGCGTGCACGGTTTGCGGGTCACCTGACACCAGCGGATGCCACCAGTAGAGATCGCGTCCCTCGTTGACCAGCCTGTAGCCGCAGGTGGGCGGCAGCCAGGGGATTTCATCGACGTTCTGCTTGGTGAGCTGGACGCAATCCGGCACGAAATCCCAGCGGTTCTCGTAGCTCGAACAGCGACAGCTGTCGCTGTCGAGAAGCTTGCATCGGATCGAGGTGAAGAAGATGTCGCCGCTATCCCAATCCTCGAGCTTGTTAAGACAACAGAGCCCGCAGCCGTCGCAGAGGCTTTCCCATTCGACGCCGGTCATTTCGGCAAGCGTCTTTTGCTTCCAGAAGGGTGCTTGTTCCATCATTCCATTCTTGCAACAGCCCGCAAAATCGCGTGAGGGCTTTCCATTTCTCTTGTTCTTGGCAGGCAAATCAACCAATGATTCACCGTGCTCCGGGTACTTCGGAGCTATCGGCAGGTTTGCCATAGTCCGGCGTCAGGCTCGTCCGACGTCGAAGTGACTGATCGGGCGGGAATATAAGACGTGACGGATCCGGACAATCCAGAAAAACAGCCGCGCAAGAAACGCCACTTGCTGCTGAAGATCGATTCGTGGATCGATTCGACCATCTGGAACGCCGGTTTCCGCTCTGCCGAGATCTGGGAGGACATCACCATCTTCTTCCGCCGCTTCCGTGTTCGCGGCTGGAAGCGCATCGTCGTCGAACTCGGCGGCGAAGGCCTGACGCTCGGGGCTGTCGGCGCCGTGCTGATGCTGACCCTTGCCCAGCCAGCCTTCGAGGCTACCAAGGAAGATTGGCGCAATCGCGGCGACTATGCCGTTACCTTTCTCGACCGCTACGGCAACATCGTCGGCCACCGCGGCGTCATACACCAGAACTCGGTGCCGATCGACGAACTTCCGGATGCGCTGATCAAATCGGTCATCGCCACCGAGGACCGGCGCTTCTTCGACCATTTCGGGATCGATTTCATCGGCCTGTTCCGCGCACTTTCCGAAAACGCGCGGGCGGGCGGCGTCGTCCAGGGCGGCTCGACACTGACGCAGCAGCTCGCCAAGAACTTGTTCCTCTCCAACGAACGCTCGATCGACCGAAAGATCACGGAAGCCTTCCTGGCGCTCTGGCTGGAAGCCAACCTGTCCAAGAAGGAAATCCTCTCCACCTACCTCGACCGCGCCTATATGGGCGGCGGCACCTTCGGGGCGGCTGCGGCAGCGCAGTTCTATTTCGGCAAGAGCATCACGGATGTGAACCTTGCCGAGTCGGCCATGCTCGCCGGCCTCTTCAAGGCGCCTGCGAAGTACGCGCCGCACGTCAACCTGCCGGCCGCGCGCGGACGCGCCAACGAGGTGCTCACCAATCTGGTGCAGAGCGGGCTGATGACCGAGGGACAGGTCATCGCCGCGCGGCGCAATCCCGCCACCGTCGTCGACCGTAACCAGGTGGAATCGCCGGACTTCTTCCTCGACTGGGCGTTCGACGAGGTCATGCGCCTCTCCCCGCGCTTCCACCAGCATTCGCTGATCGTTCGCACGACGATCGACATGGGCATGCAGCACGCAGCCGAGGATTCCGTCGAGACCTCGTTGCGCGAATATGGCGAGAGCTATCACGCCAAGCAGGGTGCGATGGTGATGATCGAAAACGGCGGTGCGGTGCGCGCCATGGTCGGCGGCCGCGACTACGGCGAGAGCCAGTTCAACCGTGCCACCAAGGCACTGCGGCAACCGGGCTCCTCCTTCAAGGTCTACACCTATTCGGTGGCCATGGAGAACGGCATGACGCCTGACAGCATCGTGGTGGATGCGCCGATCTCCTGGGGCAACTGGAGTCCCCACAACTACGAGAACCGCTATGCCGGCCGCGTCACGCTGGCGACAGCCATCGCGCAATCGATCAACACGATACCGGTGCGTCTCGCCAAGGAGAAGTTCGGGATCGCCCCGATCAGGGCGATGGCCAAGAACCTCGGCGTCGAATCCCCGGTTCGCAACGATGTAACGATCCCGATCGGCACGTCGGAAGTGACTGTTATGGATCAGGCGACGGCCTACGCCGTCTTCCCGGCAGGCGGCTACCAGTCGCGGCGCCACGGCGTCAGCCAGATTCTCGACTATAGCGGGGATGTGCTCTACGACTTCGACCGCGACGAGCCGGCGGCCAAGCGCGTGCTTTCGGAAAAGGCCGACTCCTACATGAACCAGATGCTGACCCGCGTTCCCTACGTCGGGACTGCGCGCAAGGCGGCCCTCGACAACGGCATTCTGACCGCGGGCAAGACGGGCACCACGCAGGCCTACCGCGACGCCTGGTTCATCGGCTATACCGGCAACTTCACCGGCGCAGTGTGGTTCGGCAACGACGACTATACGTCGACCAACAAGATGACCGGCGGCTCGCTGCCGGCCATGACCTTCAAGCGCGCCATGGATTATGCCCACCAGGGGATCACGCTCCGCCAGATCCCTGGCGTGACGGCGCCCGAACCCGTCAAGACCGTTGCCGCAAAGCCCGCCGAGGGCAGCCCGCCGCCGCTCCTGCGCCCGCGCATGCTCTCCGCTGAATCGACGCGCATTCTCAAGGACCTCGGCGACCAGCTCAAGGCCGCCCCGCCGCTCGCACCGCAGAAGGTCGCCATCGCCGGTTGAGGATGGCTCACGCGACGCGCGGCGTGATACGCGAGAGGTCGCCGTGAATTTGGCGATGCCGCTCCATGAGGTCATGGTCGGCCTGCAGTCCAAGAAAAAAGCCGTCTGGTAGGCCGCAGTAGCGGGAACGAAGCTTTCTGAGCGCGATCGCTTGAACATTGGGGGCAATTTCTGCTTCGGCCACCGCCCCACTCCTACTCTGCCTCAGCATCGGCAAAGCTCGAGATCATATGCGATCCGCTATATCGTTTGTCGTTAAATAACGCGATGCGTTATGCAATGTCAGACTGCCCCTTTTGCGCCTCGACCATTCCGCCACGCTAGAATCAGTGGTAACCCTTTCAACTGATTTGTCTATCAAGGGCGCCCGGTGTTTAGATTTCCTCTCTTCATTGCGATGACGCTGATTATCGCCTTTGGCGGCGGGATTCTGATTTCGCTCTATGCGCTGAATGCGACGGCAGGCTTCGGCGCGATCAAGCTTGGCGCGTGGGAAGCCTTTCCGGAATTGCAGACCGAAGACGCCGACCCCTATGCCAAATCGCATCGGGCGCGAGCAGGCCAATTGCTCTATGGAAGCGCCGAAGGGCTGATGTTTACCGCCAAGGTGGACGATGCAGGGCAACGCCTGAACGCGGGCTGCAGCTACCGGCTCGTCGGGCAGACGCCGCCCGCGCGCATCTGGACGCTCTTCACCGCCGACAACAGCGGCAACCCGGCTTCGCTGCAGGACGGCCTGCCTGGCGCGTTGAATTCCTGGACGGTGCTGCGCCAGCCGGACAGCAGCTTCTCGATCGAGATTTCCGCCCAAGCCCGGCCGGGCAACTGGCTGGCGCTGCCGGCAGCGGGAACCTTCCAGCTGGTACTGACGCTCTTCGACACGCCGACAGCCGGCAGTTCAGGGGTGATCGACCTTGCCATGCCGAAACTCCTGAAGACGGGGTGCGGCAATGCTTAGAATGGTATTTGGCCTGCTTGCCGGCCTTTTCGGCGCGGCACTCCTGCATCTCGTCATCATCCTGTCGCTGCCCCATTTCACCGGCAAGGACGCCGCAACCCGCGTTGCGTCGGAAGGCGATCTCGACACCTTCTACCTGCTCGGCGCGACGAACGACACGGCCGGCCTGTCGAACGACGATCCATTCGTGCGCACGGCTGTCTGCTCCTACGATATTGAGGAGAATCCCGTGCGTCTCACGGCAAAGGGCAATGTACCCTTCTGGTCGACCGCGCTCTACGACGAGGCATCCAACGAGATCTTCAGCATGAACGACAGGACATCGGTCGGGGGCGCGCTCGATATCCTGATCGGAACGCCGATCCAGCTGACCGAGCTTCGCAAGGCGTTGCCGCAGGAGTTGCAAAAGACCATTCTGGTCGAGACGACGCGCACAGAAGGCTATGCGGTCTTGAGGACGCTTGCCCCTCAGGCAAGCTTCGACGCGGCGGCAACGAACTTCCTTTCGCAAGCCGCTTGCGACGAATTCGCCAGCGCTTCGAACTGAGGTGGCTTCCTACTTCTTCGTTCGCGTTGCGCGGCGGCCCATGGGGCGTTTCGCGCCTTCGACGAGGCGTTCGTAGCGTACGCCCGTGAAGAGCAGGATCTGCGCCTCCACAGGTTTTCTGTCCTTGCGGCCATGCGTCTGAGACAGACGGTCAGCCAATGCGACGACTATTGCCATGCTCGTCCCCCTGCACTGCCCGAGACGGATGAACTACGTGAATCTCACCCTGCCCGCCTTCGCGGACCAACGCGTCCTTTCGAACCCCCGGCTCTCAGGTCATTCGCGCCTTCTCACGGCACTATTTGAAAATACCGTGACGTGGATACCTGCGGCCGAGTACCGGCCGCGTCGTTCCTTGACCGAATTGAGACATATGAGAGTTAACAGATTGCTAATCTTCCATCCGGCATTCGCCGTCCTATAAACGCGTTGCTACCTTCTTTGGTTTCAGCATTCCTCGAAAAAGAATGGTCATCAATCGGCAAATTGAAAATTAGCTTTGATTCATACACTTAGGCAGGCGTCGCGGATCGAGGGTCGACGCAAACGTTACTGTTGCATATTTACATCACGAAAATACTAATTGCAGTTCGCCGCCATGGAGGTAAGGTAGGCCTATCAGCCGAAGGGCAAGGGCGACTGATGTCATATTGGGTCTAATGTGTTAGCCAGGGTGGGCAGGCAAATGACTTTATTGATTGGTTCGACATTTTCCCCTGAAGATCTGGATGTATTGCGACACGCACTCGACGCCTGGTGCGCCGAAAAGCACGTCGATATCAAAAGCTCCGAAGCACATATAGCCGCTTCCGCGGCGCTAGATCTCTATCAGTCCGGATACAATGACGGCGAACGGCTTCTGCTGGCGCTGCGCGGACACAAGGCTCTTTGAGCCGGCGATCGTTTGCGCTTCAGCTTGCCTGAACACGGGGCCTGAACACGAGGCCCTGAGCGGTCTGTCCCGCGCTGCCCGCCGGCACCCGGCGTCCATTCCGGTACAATTTGAATCAAATCTTCAGCAAGCATTAACCCTGCGTCTGTAGGATTTGTTCATAGACCGTATGTGGTAGAGGGCGTCTATCCAACGCGTCCAGTCCTGCGGCATCCCTCTTGCATTTCCAGGGTGTGTTCTTGTGCGTGACCGGTTTCGAGACCTAGAGGCCCCCTCCGCCAGCCGGAAGAAGGACGTAGTTCTCATGGCGACTGTCAGCAGTTTCGAGGGATTGCAACCGCCGACGCGATCCGAACTCAGACAGTTTGCTGAACTGTTCACTCCCCTCTTTACGGCGTCCTCCGACGAAGCCAAGCGCCAGGCGGTCGCGGCGCTCTCCCAATGCCCTGAGATCCCGCAGGCGGTTGCGCTTTTCGTCGGCTGCCAGCCGGTCGGGATCGCAGCCCCTTTCCTCACCTCCTCGACCGCCATCGACGACGACACATTGATCGCGATCGCCCGCATGCAGGGCAGTGCGCATATGAGGGCGATCGTCAGCCGCGATACGCTTTCTCCGAGGGTGATCGATGCCCTGGTCGGACTGCGCCACACCGAACCGCAACAGATGGAAGAGGCAGCGACGCCTCCCGCAGCCCAGCGCGTCGAGGAACGGGTCTTCGTGCCGCCGCCGATTGTGCCCTCCCACAGCGGTCCGGAGACGGCACTCATCAACCGCGAAGAGGAGACGCGCGAGCGGATCAAGGGGCTCGCGCGCCATCTCGGGCGGGACGATGCCGACCGTCTGGGCCTCAGGACCCTTTCAGGCGTTCAGGCGGCGCTGCTGGTCCGCTTTGCCCGCAACAGGGAAGCACCACAGTTTGCAACGGCGCTTGCCGATGCGCTTTCGGCGAGCCGCTGGCTTGCCGAACGCATCATGCTCGACATGTCCGGACAGCAGCTGGCGACGACGCTGACAAGCCTCGGCATGGACTTTCTCGACGCCGTATTCGTACTGGAGAAGCTTTACCTGCATCTGGCAGAGACGCAGCATAACGTCACGCGCGCCTGGATGGTGCTCGATGCGCTCGATCCGGAGGAATGCAATGCTCGCGTCGAATCCTGGCGCCGGGCCGATCGCTATACCTATCTGCCGGAGCAGTCGACAACGGCGGCGCAGCAGGTGCCCGCAAACCGCCCGACACGCCAGGTGCCCCCGGCGCGCGACATGCGGATCATCAGCCGCGCGCGCTGATACCGGCTACAACGACTTCCTCCCGCTACAAAGGGTTCTTGCGCTCGTCGACCATCGGGACGATGCCATCGACATCATCGGCTTCAAGCTCGACGATCCATAGATCTGGATCGAACCTGCGTTCGCGGTCCAGCATGTCGAGGACGTGGTCGGCCTCCTGCCGCGCCAACCTGATCTCGAACAGCCGATCGCCGCTGTCCTCCCGATCGAAGAAACTCTGCGGTGCCGGGCCATAGAGCGTTTCCAGCCCATCGCGGAAACGTTGCCTGATAAAGACTGCGCCGGCCTCCTCGGCTCCCTTCTTCTCGATAGCCGCGAAATCGCCTTTGCCGAAAACACGGCGCAGCAGTGCGGAAACGAAGATGTCGGTGCGTAATCTCATGAGCGCGATATAGGCCGGCCCGCCGATGGCTGCAATGCCATGGCTTGTGCGGGTTGCCTATGACGGCCTGCACCGATCACAGCGCCCCAATTTCCTTGAGTTTTTTCAGCACGGCCTCGTTGGGCTCGCCGTTCTCCGGCAGATTGTAGTGCTTCTGGAAGTGCCGAATGGCGACGCGGGTCTGTTCGCCGGCCACGCCGTCGACGCCGACATTGGTGTAAGCCATGTTGGCCAGGCCCTTCTGGATCTTCAACACCAGGTCGACGCTGGTCAGCGCCGCAGACTGCACCTGCCTCGCCGGGGTCGGCGCGGTCTTGATGGTCTTCTCCGCGCTACGGATGGCGGCGGCGACCGGATCCTCGGCGGCCGCCCTGGAGGACACGTCCTCGCGCGGCCGCTCGGCCGGCACGGTCGACGGGCCGACCCTGTCGGTCCTGAGGGCCGCCAGCACGTCGGGTGTCGCGTCGCCCTTCTGCGGCATGCCCACGGTTTCCTCGAAGAACAGGATCGCAGCGCTGGTGCGCGGACCGATGAAGCCGTCCGGAGCGCCGTTGTAGAGGCCGCGGCGCACGAGTTCGCTCTGGATGTCCATGACGAGCCGGCTGGCCGGCTGGCCGCCCGGGGCGGCCGGCGGCGTGGCGTTGGTCGTCTGTGACGCGTCCGCCTCGTCCTGCCGCTCGATCTTGAAGGTCGTGACCTCACCCACATGCTGCTCGACCGGCGGACGACCGCCAAGTACATTCGGAAAGAGCGGATCGCGGGTGCGCAGGAAGGGATGCGGATGGGTGCCCGGCTGATACCAGAGCGCGTTGGCGGCGACGAAGCTGAAGATGACGAGGAACGCAGCCGTTCCACCGGCGATCGACGGGTTGCGGCCGATGATACCACCGAGCACGCCTGCGCCCTGCAGTCCCAGACCGCCGACGACGCTGGCCCCCGTGAGAAGCAGACCCGGCTTTTGCCGGTCCTTCCTTCCCTTAGGCGATTTTCGCTTGCTCACGGCCATCGAAAAGCCCCTCTTCCAAGATGCCGGCATAGGCCGGCGCGGTCTTCAGTCGCGGCGGAAACTCGACCGGATCGTTGCTGGCAGCGTCGGCTGCCGGAATGCCCGAGCCATCCGCCGCAATCGAAATCGTTATGATCGTGCCCGCGCCTGGCGTGCTGGCGATCGCGAAGTCGCCACCGTGCAGCGCCACGAGACCCTTTACCAGCGACAGGCCGAGGCCCGTGCCCTCGAACCGACGGGTATACTCGTTTTGGATCTGAACGAAGGGCTGGCCGAGCATCTCCAGCTTGTCGGACGGGATGCCGATGCCGGTATCGCTTACACAGAGCTCGAGAATGCCGTCGCGCATCGAGGCGTCGATCGAGATCGCACCGCCTGCCTCGGTGAACTTGACGGCGTTTCCGACGAGATTGATGAGGATCTGCTGGATGGCGCGCTGATCGGCAACGACGTCTTCGAGGCCCCGCTGGATGCGGCTCGTCAGCGAAACGCCCTTGGCCCTTGCCTGCAGCCCCAGCATCGCTTCGCAGGAGCGGATTGCCGCGCCAATATCGAAGCCTTCGAGAAGCAGCTCATAGCGGCCGGCCTCTATCTTACTCATGTCGAGCATGGTGTTGACGACGGAGAGGAGGTGCGCGCCGGAATCGCGAACGAGCCCGACATATTCGCGCTGACGGTCATTCCCGAGCTTGCCGAAATATTCGCCGAGCAGGATGTCCGAAAAACCGAGGATGGCATTCAGCGGCGTGCGCAGCTCGTGGCTGACGGCTGCCAGGAAACGCGACTTCGCATCATTGGCCGACTGCGCCTCCACGGCGTGGTTATGAGCCTCGAGGCGCAACTGCTGCTCCACCGAAACGTCCCGCAGCTGCGCCACGACGCTCAGGAGGACGCCGTCGACATCGCGCCGCGCCGTAAGGTCGGTCCTGAGATAGGAGAACTGCCGGTTGTCGCGTGACAGCGGCGGGCGCTCAAGCCTGAGGTCGGCGGTGGCCTGGTCCTCCCCCTGACGCAGCTGATCGAGCGCCTGCAGGAAGACGATGCGGTCCGAGACGTGGATCTGCTCGACGAAGCCCTTGCCTTCCAGGGGGCGCATCCAGGCAAGATAGTCGCGCTTGTCGCGACCACCGGCGGTCATGACGCCGCCCTGAGGATCAAGGAACAGGATGAGCCCGGCGCTCGCTTCCATGAAGAAGTCTTCGGCAGACTGGGTCGCCACAACCGATGTGGCAACGCTCTGGCGGGACAAGGCAATACTCCCGACAGCGGAAAACAGGAAAGCGGCGCAGACCGCCGCCACGCCTGCGGGCAAGGCCACCGCTGGGCTGGTGATCAGGGAAAGGCCGACAGGCGCGGCGACGAGGGCCGCCGATGACAGGAGCGCAAGGCGGCGCAGAATGACGAGCTCGCGCTGGCGCAGCGCTGCACTTCCCCCCGTCCCGGAGAGCCAGCGTTCCGCCGTCCGGTCCACGAGGGCTGCCGCCCGATCTGCGATTTCACTCAATATACGCACGCAATACCCGCCCAAAAAAGGCTCTTTACCGAGTGCTGACAATAGGCCGCGGGCGCTTAAGGAAAGAATAAAGGAAAGCGCCGCTCCACAGGCCGAAAGGGCCAAAAGTCCCGTTTTGGAGCACGGCAGGGCGGCTTTGTTTTTTACGGTTAACAGCGAGTAAGCGACGGATTTCGCTCATATTTCACGTTGTCGTTAACGCTTGTGGCAACCCCGCCACAAGGAATCCCTGCAATTACAGGAGGCAGGCCTTCGCATGCTTAACGGCGGTCGCTACAATTCGACCGAAATGCGCCAAAGATGCCTTCGATTAAAATTTGAACTAAATTTGCCGCAAATGCCGACGAGTTTTGAAAACAGGCATTCGCAAGTTCTCTCTAAGGTGAAGTCACACCGGAGAACCGGCCCGATTCGGCAACAAGACCGAACGGAAAACAGGATGGGCAACGACTATGTGGTTTCTGATCAAAGGATCGTTCTGGTTCGGACTTGTGCTCGTGCTCTTGTCGTTCTTCAGCGGCGAGCGTTCGACGGACGTTGCCAGCCAGCCGACATTGCAGTTTTCCGACGCTTTCGTCGCCGCGACCGGCGCATACGACTATCTGAGCGGCCTGTGCGGCGAAAAGCCCGAGGTCTGCGTCAAGGGCGCAGAAACGGTTTCGGCGCTCGGCCACCGTGCCCGTGAAGGCGCCCGCGTTGCCTTCGAACTTCTCGACAACCGGTTCGGTGACGGCAAGAGCGCGAACCCCGTTGTCGCGGCGGCTGCACCGACGGTTCCCGCCGCAGCGCTGGCGCCGTCGCAGACTGCAGGCGTGGCCGCTGCTCAGATCCACGAGCAGAAGACCGCAGCGCTCAATCAACCGATGCCCTACCGCCCGCCTGTCGATGACGGCGAAGACATGGCGTCCGATGCCGTGACCACAGGCACCATTCCGCTGCCGACCCCACGACCGGCAACCTGAAGAATTTCGCGGGATATCCCGCACCAAAAGCTTGCACCGGTGCGCCGCACGACGCGGAGCCGCCCTGTGCCTGACGTGCCTGCTCTGTTTGCCTTCCAGCATTTTGCTGCGCCGCGAGGATACCCATCCTTCGCGGCGTTTCTTTTTAATGGTTCAAATCTGGCTGTGTTTCACCTATATGAGACATGACAACGAAAGGCCATTTTTCCATGACGTCCCTCGATCAGATCATCGACGATTTTTCCTTCCTCGACGATTGGGAAGATCGCTATCGCTATGTGATCGAGCTCGGAAAGGCGCTGCCGGACCTTGCGGACGAGAAGAAGACGTCAGCCAACAAGGTGATGGGCTGCGCCAGCCAGGTATGGCTGGTCACGCATACATCCGGCAATCCCGACAATCCGCTGATGACCTTCGAAGGCGATTCGGACGCGCATATCGTACGCGGCCTTGTCGCCATCGTGCTGGCCACCTATTCCGACAAGACCGCGTCCGACATCGCAGCCCTCGACGCCTTCGAGGTGTTTTCGAAGATCGGCCTTGTGGAAAACCTGTCCTCGCAGCGCTCCAACGGGCTGCGCTCGATGGTCAACCGGATCCGCGAAGAGGCGCGGGTGCGCGCTGCGGCCTGATCCTTGGGGCCTTCGGCCATTGGGTCCTTGCACCCGCGCCGCCCGGCATCATTGTTCCGGGCGATAGCCTTCTGCTCCCCATGCTCGAAGCGCTGGCGGCGCGCGGGGGCTGGCGGATTGCAGTGACGCGACAGCGCCGTCAACGCGTGATTGACCGTGATGCGCGCAGCCGTCGCGCTGTCGTCAGCTCAGCCATGCCGCCGCCGCGCATTCCCTTGGTATTGTCGGACAGGCGCGGTTTCCACGATGCGGTGACGCACGGCTGAAGCTGGCCGCGGGTAAAATCCGCAAGAAGCCTCTCGTCGGAAGCGGCGGCGATCTCGGGCAGGAACGGGCTGCCGCTCCCGTCCTTCAGGCGCGAAAGGCCGGCCAGCGGCGATTCCTGGCGTTTGATGCGCCCGCGTTGTGCAGTTCCCTCGACATCCCGTCCGCGCCTGCCGCGCCTCTATTTGCCCGCACCTGCTTCCACGCCCGCAGAAGGTTCTCTCGCCGCAGGGCCGCCTCAAGCAGCCCCGCGCCTGTGTCGTTACCGTTCCGTGGCGGGGGCGCGGCTTCGTCAAGATCGGAGTTCCGACGGGCTTCACCCGCTTGCCTCTCCGATCTCCCGGATAATCCCGGCATCTGACGCATGGCCTTGCTCATCCTCGGTGGGAACTTCACTCTCTCTCCTTCGGCCCTTGTTCGCGCCAAGGCGCTCCCTACTACGGCCTCTGCTGACTTCTCGCTCCGGCTCGACACCGTCGCCCTTTCAGGCGCAAGGCGAGATCTCCAGGTAAGAACGCACTCCTTCACTGCACGACCGCCGGATTTACGCCACCGCCCCTTGGTCACAAGAGCTTCACGGTTTGTTGCCCGCTCGCCCTGGTCGGCATCGCCTCATATCCGGATTCTTGTCCATCGGCCCGCAGGTTCGATCCACGCTTCCTCCCCACGGTCGGTCGCCCTTCCGCAGTTGCGCTTCACTTCGCTCGCCATGACCAGCTTACGGTGGGACTTGCACCCACAAGAGTACGCCCATGCTGGGCGCACAACAAAAAAGCCGGGCTCACGCCCGGCTCTTCGTATTCGTGAAGTCTGAAAGGGTGTCAGCCGCGACCGCGCTTGCGGCGCTGACCGAGACCCATTTCCTTGGCGAGGCGCGAACGCGCTTCGGCATAGGCCGGAGCTACCATCGGGTAGTCTACCGGGAGATCCCATTTTTCGCGATATTCTTCAGGCGAAAGGCTGTGGTGTGTCATCAAATGACGCTTCAACGACTTGAAATTGCCACCACATTCAAGGCAGGTAATCTGCTCGTCCTGAACGGATTTGCGTACCGATACAGCCGGCTTCTGCTTTTCGACGACCGCTGTTGCAGGCTGCGGCGTCGAAGTATTGCTGAGTGCCGAATGCACGTCGGAAATGAGGTTGGCGAGATCGCCCACCGGTACGACGTGGTTGCTGACATAGGCGGCGACAATATCTGCGGTAAGCTCCACCAGCAATTCCGGCCCGCTACCGGCGGCTGCAGTATCCGTCATATTTCGTTTCTCCTGTTTGCATGCTCAAAACGTCTAGGGCCTCTTGGTCCCAGACCGCTATCGTAGAGCGAACAGCAAAAAACTCAGTCTGCGGCTACATGTTTCGAAAAACTGAAATCCACCCCTAGATTCCGAGGCCGAAACCCGTTCTTATACTGCCTGATATTAAATTAGTACGATCGCATCCACGTCGTCTCCTCAATTAAACACTGAAATCCAAAGTCACTGAGGAAAAAAGCAATGTGATTCTAATTCAATATCAGAACTCTACTTGGACAATCAATTATCACCGTTTTGCGAAAACGCCAATTATTATTTCATATATATCCGCCGAAAAATGCCCATCTCTTAAGAATTAATAAGAATGTGCCGAAACATTAATCATCGGCGGCACTGCTTAAAGCTGCAAAAAACTGCTTAAAATACTGAATCGGCAGCGCTCTTACCTTTCAAGAAGATCGTCACGTACGGAAGGCGGTTGAAGTCGATAACCTGTCTTGTGCGCCGCTCTCGCGAGCAGATGTGCAGCAACCGGTGCCGTCAGTATAAAAAAGACGAAACCTGCGATGGCACGGACAAAAATGGCAAGTTCTCCCGAGTTGATGCCGGCGGCAACGAGCAGCAAACCGGAACCGACCGTTCCCGCCTTCGACGCGGCGTGCATGCGGGTGTAGAGATCCGGCAGACGCAGGATGCCGAGGGCGGCAACAAGCGCGAAAAGCGAACCCAGCAGCAGCAGGACGGCGACAACGATCGCGACAAAATAGTCTGTCAATTCCTGCCCTTCCTGGTTTTTCGCCCACTGCCCTTGGAGGTGCCATCGGGCTTTTTCGTGACGGCCCGCGCTCTTTTCGCATCTCGTCGGGTCTTCGCGTGCCGCTCGGGCTTGTGCCGCTCGGTCAAGCCGCCACGCGACATCACGAAGCGCGCGAAGGCGACGGTGGCGAGAAAGCCGACAAGGCCGAGCGAAATGGCGATGTCGATGTAAAGAGCAAAGCCGGTCTTGACCGCGATCACGGCAGTAAAACCGATCGCCGTGCCCGAAAGTGTATCCAGTGCAAGAATACGGTCCGGAAGCGTCGGCCCTGCCACGACCCGCCAGCCAGCGAGCAGGAAGGCGACAGCCAGAATCACGAGAGCGACGGCGGCGGCTGCGGAAACGATCGCAAGCGGCGGGATCATCGGAACGCCTCCAGTATCTTGCGCTCGAAACCGTTCGCGATGTCGCGTTTCGTCGCTTCCGGATCGGAGCAATCCAGCGCGTGAACGTAGAGGGTCCTGCGGTCATCGGAGACATCCACGGACAGCGTGCCCGGAGTGAGGGTGATCATGTTGGCAAGCAACGTGATCTCGAAATCACGATCGACAGTCAGCGGAAAGGCAAGGATGCCCGGCTTCAGCTGCATGTCGGGGCTGAGCACGGTGAGCGCGACCTTCCACGCGGAGAGCGCGAGCTCCCGGAGGAACAGCAGCACCAGGGACAGGATGGCAAAAGAGCGCCGCAGATATCCGCGGCTGCCGTAGGGCTCGCGCACGACGAATAGCGCAAGTGCGCCAAGCACGAAGCCGAAGGCCAGATTGTGGGCCGAGGCGCTGCCCGTCACGGCGGCCCAGGCGATCGCCAGCAGCAGATTGAGGAAAACACCTATCACGGCGCGACGCCTCCGGGAAAGACCGACTGAACGTAAGGGAACGGATCCGCCAGACCGACCGCCGCAGCCTGCGACAGCGCCAGCAACCGCTCCGGCAATATGCCGAAGCCGACGACGAGCGCCGACAGGATCAGCAGGGGCAACGCGGCCCGCCATCCGATCGGCTCGGCCGCTTCGCGACCCGTCGCCGCCGGTCGCCAGTAGGCCAGCAGGAACAAGCGGCCGAAGCCGATCGTCGTCAGGAAGCCGCCGACGAGGATGGCTGCCGCCAGCCACCATGCCCCGACATCGATCGACGCCTTGACCAGCATGACCTTGGGCCAGAAGCCGGAGAACGGGGGCAGGCCGCAGGCGGCGAAGAAGAGAACAAGGGAAACGCCGGCAAAGGCGCCGTTTCGCCGATATAGCCCCCCGAGGCCGGCCAGCGAAAAGCTGCCGCCCAGCAGCGCCGCCTGGCCCGCGAGCAGGTAGAGCGCCGTCATCAGCACCATGGAGTGCACCGCATAGAAGACCGCGCCGGAGAGACCGCCCGAGGTGCCGAGCGCCACGCCGATCAGCATGTTGCCAATCCCTGAGATGACGACGTAGCCGAGAAGCCTGCGGATATCGTCCTGCGCCAAGGCGCCGAGCGCGCCGACGACGACGGTCGCCGCACCTACGGCTGCGATCAGCAGGCTCAGCTGCTCCCGCTCCACCGGCAGCAGCATGACCATGATGCGGATCAGCGCATAGACGCCGACCTTGGTCAGCAGCCCGGCAAAGAGCGCCGAGACGACGATGCGTGGCGTATGATAGGAGGCAGGCAGCCAGAAATTGACGGGGAACGCGGCGGCCTTCATGGCAAAGGCAAGCAGGAAGAGCGCCGACAGCGTCATCATCGGTGCGGCCGACCGCGTGACCTCGACCTTGGTTGCTATGTCGGCCATGTTGAGCGTGCCGAAAACGGCATAGAGGATGCCGACTGCAATCAGAAAAAGCGTCGTCCCAATGAGATTGAGGACTGCATATTTCATGGCGCCGTCGATCTGCCTGCGCTCGGAGCCTAGGATCAAAAGGCCGAAGGAGGAGATCAGCAATACTTCGAACCAGACGTAGAGGTTGAAGACGTCGCCGGTCAGGAACGCGCCCGTGACACCCGCCATCAACATCAGCAAAAGCGGGAAGAAGCCGTAGCGGCGGCCGCTGTCAGTGATGTCGGCCAGCGCATAGATGCCACCGGCGAAGGCCGCGATGGCCGCCGTCAGCGCCATCAGCGCGCCGAACAGATCGACGGTGAAGGCAATGCCGAAGGGCGGCAGCCAACGTCCCATGACCATGGTCAGGGGACCGTGCGCAACCACCTTGGCAAGCAGGGCGGCGTCGGTCAGCGCCAAGAGGGCAAGGCCGGGAATGGCGATCCATGCCTGCAGGCGGATGGAGCCCCGGGCCATGAGTAGCATTGCGCCCAGAGTGATGCAGAGCGCAACCGGCGCGATGACCAGCCAGTTGTCGAGCGGTACAGGCTCGGTGACGAATGCCGCTGAAAGATCCGCGATTTTTCCGGTCGGAGCTGCCATGATCAATACCCCAACGGCGGCAGCGGCGGATTGTCGGGCTCCGCGACGCGCATCTCGTCGGTGTTGTCGGTGCCGATGTCCTGATAGGCGCGGTAGGTCAGCACCAGCAGGAAGGCGAGGAACGAGAACGAGATGACGATGGCCGTCAGGATCAGCGCCTGTGGCAGCGGATTGGCGGCACCGGCAGGCAGCGTGTCGAGGCCTTCCGGAATGATCGGCGGCACCTCGCGCGTCAGCCGGCCGGCCGTGAACAGCAGCAGGTTCACGGCGTTGCCGAGGATGGCGATGCCGAGCATGATGCGGATCGAGAACTTCGACAGCATCAGGTAGACGGCGGCTGAAAAGAACAGGCCGACGAGGATGGCAAAGACCGGCTCCATCAATCGACCTCCCTTTCCTCGAGCGCCAGCGCGATCGAGGTTATGGCGCCGACGACGACGAGATAGACACCGACATCGAAGAGCATGACGCTCGAGAGCGGCACTTCGACGCCTGCTATCTCAGGGTAGATCCACAGGCCGGTCATGAACGGAACGGCGAAAGCGACCGACAGGAGGCCCGCCGAGCACGACATCAGCAGACCCGCGCCTGATATCGCCAGCGGGTGAAAGACGATCGCGCGACGCACCGAACCGACGCCGCGGGCAATCCCGAAGATCGCGAGCGCCGACGCGGCAATCAGTCCGCCGATGAAGCCGCCGCCCGGTTCGTTGTGGCCGCGCAACAACACGAAGACCGAAAACAGCAACATCAGTGCGGTCAGCGCCGGGGCGATGGTGCGGAAGATCAGCGTACTCATGGGCGTTCCACCCCGAGATCGTCAGGCGCATCGGGATCGTTTTCGGCAAGCTTGCGCTCCGTCTCGGCCCGCACGCGAATGAGCGCCAGAATGGCGAGGCCGGTGATCGCGACGACCGCGATTTCGCCGAGGGTGTCGGTGCCGCGGAAGTCGACGATGATGACGTTCACGACATTGGCGCCGTGAGCGATCGCCTTGGAATAGGTGTTGAAGAAATCCGTCAGCGTCGTGTCGAAAGGCGCTTCGGTGGCCTTCATCAACAACAAGGCAAAGCCGGTTCCACAGGCGATCGCCACGGCGCCATCGAACAGCTTTTGCCGAAGCGGCCTTCGATCGGTCGGTGAGAGCCTCAGACGCGTCATCACCAGCGCCAGAATAACGACCGAGAGCGTCTCGACCATGAACTGGGTGAAGGCAAGGTCGGGCGCGCCGAACAGCAGGAAGATGATGGCGACAGAAAAGCCCTGGATGCCAAGCGAGACGATCGCCGTCAGCCGGTCTCGTGCGGCGACCACGGCGGCAAGGCCGATGGCAGCCAGAAGCAGGATCGCCCATTCGTGAATCTGCACGCCCGCCGGCCATGGCGGAAGAGACGGCCATTCATCGAAGAGCCAGAGGGGCACGAGGAGGATCGCCGCGACACAGAGGAAAGTGCAGGTAACATAGAGTTCCAGCCGTCCGGGCTGGATGACGCGCGTGACACGGGCGGAGAAACGCACGAGACCGGCGACAGTGTGGTCGAAGCCGCGGTCGGGGCCTGTTCCGAGCATGCGCAACAGCGAGGCCATCAGGACGCGCCCACGGTCGAGCTGCCAATAGACTGCGATGCCTAAGGCGGCGGTGAGCACCGAGAGCAACAGCGGCACGCCGATATGCGGCACGAGCGAAATCTCGATTTGCGCCTCCGAACCGCGCACCGCCGAGGCCATCGGCGAGGAAATGTAACGGTGCGCCGTTGCTGAAAACAGCGCTCCCGCCAGACCGAGCAGCGCCAGCACGACCGGACCGGCCCACAGCAGCGGCGGCGCCTCATGCGGATGCCTCGGTGTCTCGGCAGGGGCGCCGAGAAATGGCCTCAGCGCCACGGCAAAACCGATCGCGAACATCAGCGCATTGCCGAAGACGGCGACGACGGTGAATATGATGGAACGCGGATCACCGTGCGCGAGTGCTGCATAAATCTCCTCCTTGGCGAGGAAGCCGTAAAACGGCGGCAGGCCACCCATCGAAACGGCCGCAGCAAGCGCCGCCGCAAATGTCAGCGGCATCGCCTTTCGAAGCCCCCTGAGGCGGGTGATGTCGCGCGTGCCGGTTTCATGGTCGATGATGCCGGCGACCATGAACAGCGCGCCCTTGAACAGCGAATGGGCGACCAGATACAGTACCGCCGCCTCGATGGCATAAGGCGCGCCGAAGCCTGTCAGAAGCACCAGCAGGCCCAGCGAGGACACGGTGGTGTAGGCGAGTTTGAGCTTCACGTCAGTCTGGCGCACGGCCAAAAGCGTGCCGACGATGAGCGTCACCCCGCCGAAAACCGGAAGCAGGATGTTCCAGGCGAGGGTATCGCCCATGGCCGGGTTGAGGCGCATCAACAGATAGACGCCCGCCTTCACCATGGTTGCGGAATGCAGGTAGGCCGAAACCGGCGTCGGTGCCTCCATGGCGTTGGGCAGCCAGAAATGAAACGGAAACTGCGCCGACTTGGTAAATGCGCCGCCAAGCACGAGCAACAGGATCGGCAGGTAGTACGGATTGGCGCGCAGCAGGTCGCCCGACTGCAACAGGACGGACAGTTGCACCGCGCCCGTGACGCTCCAGATCAGCAGCAGCCCGGCCAGCAGCGCCAGCCCGCCGCCGCCCGTGACCACCAGCGCCTGCAGCGCAGCGCGGCGCGAGGCTTCGCGCCGATGGTCGAAGCCGATCAGCAGAAACGAGGTGATCGAGGTGAGTTCCCAAAAGACGAACAGCACCAGGAAATTGTCGGACACGACAAGGCCGAGCATCGCGCCCATGAAGAGGAAAATGAACGAAAAGAAGCGCCCCTGATCCGGGTGGCCCTTCAGGTAGGCTCCGGCGTAGAGCACCACCAGTGCGCCAATGCCGGTGATCAGCAGCGCAAACGTCACCGACAGGCCATCGAGCAGCCAGGAGAAACTGAGATCGAAGCTCGGCACCCAGACGTAACCGCCGCGGATGATCCCGCCTACGGCGAGCGTCGGCAGGAGACTGAAGAAATGCAGGAAGGCCAGCAAGGGCGCCAGCGCCAGCAGCCAGGCCGCATTCGCGCCCAATGCGCGGACAAGGAAGGGGGCAAGAACAGCACCAAGAAACGGCATGCAAAGGGCTGCGAACGTCAATGCCGTCACATCGGCCATGTCCCCTCCTCTGCTCGCAAGGCTTTGAAAGCCGACCTGAAATCGGAAGTGCCCGTAACGTTTAGGAGAAGACGCGCGCCGTCTCAAGCTCTGTTCGGACGAAAGGCGCGTTTCTCACAGGGAAGCGAGCCGGACTGCGCCTGCGAACCTGCATGACACGTGATTGTGCAGCAGAAAAGCAATCACCAGCAGCGGCCAGGCGAGGCAGAGGACAAGCCCCATCATGCGCGCCAGCGTCCAGCCGCCGTGAAAGGCCCAGCCTTCCAGAACGGTGATCAGCAGGAATACCGCCGAAACAGCGCAGTATCCCCCGCACAGAACATGAATAAGGAGCACGGCATCCCTCCCGACCGTACCGCGTCGACACGATTGATCCAAGATACAGGCAAACGACGGGCGATTTGAGTGCCCCAATATGCGTAGGCCAGGTGCTCAGCCGAAAGATCTATCCCTTGATCGATTTCGCGGTACGCACCACATTACTGACGAAAAATCGAACGCCCCCCCAGCGCGAAAGGAGCAAGCCCATGGCCGACACGACGATCGCCAAGGTTCACAAGACAGATGCCGAATGGAAGGAACAACTGACGCCTGAGCAATACCGCGTTACCCGCCAGCACGGCACGGAGCGGGCGTTCACCGGCCCCTACTGGGATTCGTTCGAGACCGGGCTTTATCGCTGCGTCTGCTGCGATGCGCCGCTCTTCCGCTCGGACACCAAGTTCGACGCCGGCTGCGGCTGGCCGAGCTATTTCGAGCCGGTGTCTGCCGATTCTGTCACCGAGTATCGCGACTCGACCCACGGCATGGTCCGCACGGAAATTCGCTGCGGCAACTGTGACGCGCATCTTGGCCACGTCTTCCCCGACGGCCCACCGCCAACGGGGCTGCGCTACTGCATCAACGGCCATTCGATGGTATTCGAGCCCGGCAAGTAGGCTTGAAGTGCGACTGCCCGCCGAGAACCTTGGCGGGCACCCGCTTACGACAGCGGCAATCCCCGTTACTTCGAGACCCTGAGTTCCATGAACGTCAGGTCCAGCCAGCGGCCGAATTTGGTCCCCACTTCGAAGAAGGTGCCGCCGTTTCGAAAGCCGAGCTTCTCGTGCAGCTTGATCGACGCAAGATTGCCGGCTTCGATGCCGGCGATCATGACGTGAATGCCGTTTTCACCCGCCCGCTCGATCAAGGACGTCATCAGCAGCTTGCCGATGCCGGCACCCTGATGATCCTTCTCGACATAGACGGAATGCTCGACCGTGTGGCGGAACCCCTCGAAGGCGCGCCAGTCGCCATAGGAGGCATAGCCGGCGATCCGCCCGTCCTTTTCGGCGACGAGCACAGGAAAGCCCCTCGCCCGACGCATCCTGAACCACTCCAGGCGGTTGCCGAGATCGACGACCGTCTCGTTCCAGATCGCCGTCGTGTGCTCCACGGCGTGATTGTAGATATCGCGAATGGCCGGCAGATCCGCCTCTGTGGCATCGCGCAGGAGAACGGCTTGCGTCATCGGTTTCAGTCCACTATTGTTTCATTATGTCTACTATATCAAACGATCTCGATCACTGTCTAGGGGAGCGCGTCCGAACCGAGCGGGAATTGCGCGGATGGTCCCTTACCGACCTTGCCCACCTCTCCGGCGTGTCGCGCGCGATGATCCACAAGATCGAGCGCGGCGAGAGCAGTCCCACAGCCTCGCTGCTCGGCAAGCTCTGCGGCGCGTTCAGCCTGACAGTATCGTCGCTGATCGCCCGCGCCGAGGCCGGAGGCCGGAGGCTGACGCGGCGATTGGAGCAGCAGGTGTGGACCGATCCGGAGACCGGCTATTCGCGCCGTCATATTTCACCGCCGAACGGCAGTCCATTCGATATCGTCGAGATCGATCTTCCGCCTGGCGCTGCCGTCACCTACCCCGCGTCGGCCTTCGTCTTTCTGCGGCAATGCATATGGATTGTCGACGGCGAACTCCGCTTTAGCGAAGGAGATGCCGTACACACTCTGAAGAGCGGCGACTGCCTGCTGCTGGGGCCGGCTGCGGACTGCGAGTTCCGCAACCTCAGGGCGGTCAATTGCCGCTACGTCGTGACGGTTCTGAAAGCAGGCTGAAACGAGAGGAAGAATGCGCCGGGAGCATTTCCGCTTCTCTTCGAATCGCGAAGACGCTCTTTCTTTTATTTTACGCAATTCCGAACGCAAAACTGCTGCGCACTTTTGCTGGAATTGCGCTAGGCTCGGCCCCAGACCGGGAGGGCTCATGATCAATCGATTCGTCATTCTGCTGTGCCTTGCCGCAACGCCTGCGCTGGCGGACGACTGGCGGCCCTATGCCAACGCCCGCTTCGGCTATGCGATCGATCTGCCCGCGGATTTCACGGTCACCGGCGAGGCCGACAATGGCGACGGCATGACGCTGACGTCGAAGGACGGCAAGGCCGAACTCCGGGTGTTCGGCGCCAGCCGGCTGCAGGAGGATTTCGCCGCGGAGATCAGGAGCCGGACGGAGATGGACGAGAAGGAAGGCTGGACGATCAGCTACAGCAAGCCGTCCAAGACCTGGGCAAGCTATTCCGGCACCCGCAAGGATCGCATCCTCTACGTTCGCGCCATATCGCTCTGCCACGACGCAGTCGGCTTTGTCACGCTGGAGTATCCGAAGGCGGCACTGAAGCAGTACGACCCCGTGGTCGGGCATCTGGTCAAGACGCTTGCCGCGCCGCCGCATTGCGCCTGATCAGAGACCGGACGCGCTCATGCTGAAGCAGGTGAGAACCGCCGTGTAGTGGACGGCGGCGGCGGCGACCACGAAGCCGTGCCAGATCGCATTTTGAAACCGCAGCTTCTCCCACACGTGGAAGATGACGCCCAGCGAATAGATGATGCCGCCGATCACGATCAGCAGCATCGAGGCGTATGGGATACGCTCGGCGACCGGCCCCGCCACGAGCACGCCGCTCCAGCCCATCGCGAGATAAAGCAGGATCGCAAGCTTGTCATAGCGGCCCGGAAAGACGCACTTCAGGAACACGCCCATCGCCGCAATGGCCCACATGCCGATCAGCATGCCCAGGAGCAGAGGATTGTCGGCGCCGCGTTCGAGGAAGGGGGTGTAGGTGGCGGCAATCAGGATGAAGATCGAGGAATGATCGAGCCTTCGCAGGAACCACTTCGTGCGCGACACCGGCCAGGCATTGTAGGAAAAGGAGACGCCAAGCGTCAGCACCAGCCCGATACTGTAGATCCACGCCGCGGCCAGCTCGCCATGCGAACTCCAGACGGTCGCATAAAAGATCAGCACCGTCGCGCCGATCAGCGCAAGCGCCAGACCGACGCCGTGGACGATGCCATCGGCGATCAGCTCATATTTATCATAGGCCCAGCGGATACCGTTGAACTCGCCCATGCACGAACGCCCTATTCGATCCGCGGCGATCGTGTCACCGAAACGGCCGAGGCGCAATACAACAGCGTGTCCACCAGCGGGGGATCGCCAGACTAGGTCTGGCCTATGCAATCCTCGCAGAGCGGGGCATACGGCACGGCGGCGAGGCGCTCTTTGGAAATGGGCTGTCCGCAATTGACGCAGGTGCCGTAGGTGCCCTTGGCGATCCGTTCGAGCGCCGCGCCGATCGCGCGCAGTTCGTCCTGCCCAGCCTGCCCCAGACCTTCGAGAACCTCGTCATTCTCGCTCTCCGTGGCGCGGTCGTCGCTGTCCTGCTCCTTGGTGCGCCCGAGATCGACGTCGATTCGGGACAGCCGCGATTGAAGTTCGCGCTGGCGATCCCTCAGAATCGTCTCGTAGGCCTGGATGTCGCTCATCGGTTCCTCCGTCGAGTTGTTGTCGTTGTTGTTCTTCTTCTTCGTCTTCCTAGCGTCGCCGGTCGACCAGCACCGAGCACTTTGCATGCCGCACGACGCGGTCGGCCGTCGCGCCGATGAAGTAATTGCTGAAGTCGGGGACATGCGATGCCAGGATGATCAGATCGGCTCCGTGGGCTTCCGCGGCAGCAAGGATGCCGCTCGCGGGGCGGCCATGGCTGATCTCGATGTTTGCCGGGATCCCGGTCGTCAGGATCAGCCCTTCGAGCTTTTCACGCGCATCCTTGGCCGCGTTTTCGACCAGCTCGACCGGCAGATCGATAGCGACATAAGTCGGAATGTCCTCAACGACGTTGAGGAGTATGATCTCGCCCCCGGTATCGAGCAATGTGGCGGCTTTGCGAAAGGTCATTTCGCCGTCCCCCAGCGCGCCGATTTCGATTGCGACGACGATCTTCTTGTACATTCAGGGCGCTCCTCTTTGGCGTTCGCGGCAAAACACATATCTCTCAGAAAATAGATAAGGCGCTTTGATCAAGATCAAGTCCGGCCGGCGCGAGGTCGTCAACAGACGTCGAACGCTTAATCGCCAAAAACAGGCCTTCTGTGAACAATCGGAATCCGTCATATAAAGGTCAAGTACAGCGGCCAAAAAGGGACCTCCGAGGCATGGACCGGCGAAAATTCCTTGGCATCGCTACCGGCAGCACCCTCGCTGCCACCGCAGATAGGCCTTCTACGACTAGGGCAGGAGACACCCGCATGACGACCACCGAGACGTCCTACGCGCTGACGCGCCCGGCCTATGTCGATCACTCGCATCTTGTTGTCACCGACCTTTCGCTGGTCTCCAGTTTCTACCAGTCAATGCTTGGCCTCAAGGTCATCGAGAAAACCGCCAGCGGCGAAGTGCTCGGTGTCGACGGCACGCCGCTCCTGACGCTAACGACGAGCAAGGATGTCCGCGTCGCGCCTGCTAACGCCGCCGGCCTCTTCCATACAGCGTTCCTGATGCCCGACCGCACCGAGCTTGCACGCTGGCTGCGCCACGCCGCGCACAACAATGTCCCGCTCGACGGCGCTTCGGACCATCTCGTCAGCGAGGCGATCTATCTTTCCGACCCAGAGGGCAACGGCATTGAGATCTATGCAGACCGGCCGCACCAGCAGTGGAAGTTCCATGAGGATGGCAAGGTCGAAATGGCAACGCTGCGCCTCGATCTGCAGGCGCTCTACGACAGCGCGCCGCAGGGCGCCTGGAACGGCATGGCCGATGGCACGGCGATCGGCCATATCCATCTGCAGGTCGGCAACATTCCAGAGGCCGACAGCTTCTATCGGGATGTCCTCGGCCTGAAGTTGATGGCGCGCTATCCCGGCGCCAGCTTCTTTGCCACCGGCGACTACCATCACCATGTTGCCGCCAACATCTGGAACAGCCGCGGTGCCGGCGCCCGTACCGACGGCATGACCGGCCTTTCGGACTACGCGCTCCGCTTCAACGACACCGCAGCACTCGACAAGGCCGTCGCCAAGCTCGACGCGCTCGAGATCAACAGCGAGAAGCGTGGCGGCGGCGTGTTCCTGAGAGACCCCTGGGGCATCGGCCTGACGCTTTCGGCCTGAGATACCGGCAGAGCGTGGCGGGTTTTTGCGACGCTCGAAAGGGCTGGGCTATCGCGCCGGAAGGGTGTCGCAGCGATCCGCAAACAGCGCCTCCGTCAGGAAATCGACGAGGACGCGCACCTTCGGCGACAGATGCCGGTTCGACGGCCAGAGCAAATGGAACTGGCCGGGGCCATCGATATGATTGTCCAGAACGGTGCGCAGTGTACCGTCGGCAAGATGCCGGCGGGCCAGAAAATCCGGCATGCAGCCGATCCCCAGACCGCTGAACGTCGCGCCGCGCAGGGCCTCCATGTTGTTGCACGTTAGGGCCGTGCGGACGGAGAGCTCCTGTGCGCCCGGCCGCAGGGTCAAGGGCCAGTCCTGGATCTTGCCGCTGTTGGGAAAGCGAAAGCGGATACCGAGATGGCCACACAGATCCTGCGGGCAATCCGGCAGACCATGCTCATCGAGATAGGCGGGAGAGGCGCACAGGAGCATCTGAAAGGGCCGGAGCGCGCGTGACATGAGACGCGAATCGGGCAGATTGCCGCTGCGGATCGCGACATCCACCCCCTCCTCGATCAGGTCGACGATGCGGTCGTTGAAGTCGAGATCAAGCTCCACCTCCGGGTAGAGCCGGACGAACTCCGGCAGGACGGGCAGCAGCAAGTGGTAGCTGACCAGGGGGGCGCTGAGACGCAGGCGACCACGGGGAACCGCCACGGCCTGCGCAAGCGAGGCCTGGGCGTCCTCCAGATCATCAAGCACGCGCCGGCAGCGTTCGTGGAACAACCGCCCTTCCTCGGTCAGCCTTATGCTTCTGGTCGAACGCTGGAAGAGCCGCACGCCAACCTGCCGCTCCAGTGTGGTCACTGCCTTGCCGACGGCCGAGGCCGAGAGGCCAAGGACACGTCCGGCGGCGACGAAGCTCCCAAGATCGGCCGTTTTCACGAAGGCAGCCAAGCCGCTCAACTGGTCCATTTTGCACCCTCATTCGAGCGTTATTTTCCAATATATGCGGAAAGATAGCCGCCTTTTCCATTCACTGCTGAAATTTTATCTTGCCCGAGCCGCGAACACCAGGGGTCTCATCGCTCCCGCGAGCACGTCGTATCCAACCAGGCGGAAACCTCATGACAAGACCTAACAATAGAGCGCGCGCGAGCGCGGCTACGAAAATGCTGGCCCTCATCGGCGTATGCTGTGCCGCCGCCGCGATGCCGCTGACATTCACCGGGCCCGCGGTCGCCCTGCCCGCCATCAGCCGTGACCTTGGCGGCAGTCCGATCGCCCTCAACTGGGTTACGAATGCCTTCATGCTGACCTTCGGAAGCGCTCTGATGGCCGCCGGCGCGCTTGCCGACAGCTATGGGCGCAAGCGGATATTTCTGTCCGGCCTAGCGGTATTCATGCTCTTTTCCGCGGCCCTTGCCTTTTCCGGTGACATCGTCCGGTTCGACGTCCTGCGCGCCTTGCAAGGCGTCGGCGCAGCCGCGGCCTTCTCGGGCGGCATGGCATCGCTCGCCCAGGAATTCGAAGGGGACGAGCGCATGCGGGCATTCAGCATCGTCGGGTCGAGCTTCGGCGTCGGCCTGGCATTCGGACCCATTGCCTCCGGCTTCATGGTCGAGACGTTCGGCTGGCCGGCGATCTTCGTTCTGGTCTTCGCGCTCGGCGCACTGGCTTTCGCGTTTGGCGCGCGCTTCCTGCACGAGACGCGTGATCCGGCGGCAAGTGGAGTCGACTGGCCGGGTGCGATCAGCTTCACGCTGGCGCTGACGCTCTTCACTTATGGCATGCTTCGCGCACCCGAGCACGGATGGCAGGATCCTGCCGTCCTTGCGCTGCTTGCTGCGTCCGCCGTGCTGATGGCGATGTTTTGCTTTATCGAGCGGACGGTCAAACGGCCGATGCTCGACCTGACGCTCTTCCGATATCCGCGCTTCGTCGGCGTGCAGCTTCTGGCCGCGGCGCCCGCCTATGCCTTCGTCGTGCTTCTCATCCTGCTGCCGGTTCGCTTCGTCGGCATCGACGGGATGAGCGAGGTCGGCGCCGGCCAGATGATGATCTGGCTTTCCGCGCCGCTGCTGGTGCTGCCGATGGTGGCGGGCCAACTGACGCGCTGGTTTGCGCCTGCCATCATCTGCAGCGTCGGCCTGCTGATTTCGGCCGCCGGCCTGTTCTGGCTGAGCAGCGTTCCCGGGAGTGCCGCGCACGCGTCGCTGATTGCGCCTCTGCTTGCCATCGGCGTCGGCATCAGCCTGCCCTGGGGTCTGATGGACGGCCTTGCGGTCAGCGTCGTTCCGAAGGAGCGCGCAGGCATGGCGACCGGCATCTTCAGCACGACTCGCGTCGCGGGCGAAGGCGTGGCGCTGGCGATCGTCAGCGCGGTGCTCTCGGCGCTGACCCAGTCCAGCATCGGCGGTGGTCAACAAGGTTCGACTGCCGTTGCGGCGCAGCGCATGGTAACGGGTGATATCCACGCTGCGGCCGCGGCCTTGCCCAGCATGACGCATGATGCGCTGATCCAGAGCTACGGGCATGCGTTCAGCACTCTCTTGCTGCTGCTCGCGGGCATCACCGTCATGACGGCAATCGTCGTCAGCCTGTTCCTTGGGCGCAGAACAAACGAACCTGAGGATACCGTCTGCGAAAGTCCGGCAATGTAATCGCCGGCAGAAAGCGGCGATGACGGCCCGGCGGTGAAGCTCGGCGGCGAGTTGCAGATGATGGTGGTTGCCTCTCCAGACTATATGAAGCGCTTCGGCAAGCCGAAAACGCCGCGCCATCTGCAAAATCACCGCTGCGCCAACTTCCGCTGGCCGACCGGTGGCGGCCTTTATCACTGGGAGTTCGAGAAGGAAGCGGAAAAACTTGAGGTCCTGGTCAACGACCCCCCTATCGTCACCGAACCCGAGGTCTTTGTGAATGGAGTCGGCATCAGCTATCTCTTCGAATTTCAGGTCCGGCAGCCTATCGAGAATGGCGCCATGGTGCGCATGCTGGAAGATTGGACGCCGCCGTTTCAGGGCTTCCGTCTCTACTATCCCAGATGCCGCCACCGCTTCGAGCCTTCGTCGATTTTCTCGAGGCGCCGACTGTTTCCTCATCCATTCGATAGGTCATTCCCAGCCAACGGAACGGAACGGCATATCGCGCGTTGTGATCGCGAAGCAATGGGCTTCCGGGGAAGCTATCATCCATGGGCATCGCCACGGGCATCAGGAAACACGCGAGCAAGATCGCGATCGGCGAACGGCATGTCAGCAGTTGGGCCGCGAAGCTCAACGAGGCGACCGAGGAGTTGCCGCAGGCGCCGATGCGCCGCGTCGAGAAGGATGGGCTTGATATCAGCACCGCCTGGGCGATCATCGGCATCTTCACCATTCTCGGCCTCGCCGCGGTCTATATGATGTCGCTGATCCTCATTCCCCTCACGCTGGCCATCGTCGTCGGGATGATCCTCGGCATGCTCGCCGAGAAGCTCAGCAAGCTCGGCGTGCCGCGCATCACCAATGCCGTCATCCTGTCGTCTGCCGTAGCACTCGTCATCTTTCTCGTGGCCAGTTCGCTTGCCGGTCCGCTTGCGACGCTTGCCAACGAGGGGCCAGCGTTTTTCGAGACGACCCTGAACAGGCTGATGCCCTATCTGGAGCGGATCCGGTGGCTGCATATCACGCCGCAAACCTTCCAGAGTGGCCCGATGTCGGCAGACAAGCTGCTGGAGAACACGGGCAACATCCTGCACGTCGTCTCGGCAAACCTGACTCCCGCGCTCATTCAGGCGCTGATCTTCTTCGCMGCGCTGCTGCTGTTTCTGGCCGGGCGCGTCAATCTGCGCAAATCCATCATCATGGTGTTCCGGACAAGGCCGCAGCGCCTTGCCGCCATTCGCGTCATCAACGGAGTGGAACAGGTCCTCGGCTTCTACTTCGCCACGGCATCCCTGATCTACGTCTGCCTCGGCCTGGTGATGACCGTCATCGCCTATGTCGGCGGTCTCTCCTCGCCTGTTCTGTGGGGTTTCTTCGCATTCCTATCGAGCTTCGTTCCCTATCTCGGCATCACGATGATGACGCTCGCCATCGCGATTGCCGGAATCCTGACGCATGACAGCCTGCTGTTCGGGTTGATCCCCGCAGCGGCCTTCTTTTCCTTCCACCTGGTCATGGAGAATTTGATCTTCCCGGCAGTGATGGGGCGGCGGCTGGAGATCAATCCCTTCGTGGTCTTCATTGCGATTCTCTTCTGGACCTGGATGTGGGGCGCTGTCGGCGCGATGCTCGCGTTACCGTTGTCGCTGATCGGCATGACCATCATCGATGAACTGTTCATCGAGGAAAAAGTGCAGCCGCAGCTGCCGAAATAATCGAGGGAACACGCGTCCGATGGCCGAAATCGATCTTGAAGACTCCAGCCACGACCGCCTGATGAGCGGCATGTCGCCCTGGGGCCAGCCGGAGGTCAGGCCCAGCTATCAACCGCTGGAGGAAAACCTCCATGTAGATGCGCTCGTAATCGGCGGCGGCATCACCGGCGCGCTGACGGGTCAGCATCTTGCCGAACGCGGGCTTTCGGTCGCTATCGTCGATCGCGAGGAGCCGGGGCTCGGCAGCACGGCCGCCAGCACGGCAATGCTGCAATGGGAGATCGACCGGACGCTCAGCGAGCTCGAACATCTCTATGGCTTCGAGCGCGCCGTCGGCATGTATCGGCGCAGCGCCGCTGCCGTCGCCGGCCTTGCTAAGCTGATCGCCGCTCATCGCATTCCCTGCCATTTCCGTCCGCGGCAATCGCTGTTCCTCACCAGCAACCATGAGGGCGCGCGCGATCTTCTGACCGAAGTCGGGCTTCGCCGTCGAGCAGGCCTGCCGAGCACCTATCTGGAGCATTGCGATCTCTTCACAGAGTTCGAACTCGACCGCGACGCCGGCATTCTGTCACGCGGCTCGGCGGAGGCCGATCCGCTGCTTCTGACCCGTGCCTTGCTCGGGATCGCGATACAGCAGGGCGCGCGCCTCGTCGGCGCCTCCGTGGCGGGGCTTCATAGCGAAGGAGGTCGCGTGACGGCGGAAACGGATCGCTCCTTCGTGATCGAGGCAAAGGCTGCGGTCCTTGCAACCGGCTACACGCTGCCGGGGATCGACATGCCGAAGCTTCATCGCCCGACCTCCAGCTGGGCGCTTGCCACCGTGCCCCAGGATCCGGCGACGCTCTGGCGCGACCAGGCCCTGATCTGGGAGGACAGCAATCCGTACCTCTACATGCGCACGACGCCGGACGGCCGTATCGTCGCCGGTGGCGAGGACGACGATAGCGTCGATTCCGCGATCCGGGACAGCAAGCTGCCGCAGAAGATCATGGCCATCCGGGAAAAGATGAAGAGGCTGTGGCCGAAGGCGGATACACGCGTTGCCAATGCCTGGTGCGGGACTTTCGGGGAAACCGTCGACGGGCTGCCGCTGATCGGGCCGGTTCAGTCGTTGCCTCATGTCTACGGCGCCTACGGATATGGCGGCAACGGCATCACCTTCTCATATCTTGCCGCGCAGATGATCGGCGCTATGATTGCCGGCGGGTACAGGGAGTGGTTCGACGATTTCGCGATCGATCGCGACGTGCCGGGGCAGAAGAGCTTCGCAGGCGTCGAGCACACCGGCGCCGACGCTCTGAGCTAGCTTTCGTTTAAGCAGCTTTTGTTCATGCAGTTCAATCACTCTGTCGTCCGGTCGTCGCCGGTGTCCTCGACATCCTGCAGCCGGACAAACTCCGTGCCCTTCGCCTTCAGATCGACGATGGCCTTTGCCACACCCTCGCCTGCCGCATGCGTCGGCTGGTTGATATGGGAAATGACCACATCGCCGTCCCTGGCGGCCGCGATCCTCTTTTCGGTCACGGCAGCGCCAAGCAGCGAGCCGCCGTCGCCATTTAGGGAATAACCAGCGATGCGGTAACCCATGGCGCGGATCTGGGCTATCGAGGAGAGATCGTATTTGGCAGTGGAGCCGCGGAACCAGCGCGGCGGCGCAATACCGGCTGACAGCATCGCATCGGCGCCGCCCTGCACCTCCTGGCGCACCGCTTCGGGAGAACCGGCAGACGCGATGCCGTAAATCGACACTGGCTTGTCGACGGCCGGAATATGGTTCTGGCCGTGGTTTTCCAGTTCGAAGAGGTCGGGGTTCTGCAGGAAGACCTGCAGCGCCTGCGGATTGTGCTTCAGCCAGCGCGCTGTGACGAAGATCGTCGCGGGGATACGCTCGCTGACCAGAACGGACAGAATGCGGTCGTCGGCCTTGCCCATGCACGCATCGAACGTCAGCGCGACGCGCGCATGGCCCTTGAGGCCGGACTGCGCAATGCGTAGATGCGGCTCGACCAGCTTCGGGGTCATCGCCGCCTTCGGCGCGGGCGCCATAGCCGCTTGCGCCGAAGGCGCAGCAACGGGAACCTCGGCTGCAGAGACAACTGAGATGGAGGCTGCGACCAGCGCGGGGGCAAGAAGGGTGCGGATCATGGGAGGTGAGCTTCCACTACTTCAGTGAAGGAATTCTATGCCCCCCGGCGAAAGGCGGCGATGCGGCCCGATGCCGCGCCTCCGCTTGACCTCATTCCTGTGCTCGTTACAGGAATCCAGTGCCGGAAACTGCAAGTTCCTTTGATTCACTCACCGCGCAGAAGCGCGGCGGCTGGTTCCTGTGACAAGCACAGGAATAAGGGAGAGGTTTGCATCAATCATAAAGGTAATACGTGGTCCACTTTTCGCGCGGCACCTTGTCGCCGATCTTATACTGCAGTTCGCGGACGTTCATGTGCTGCGGGCCTGTGACGCAGCTGTAGGAGAGGTGATACCAATCGCCCTTGCTGCGGAAAACGGCGCCGGGGGCTTCGAGCCTGTCGTCGGCGGCCACCGGATCCTTGAAGGTGTAGGCGATCACCTTGTCGGGATTAAAGCCTGTTGCGTCCTTGTTGATCCGGGTCATCGCCTCGGTATCGCAGCTCTGTTCGAGTCGGGTCGAGGGGTCGAGCTTTTCGAGTTGCTTCTTGATCGCGGGATCGACTGCAAAGGCGGGCGCGGCAAGGCAGAGAACAGACAGAAGCAAGACGATACGTTTTGGCATTATCGAGAAATTCCTTTGCATCCTTGTTCCGGAACGCGACATCGTCCGCCTTAAACAGAGCAGCGAACGATGGCAAAATTCCGCTCGACGGTAGCGGACATTGTTAAACAATGTGGTGACATCAAGGCAACGTGAGCAATCCTTCGATTTCGCGCAGCGTGCCCACGAAGCGGCCGCAGAGCTTGATCCGGCGCTCCCGCACCTCTATCTCTTGCGCAGCTGAATTCCCACCCGGAGCATTCCTTGTCCGCCTTTAAAAATCTGCCGACCCCGCCCGCAGCTCCCAAGAAGCCGCTCTCCGACACGCGCCACGGCATCACCCGCACGGACGAATATGCCTGGCTGCGCGCCGACAACTGGCAGGCGATGTTCAAGGATCCGTCGATCCTCGACCCCGAGATCCGCAGGCACCTGGAAGCCGAGAATGCCTATATGAATGCGGCGATGGAAGACACCAAGCCATTGCAGAAGGCGCTGTTTGCCGAGATGCGCGGCCGCATCAAGGAAGACGACAGTTCGGTGCCGATGAAGGACGGCGACTATGCCTACGGTACCTTCTTCGTGACCGGCGGCGAGCAGCCGCGCTATTTCCGCATTCCGCGCGACGGCGACGTCAAGGACGAGACGCTGCGCACCCTGCTTCTCGACGGCGACAAGGAAGCGGCCGGCAAGGCCTATTTCCGGCTGGCTGGCATCGATCATTCCACCGATCACAATCGCGGCATCTGGGGCTATGACGACAAGGGTTCGGAATTCTACACGCTGAAGGTTCGCGACCTCGCGACCGGCGAGGACATGGCCGACGTCATCGAGAATACCGGCGGCGGCGGCGCCTGGGCCCCGGACGGCAAGAGCTTCTTCTATTCGGCACTGGACGAGAACCATCGCCCCTCGAAGGTATTTCACCACATCATCGGTACGCCGCAATCCGAAGACCGCCTGGTCTACGAGGAAGAGGATGCGGGCTTCTTCATGGGAGTCGGCGGCTCGCTGCTGAACGACTTCATCTACTTCGACATCCACGACCACGAGACGTCAGAATACCGGCTGTTGTCGACCAAGGACCTGACGGCCGAGCCAAAGCTTGTCGCGGTGCGCGAGGAAGGCATCGAGTACTCGCTGACCGAGGGCGGCGATGTGTTCTACATCCTTACCAACGACGGCGGCGCCAAGGATTTCAAGATCGTGGAAGCGCCGGTTGAAAATCCGGGCAAGGAAAACTGGCGCGAGGTGGTGCCGCACAAGCCCGGCACGCTCGTGATCAGCCATATGGCCTATGCCCGCCACCTGCTCTGGCTGGAGCGCAAGGACGGCCTGCCGCAGATCATGATCCGCGATCGCAAGACCGGCGGGGAACATGCGATCGCCTTTGCCGAGGAGGCCTATTCGCTCGGGCTGCAGGGCGCCGCCGAATACGACAGCGACGTCATCCGCTTCTCCTACTCCTCGATGACGACGCCCTCGCAGCTCTACGACTACAACATGGTGACGCGCGAGCGTACCCTGCTGAAGACGCAGGAAGTGCCCTCGGGCCACAATCCCGACGACTACATCACCCGCCGCGTGTTTGCGCCCGGTTGGGACGGCGTCGAGGTGCCTGTCACCCTGCTCTATCGCAGGGATACACCGCTCGACGGTTCGGCGCCCTGCCTGCTCTACGGCTACGGCGCCTATGGCGTCACCATTCCGGCCGGCTTCAACACCAATTGCCTGTCGCTCGTCGACCGCGGCTTCGTCTATGCCATCGCCCATATCCGGGGCGGCAAGGACAAGGGCTTTGCCTGGTACGAAGACGGGAAGATGGAGAAAAAGACCAATACCTTCAAGGATTTCATCGCAGCGGCTGACTATCTGAATCAGGAGAAGTTCACCTCCTACGCCAACATCATCGCCGAGGGCGGCTCGGCCGGCGGCATGCTGATGGGCGCCATCTCCAACATGGCGCCGGAGAAGTTCGCCGGCGTCATCGCCGCCGTTCCCTTCGTGGATGTGCTGAACACCATGCTCGACGACACCCTGCCGCTGACGCCGCCGGAATGGCCGGAATGGGGCAACCCGATAGACAGCAGCGAAGAATACGAGCAGATCGCAGCCTACTCGCCCTACGATAACGTGGGCAACAAGCCCTACCCGCCGATCCTGGCGCTCGGCGGCCTGACCGACCCGCGCGTCACCTATTGGGAACCGGCGAAGTGGGTGGCCAAGCTCCGCGAGAAGACCACCGGCGAAGCACCGATCCTGCTGAAGACCAACATGGACGCCGGCCACGGCGGCGCATCCGGCCGCTTCCAGCGGCTGGAAGAGATCGCCTTCGAGTATGCGTTTGCGATCAAGGTTGCCGGCAAGGTGTAAGGCGGCGGGAGTGGGCCTCCGGCTGGCGTTCAGGACGTTCGTCGCGTCCGCTCCTCACCCCCCTCATCCGCCCTTCGGGCGCCTTCTCCCCGATGGGGAGAAGGGACTGCTGGCGAGCCTTGCGGCTGGTTCCCTTCTCGCCTCGGGGAGAGGTGGCGGCAACCGGATGAGGGGACTGTGGATGCTGCTCTAGACTGCGCGCGTCGGCTCGTTGCCCCGGGAAGACGCATGCAATAGGAGGAGAGAATGCCCGTCCATATCGCGCTTCTCAGAGCTATCAATGTCGGCGGCACAGGCAAGCTTGGAATGTCGGAGCTGAAGTCGATCTGCGAGGCTCTCGGCTTCGTCGACGTCAAGACCTACATCCAGAGCGGCAACGTGCTGTTTCGCTCCGACGATGCGGAAGCCGTTGTCGGGCGGCGACTGGACGAAGCCCTGGGCAAGGCGCTCGGCAAAAAGCCGGGTGTGATGTTGCGCAGCCGCAGGCAACTCGACGCGATCGTGGCAAATGTGCCATTCCCTGACGCCAAGCCGAATTACCTGCTCGTCAGTTTTTTGCCTGCGGAAGCGCCCGAGAACGCGCTCTCCAAGATGGTCGCACCTGATGGCGAGGAAGCCTTTGTCGCCGGGCGGGAGATCTACGTGCATTTCCCGGCCGGCTCCGGCAAGTCGAAACTCAAGCTGCCGGCGATCAAATCGGGAACCGCCCGGAACTTCAACACGGTCCGCAAGCTCGCCGAAATGGCTGCGACGATGGAAGACGCGCAGGGACCTCCTGGAACCGTTGCAAGCCGTCAATTTTAGAACATACTTGTTAATCACTTTCTGCATCGCATTCTCTTTTCGCCCAACACCGGGGGGACGACGATGACGATCTACCGACACAGCTTGCCTCAGCTGGATGGCGGCCTCTTCGTGACCGACGGAGGCATGGAGACGACTTTCATTTTTCACGACCGCTTGCAGCTGCCGCATTTCGCGTCCTTCGTGATGCTGGCGTCGAAAGAAGGCCGCGATCGCCTGCAGGCCTACTATCGCCGCTACCTCGACATCGCCCGCAAGCATGCGGCCGGCTTCATCCTTGACACCCCGACCTGGCGCGCCAATCCGGACTGGGCCGAGAAGCTCGGCTACACGCCCGAGGCACTGCACGCGGCAAACGTTGCGAGCGTCGGCCTGCTGGCAGGATTGCGCGCGAGGTACGAGCTACCCGGCCGGCCGATCGTGATCAGCGGCACGATCGGGCCGCGCGGCGACGGCTACAAGTCGGGCACCATGAACGCAGCGGATGCCGAGGACTATCACAGCGTCCAGATCGGCAGTTTCGCGGAGAGCGACGCCGACATGGTGACGGCGTTCACCCTGACCAGTATCAACGAGGCGATCGGCGTGGCGCGCGCAGCCGCAGCAAGGGACATGCCCTGCGCGATCTCGTTCACCGTCGAGACCGACGGCAGGCTGGTGACCGGGAGGAGCATACAGGATGCGATCGAAACCACGGATGCTGCCACCGGCGGATCGCCGGCCTACTACATGATCAACTGTGCGCATCCGACCCATTTCGAGGGTGCGCTGGACCACCCCAGCAACTGGACGAAACGGATCCGTGGCTTGCGCGCCAATGCCTCGCGGATGAGCCATGCCGAGCTCGACGGGAGCGAAACGCTGGATGTCGGCGATCCGGCCGATCTGGCGCGGCTATACCGCCAACTGGTGCAGAAGATGCCGCAGGTGCGGATCGTCGGCGGCTGCTGCGGCACCGACCACAGGCACGTCGCGGCTATCTGCGAGGCATGCATGCCGGCGTTCGCCCGGGCCTGACGATCTCAGTGCCCGTCGTACGTGGGCTTGTCGACTGCATGGCCGCTGATGTCGGAGCCGGCGTTGCGCGAGAAGCGCAGATTCCAGAAGGTCGCGGTGATCGAAATCGCGGTCACGAAGAGGAAGGCCGCTGAAAAATCATGGAGTTGCGGCGTTTCGCTGCCGTTGAACGACATCGACGCGTGCAGCGCAAGCGCGCCGACGCAGATGCCGAGCGACAGCATCAACTGCTGGAAGGTCGTATAGAAGCTGGTGGCCGAACTCATGCGGTCGCGGTCGATCTCGTCATATGCGACGGTGTTGTAGGCCGTGAACTGGAACGACATGAAGAAGCCGCACATGACCAGGACCGCGAAGATCAGCGTCAGCGGCCAGTCGGGACGGAAGGCGGCGCAGAGTGCATAGCCGAAGGTTGCAATCACGCCATTCGCGATCAGCGCGTTGCGGAAACCGAAGCGGCGCAGCACTCGCGGCGCAAAGGCCTTCATGGCCATGGAGCCGATCGCAGCCGCCGTGACCAACTGGCCGGCCTTGGCAGCCGACAGCCCGAAGCCGAGCTGGAAATACAAGGGCAGCAGAAACGGCTGCGCGCCCTGCGTAATGCGCGTCAGGGAGCCGGCGATGACCGACGTACCGAAGCTCGGCACCTTCATCAGCGAAAAGTCCATGATCGGCGACGGGTGGCGCCGCGCGTGGCTGAGATAGGCGATGCCGAAGAGCAGGCCGACGGCAATGAGGAAGAGCGAGAAGACGCCCTCCCCCGGGCGGCTCGATGTTTCGAAGCCGAAGAGCAGCGAGCCGAGCGCGATGCCGGACAGAATGAAGCCAATCGTATCGAAAGGAACCCTCGCCTCGCCCTTGAAGTCCGCGATGAAGATCGAAACTAGGGCAAAGCCGATGATGCCGATCGGCACGTTGATGTAGAAAATCCATCGCCAGTCGAGATAGGTGACGATTAGGCCGCCGACCGGCGGGCCGAGGATCGGGCCGATCAGTGCCGGCACCAGCAGCCACGACATGGCGTTGACCATGTCCTTGCGATCGACGCTGCGCAGCAGGACGAGACGGCCGACCGGCAGCATCATCGCGCCGCCCAGCCCCTGCAGCAGGCGGGCCAGCACCAGACAGAGGAGATTGGGCGACAGCGCGCAGAAGACGGAACCGGCGATGAAGACGGCGATCGCCGAGCGGAAGACCGTGCGGGAACCGAAACGATCGGCGATCAGGCCGCTTGCCGGGATGAAGATCGCAAGGCTCAGCAGATAGGAGGTAAGCGCGATGCTCATCGACGGCGCACTGACCCCGAAATCGCGCGCCATGGTGGGAAGCGCTGTCGCAAGCACCGTCGCGTCGAGCTGCTCCATGAACATGGCGCTCGCAACGATCATTGCAATCACGCGGAAATTGGGCTGGCGGCGCCCGATGGCAGCAACCTGATAGATCTGATCCGACATCGTCAGGGATCACTCGCGATGGCGCGGCCGGCGCGGAAGCGATGGCCGCGATATGGTATGGCGTGATGCCAAAGGGGGATTGCGTCTTTGTATACGCCCGCAAATGAGGCGGCGTTGTGCTTTTACGGAAGGTCTGGTGTGAGCTCAGCGTATGGGTGCCGGCTCAACTATCTCCGCGCATCAGCGTCTCATAGTCCTGCCCGCCGGAGACGATATTGGCAATCTCGACACGCCCATCGACCACGGCATAGAGGCCGAGCGACGCCTCGCCAACTTTCTCGCAGCGTCCGCGCACCCGCCTAGTATAGCGGAAGGCGGTTTTCCGGCTTCCGCTTCTATGGCGCACATAGTCAAAAATAGACCGAAGATCGGCTTTGGCGATCTCGCGAAAGAGAACGCGATAGTGCTTTACAGTTATTGTTGCTCATTGCGCAAAGATTCAAGCCACTCGTCAATTTCTGCACCCGTCAAACTCGGACGCGGATCGTCCAGCGAGGCCTGCACACGGACGCGGATCGCGGGGATGCGCTCCTTGTGTTCCTCTTCCCGTCGCATCCACACGCGCATGGCTTCACGCAACACTTCGCTGATCGAGGCGAAGGTGCCGGCCTCGACTTCGGCCTTGATCACATTGAGGCCCGCTTGCAGCAATCGGCGCCGGGCACTACCTATGGGCCATGACCCAATCCCTGCAGGATACCGCATCGACCTTGCGGCCTTTCGCCTTCGACAATAGCTACGCGCGGTTGCCGCAGCACTTCTTTGCGCGGCAGGCACCGTCTCAGGCAACCGAGCCGTGGCTGATCAAGCTGAACGAGCCGCTTGCCGCCGAGCTCGGGCTTGACGTCGAAGCGTTGAAACGCGACGGCGCGGCAATCTTTTCCGGCAACCTCGTTCCCGAGGGCGCCGATCCGCTGGCGATGGCCTATGCCGGGCACCAGTTCGGCGGCTTCGTGCCGCAGCTCGGCGACGGGCGGGCGATCCTGCTCGGCGAAGTGATCGACCGACATGGCCAGCGCCGCGACATCCAGCTGAAAGGCGCCGGACGGACACCGTTTTCCCGCAACGGCGATGGTCGGGCTGCAGTCGGGCCGGTTCTTCGGGAATATATCGTCAGCGAGGCGATGCATGCCCTCGGCGTGCCGGCGACGCGGGCGTTGGCGGCCGTTTCCACCGGCCAGCCGGTCTATCGCGAGGACGTGCTGCCCGGGGCCGTGTTCACGCGCGTTGCCGCCAGCCATATCCGCGTCGGCACGTTCCAGTTCTTTGCCGCGCGCGACGATGCCGATGGCGTCAAGGCACTCGCCGACTATGTCATCGACCGGCACTATCCGGACCTGAAAGAGACCGCAAATCCCTGTCTCGGCCTGTTTGAGGCGGTGTGCGAGAGGCAGGCGGCGCTGATCGCCAGATGGCTGCATATCGGCTTCATCCACGGCGTCATGAACACCGACAACATGACGATTTCAGGCGAGACGATCGATTTTGGCCCCTGCGCCTTTTTGGACACCTACGACCCGGCGGCCGTCTTCTCCTCGATCGACCAGCGCGGCCGCTATGCCTACGCCAACCAGCCCGGCATCGGGCAATGGAACCTGGCTCGGCTCGGCGAAACGCTGCTGCCGCTGTTCGGGGACGATACCGAGAAAGCGCTGGAGGCGGCGAATGTCGTGCTCAAGGATTACGGCGAGCGCTTCCAGATCCATTGGCTGCGCGGGATGCGGGAGAAGATCGGGCTTTCGTCCGTGGAGGACAGCGATCTCGATCTCGTCCAGTCGCTGCTGGCGCTGATGCAGGCGCAGCAGGCCGACTTTACGCTGACCTTCCGGCGCCTCTCCCATCTTGCCGCCGAAGAGAACGCAGAACCGGCCTTCCTCGGAACCTTCCGTGAGCCGGCGGCGGCGAGCGAATGGCTTGTGCGCTGGCGCGAGCGGCTGTCGGTCGAGACGCGGCCCGCGGCCGAACGCGCCGCCAACATGGCGAGCGCCAATCCGGCCTTCATCCCGCGCAACCACCGGATCGAACAGGCCATTGCAGCGGCGGTGGAACACGCCGATTTCTCACTCTTCGAAGCCCTGCTGACGGTGCTCTCCAGACCCTACGAAGAGCAGCCGGCCCTTGCCGCCTACATGGAGCCGCCGAAGCCGGACGAGCGCGTGCTGCAGACTTTCTGCGGCACCTGAATTCTAGGTGCTCGCTCATTCCTGCGCCCGTCGCCGGAATCCAGCCGACGCATGTCCGCCGAAACCGGTTGAAGTGGACTCCCGCGCCATGGACATGGCGCTGCTGGATCCCTTTGACAAGCACAGGGGTGAGGGAGATCTCTTGGCCGAGCCGCCATTTGGCAAACGACGAACATAGGAATGAGGTGATCATTCGGCCGAGCCGACCTGCGGCAAATGTGGCAGTTGAAAGGCAGAAAAGTCGCTCTATGTGGTTGAGAATGCTGCCGACGGCAACTCTTCGCCGCATTTCGCGAGCTTTCGCAATTGCTTCCCGAGCCCGGAGAAATCCATAATGGCGATCGTCATTACCTCGTTGGTTTTCATGCTCATCGGATTGGCGCTGTGCGGCGGCGGGCTTTGGCTCGTGATGCTCGGTGGCAGCTTCTTCTATCTTTTCGCCGGCGTCATGTTCCTGCTGACGGCCATCCTGCTGCTGATGCGAAAAGCCTCGGCCTTATGGTTCTATGCCGTGCTTGTTATCTCCGCCCTTGTCTGGGCGATCAGAGAGGTCGGGTTCGACTGGTGGCAACTCGGGCCCCGCGGCGGCCTGATCATTCTGCTCGGCCTCTGGCTGCTGACACCCTGGATCCGCCGGCCTCTCGGCTTCCTGAGCCCGACCGGCACTTCCTACGGCGCAAACCCGTGGCCGCTTGCCATATCGGTCCTGATCGCGATCGTGTTGGCTGGGTTCTCGATGACAACCACGCCGCACGACCAGACCGGCAGCCTGCCGACCGAGGTCACGGGCACGCCGACCTTCGGTGGAACCGTGACCGACGGCGAGTGGCATCAATACGGCCGCACGCCCTTTGGCCAGCGCTATTCGCCGCTCGAACAGATCAATGTCAGCAACGTCAAGGATCTGAAGGAGGCGTGGCGCTACCAGACCGGAGACGTGAAACGGCCTGACGACGTCGGCGAGACCACCTACCAGGTAACGCCGCTCAAGATCGGCGATACGCTCTATCTCTGCACGCCGCACAACTGGGCGATCGCTCTCGACGCCGCGACCGGCAAGGAAAAATGGAAATACGACTCCAACTCCGGCATGAACCCGGACCGGCAGCACCAAACCTGCCGCGGCGTGACCTATTACCATGACACGGCGGCTGCCGGCGGCGCGCCCTGCGTGGACCGCATCTATCTCCCAACATCGGATGCCCGCCTGATCGCACTCGATGCTATGGACGGGAAGGCCTGCACGAGCTTTGCCGACCAGAGCGTGCTGCACCTCGAAAAGGGGATGAAATACAATCCGGCCGGCTATTACTATTCCACCTCTCCGCCGGTCGCGGTCGCCGGCAAGCTGATCGTCGGCGGCGCCGTCAACGACAACTACTCGACGCACGAACAGTCCGGCGTGATCCGCGCCTTTGACATCAATACCGGCGACCTGATCTGGAACTGGGATTCGGGCAATCCCGATGTCACGACGCCGCTCCCCGAGGGTCAGACCTATACGACGAACTCGCCGAACAGCTGGTCCGTCCTCAGCGTCGACGACGGGCTCGGCATGATCTACGTGCCGCTCGGCAACCAGGTGCCCGACCAGCTCGGCATGGGCCGCAGCGAGAATGTCGAGAAGTTTTCCTCGTCGATCGTCGCGCTCGACATCAATACCGGGCAGCTGAAATGGGTGCAGCAGTTCGTGCACCACGACCTCTGGGACATGGACGTCCCGGCCCAGCCGGTGCTCTTCGACATGAAGAAGACCGACGGCACGGTCGTTCCGGTACTCGTCGGATCCACCAAGCAGGGCGATATCTACGTGCTCGACCGCCGCACCGGCGAGGCGATCATTCCCTTCAAGGAGATCCCTGCCCCCGGCGGCGCAATCCCCGAGGATCGCGCATCGCCGACCCAGCCGATCTCCGATCTCACCTTCTCTCCGCCGCCACTACAGGAAAAGGACATGTGGGGCGTGTCGCTGTTCGATCAGCTCGCCTGCCGCATCCAGTTCCATCGCTACAACTACGAAGGCCGCTATACGCCGCCGTCGCTTGTCGGCTCGATCATCTATCCCGGCAACTTCGGAACCTTCAACTGGGGCAGCGTCGCGGTCGATCCCGAGCGGCAGATCATGTTCGCGATGCCGACCTATCTGGCCTTTACCTCGCGCCTCGTGCCGGCGGCCGACATCCCGCCGAAAGGCCAGGACGAGAAAGGCAGCGAACAGGGCCTGAACCGCAACGACGGCGCACCCTATGGCGTCTTCTTGGGACCGTTCCTCGGACCGCTGAACATCCCTTGCCAGGCACCGCCATGGGGATATGTCGCCGGCGTCGATCTGCGCACCGGCAAGATTGCCTACAAACTCAAGAACGGCACCGTCCGCGACATGACGCCCCTGCCCCTGCCCTTCAAGGTCGGCGTGCCCGGCATCGGCGGTCCGATGCTGACCAGGGGCGGCGTCGCATTCCTCGGCGCTGCGGTCGACAACTATCTGCGCGCCTACGACGTGACCAACGGCAACCAGCTCTGGCAGGCGCGACTGCCGGCCGGCGGCCAGGCGACGCCGATGACCTACACGACAAGTGACAACAAGCAGTATGTGGTGATGGTCGCCGGCGGGCATGGCTCGATCGGCACCAAGCCGGGCGACTACGTGATCGCCTACACGCTGCCCTGAACGGCGCTCCGTCGCACAACAGAATGGCCGCAACACCGGAGCAGTGGCAGCCTTTCGGTCAGCGTCGACGACGACAGCGCTCTGGCGCAACATAATGCGGTCATCAGCGCGTTCACGGAGCTTGCCGACACGACGCCAGCGGAGCGCATCCGCGCCCAGATCCTGGAACGGCTCGGCCTGACCGACGACGACCTGAAGGGCATGCCCTGGGAAGAACGCGAGGCGATCGAAAAGCAGATCGCGACGAGATCAAGAAGCAGCTCACCGGTGTCGATGACAAGTAGACCAACGGCGAAGCAGGCGTCGTTACGGCCTGAGTGACTTCACAGATTGATTCACATCGATACGGCGGAGATTCACATTTCCGCCGTATGTTATTGAACATCAAGCTTTATCGGGTCGCAGCAGCCGATCAGAAAAATCAGGCCGGGTCGATGTAGTTCAGTCCGCGTAGAGGCTGTCGATGAAGACCTTGTCGGCGATTCCGCCTTTGCCCGATCGGCTCGCGCCCGAAGTGCAGGGCCAAAATCGACGCCGCGCTCGACCAGCGAACCGAAGCCCTGCTCACGTTCCAGTTCGTGCGACAGGGCTTGCCTTACCACTTCCGTCTTGCTCTGGTTTCGCAGCGCCGCAAGCCTCTCGCCGAGTTTGTCGAAGTCGTCATTCTTGACATACAGAGGCATCGGATATCCCTACCTTGTATCCCCAATGTAGTCGCGGGATAAACCGTCGGTAATATGGCCGGGAGTCTAGACCATTTCGGTGACGATCCTGCCGACTTCGGCGAAGATCGGGTTGATCTCAGAGACCGGCACCTGGGCTTCGGCGACATAAGTCGTGACCAGCACAGGGCCGTGCCCGGGAGGCCAGGCGATGGCGATATCGGCTGCGGTTCCGTTGTTGCCGGTTCCGGTCTTGTCACCGATTTTCCAGCTGTCGGGAAGACCGGCGCGCAGGCGTGCTGCGCCTGTGGTGTTTGCGACCATCCATTCGATCAGCGTATTCCGCGAAGGTTCCGAGAGCACCGAGCCGAGCGCCAGATTGCCAAGCGTGTCGAGCATGGAATCGGGTGTCGTGGTATCGCGCTGGTCGCCTTTCTTCGCTTCGTTGAGATCGGTCTCCCAGCGGTCGAGCCGGGTGGAGCCGTCGCCCAGCGTGCGCAGCCAGTTCGTCAGCTCCTTCGGGCCGCCGAGGCTCTCCAGCAGCAGGTTGCCCGCCGTATTGTCGCTGAGGGTAATGGCAGCCTTGCAGAGCTCGCCGACACTCATGCCCTCGCCGCCGACATGCTGTTCGGTTTCCGGCGAATAGGTMACCAGCTTGTCCTTGTTGTAGACGATGCGGCGCTCGAGGTTCTCCTGGCCCTTGTCGACCCGCGCGAGCACAAGGCCAGCGGCGAGAACCTTGAAGGTGCTGCACATGGGAAAGCTCTCAGTCTCGCGATGGCCGAACGAGATGTTGGTCTCGGTATCGATCACCGAAACGCCGATACGACCGCCAATCCGCTTTTCCAGTTCGCCGACGCGACGATCGATCTCGTCGTCGCTTTCGGCGGCCCGCGTGGCGCCCGGCAAGAACAACGCGGGATAAAGCAATGCCGAACCAAGAAGCGTCCGACGGCGGATCGAAAAGCGATGCATGAAAAGCCCTCTGCCAGAATCAAAGGAGACAGAGCTAGAGGGAGATTGTGGCTCGCTTGCGTCGCATTCAGCCCGCCTCTTGGGTTACCTCGACCGTGACGTGCGACAGGCGGGCGAGCGCCGCGAGCTTGTGCTTGTAGAACGACGGGGCGTGCGGTTCGCTGGTGACCACGGCAACGATGGCCGCGTGGTGTTCGGGGCCGACCTGCCAGACATGCAGGTCGGTGATATGCTCGCGATCGGTCTCGATCGCAGCGCGTATCTTACCGGGAAGATCGCCGCTCGTCGGCACTGTGTCGAGAAGGACGGCACCGGCCGACTTCATCAGGCTCCGGGACCATTGGGCGATGATCAGACCGCCGACGACGCCCATCAGGGGATCGAGCCATAGCCAGCCATAGAGGCTGCCCAGCACAAGGGCCGCGATCGCCAGCACGGAGGTCAGGGCATCGGCGATGACGTGCACATAGGCCGCGCGCATGCTGTTGTCCGAGGCGTGACGGGCGTGGCTGCCGGCATGATGGTGAGCATGATCGCCAGCGTGGCTGTGGCCGTGGTGGCCATGGTGATGCGCATGAGGATGCTCGCCCTTGAGCAGCCATGCACTTGCCAAATTCACCAGCAGCCCGACGACGGCGACCCCGATCGCCTGCGAAAAGCTGATCGTCACCGGATGCGCAAGGCGCAGCACGCTCTCCCAGGCCATCAGCAGCGCGATCAACGCAAGGATGATGGCGCTTGCAAAGCCGGCCAGATCGCCGAGCTTGCCGGTGCCGAAGGTGAAGCGCGGATTGTGTGCCTGGCGACGGGCATAGAGATAGGCGACGGCCGATATCAGCATGGCGCTCGCGTGCGTCGACATGTGCCAGCCGTCGGCGACGAGCGCCATGGAGCCGTAGTAGGTGCCCGCCACGATCTCCGCCACCATCATGGCGGCGGTCAGCGCAATCACCAGCCACACCCGACGCGCGTTGCGATCGTGGTCGGTACCGAGGAACACATGGTCGTGGCCCAGTCTTTCGGTCTGCGCACTCATGGCATATTCCTTCTCAGTAACGCATCAGCGGATGTAGGTCCGCAGCACTTCCGAAATTTCCTCGACGGCCTCGGCGCGGGCCCTTTCGTCCGCCGCGTGCAGCACGTGCTCGCGCAGATGGTCGTCCAGCACCTCGCCGGTCAGGCCGTTCAGGGCGCCGCGGATCGACGCCAGGAGCTGCAGAATTTCGCCGCAGGGGCGCGCGGCCTCCAGCGCCCGCTCGACCGCCTCCATCTGGCCCTTCAGGCGGTTGACCCGCGCCATCAGCTTCTTCTTGTGGTGCGTGGTGTGGGACATCGTCTTCTCTCAAATAATATAGGGGGGTATACTATATAAATTCAAGGATGGAAAGAAGTGTTGCGGACGCCCAGAGCAAGCGACTTGACAAACGTTTCGTTTGCGACGAAGTATCCGCCCATGATCAAGAACGCGCACATCACCAGCACGTATTTTTGGCTGTACCTGTAAGGGGCGGCTGGACAGATCATAATGTCAACAAGCCGCCGTCAGGCGGCTTTGTTGTATCGGCAGCGTCCTGACGGCAGAACACCAGATAAGGACGCGAAGACCATGATCGAAATCGAAGACACCGAAATCGCGTTGATCCGCCCGCCGGTGATCAACATCCGTGCCGCCAAGCCGCGCGACCTGCCCGAACTCAACGAGATGATAGCGCTTCTGGCCAAGCACCACGGCGACGCGGCAGCCTCCACGCCGGAGCAGCTCGAGCGTGACCTGTTCGGTCCCCTGCCCTGGATATCGGCGCTTGTCGCCGAGACGGACGAGGGCCTGATCGGCTACGCCATTCTGGTCCCTCTCTACAGGGCGCAGGAGGGCGCGCGGGGCATGGATCTGCATCATCTCTTCGTCCGCGACGGCCATCGCGGCCACGGCGTCGGCCAACATCTCGTCAACCGGGCCCGCGATACCGCCCGCAATGCCGGCTGCGGCTACCTCTCGGTCAGCGCCGCGACCGGCAACGTCCAGGCACATCGTTTCTACGAGAACATGGACTTCGTCCCTCGCCCGGTCACCGGCATGCGCTATATGCAGGCTTTGGCGTAACAGCTCGCCTGTCGTTCACGTGTTGGCCAGGGAGAGAAATATGACGCGACTTGCTATCGTGCTCACGGACGGATTCGCCGATTGGGAAGTGGCGCCGCTGACGGCATCGGCGCGCACCTATTTCAACTTCGACGTGGTGACGGCAACGCCTGAAGGCGCGGAAGTGCGCTCGATGGGCGGCCTGCGCGTATCGCCCGATATGGCGCTGGAAACCCTGCATGCGCATGCCTTCGACGCACTCATCCTTTGCGGCGGCACCATCTGGGAAACGGAAAAGTCGCCTGATCTCGGGCCTGTCATCGAAGACTTTCTCGAGCATGGCAAGATTGTCGGCGCAATCTGCGGCGCGACACTGGCGCTTGCCAAAGCGGGGGTGCTGAACAGGGCCGCGCACACCAGCAATGCAGCCGATTTCATCGCCGGGACGCCGGGCTATTCCGGCAAGGCGCACTACAAGGATGGCCCCTACGCGGTGCGCGGTGGCAAGATCATCACCGCGGCCGGATCGGCGCCGGTGACATTTGCGGCCGAGATCTACCGGGCTCTGGGGTTTGGCGGCGACGAACTCGACCAATATGTGCTGATGTTCGGTGCGGAACACCAGCCGAAGGCCGCCTGATCACAGCCGGCAGGGCTCGGCACCCAGACTTGGAGACCCCGAAGCCGACCGCCATCATCAGACGCGACTTTTCGTTGCAACGGTTCCCAATTTTGCGATCCGTTGGCGTCAGCGGCTCGGTACGGCCTTCAGATAGGCAGCGATCGCCTCCAGGTCAGGCTTGGGAAGGTGGGAGAGATTCTGCTGCACCTCCGTCATCGCGCCGCCGGCGGAATCGAAATCCGGCGTGAAGCCGGTTTCCAGATAGGTCGCAATATCGCCTTCGCTCCACGTACCGACCGTTTTCGACCCCGGCGTAATGTTGGGTATCCGACCCCGGCCCTCCGGATTGGGGGCGCCAGCGAGCCACATGCCGGCCGTGAAGCCGCCCAGCGCCCCGCGAGGCGTATGGCACTCGCCGCAATGGCCGGGTCCCTCGGCCAGATACTGCCCGCGCTTCAGCCTGTCGTCGGTATTGGCAAGCACGACGCGCGGCTGGTCGTTGAAATAGAGAAATTTCCAGCCGCCGAGCGCAAGCCTCATGTTGAACGGAAACGGCAGCTCGTGCGGCGGAGCAACGTTGGCGCTCTTCGGCAACGTCTTGAGATAGCCGAAAAGATCGTTGACGTCCTTGTCGGTCATGCGGGCGTAGGAACCATAGGGAAACGACGGATAGAGGTGCTGGCCGTTCGGCGCCACACCGCGTTTCATGGCGTTGCCGAACTGGGCAAGTGTCCATCCGCCGATTCCGGCCTTTTCGTCCGGCGAAATGTTGGGAACATGAAATGTCCCGAACGGACTCTTCAGCGCCAGGCCACCGGAAAGCGTGAGCTTGGCATCTGCCTGCGCGCCCGGTGCTGCGTGACAGCTGACGCAACCGCCCGCCCAGAAGACCATCTCGCCGTTTTTGACATCTGGGGCCCCGAGGTTCGCCCAATGGCTCTCGGGAAGAGGATTGGGGGTGGTTATGAAGTAGAATGCGGCTCCGCCGATCGCTGCGACACCGACGACGCAGAGCACAAACCGGACAAACCTGCGAACCATGCACCGCTCTCCCATTGCCGATCCAACGCTTAGACATAAAGCGATCCGCTGGGCCGGCAAGACCGCAGCGGATCGCAGGCAAGAGGACGAGGATCGCTATTCCTTCTTTATGCGGTAGATCTGATGACAGCCGCCACAGTTTGCGCCGAGCACCTTCAAACTGGCGCCGACTCCAGCCGCATCGGCGGGAAGCTGCGCCAGAAGCGTGCCGGCGTCGGTGCCAAGCTTTGCCGCACGTGCCTTGAAGTCATCCATGTTTTCCCAGATTTTCGGGCTCGCCTCAGGGTCCTTCTCACTGGTGTCCGTGCCCGGCTTGAACTGATCGGGGAAGATCTTGGCGGTTTCTGAGATCGTCGTCAGCGCCGCCTTGATGGCTTCGGCATCATAGGGCTTCTCGCCCTTGGCGATCGCGGCGAGCGCGCCGGCGGCGCCGCCGACCTTCTTCATCAATGCAACGCGCGCATCATGCGTTCCTTCCCCTGCAGCAAAGACCGAGGCCCCCCCCATGCCGGCGACGAGAACTGCCGCGGCGATTGCTTTCAGTCTCATGTCTCCACTCCTCTTCGATACCGAGATCTTCGAAGCCCGGCGCTTCGTTCTAACCCCGGCATGATGACAAATTTATCTCAGGCACGCAGTAACAAGTGGGTGATATCGCACGCATTTCAGCAATCCGACGGGCTTGCGGCCCTCCGGTTCATACCGGCGTGCGCAAGCCGTGCCAGGCGGTAAGAAGCGAAACGAGCATCAGCAAGCCGCCTGCAACGCGCCCGACGAGGATCGTTGCCTGCGGGTTGGAGATCAGCATCGTCCGGCTTCGCGCGGCGGTGAAGGCCACGGTGCCATAGATCGCGGCCTGCGTGGCCATGGTCATCAGCCCCATGACGATGCCCTGCACCCAGATCGGACCGTAGATCGGCTTCAGGAATTGCGGATAGACCGCCAGCATGAAGAGATAGGCCTTGGGATTGATGAGGCAGGTGACCGCGCCCTGGTGAAAGGCCCGCCAACGGGAGCTGGCGCCATCGGCATCGACCGCGTGCACGGTGATGGAACTGCGGACCAGCGTATAGCCGATCCACGCCATATAGGCCGCGCCCGCAAAGAGCAGCGGGTTGAACAGCGTCGGCAACAGGCTCGCCAGGATGCCGACGCCAATCGCACCGTAGAGCGAATGCACAGCGCCTCCGGCCATGATGCCGGCCGTCGCGGCCATGCCGGTGCGCCGGCCGCCGGTCAGCGCGTTGGCGAGCACGAAGAGCATATCCATACCCGGTACGATGATAATGCCGAAGAGAAGGGTGAAGTAGAGCCAGAGGTTTTCGCTATAAGTCATGTCAGTTTGCCGCCCTCCAAACCAAGGCCTGATTTGCAGACCTTGTTGATTTTCAATTCGATAGGCGGCTCTATACGAGACTCCAACTGACAGTGTATTGTCAGTAGCGTTGACGACGAGGGCTAAAAATGCGCAAGGCCTCACGGCTTTTTGAGATCATCCAGATCCTGCGGCTGGCCGGCAGGCCGATGACCGCGGCTACCATGGCCGAGACGCTCGAGGTGACCGTGCGCTCGATCTACCGCGACATCGCGGCCCTTCAGGCGATGCGGGTGCCGATCGAGGGCGGGCGCGGCATAGGCTATATCATGCGGCCGGGCTTCGACCTGCCGCCGCTGATGTTTTCGATCGAGGAAATGGAAGCGATCGTGTTGGCGCTGGCGCTCCTGGATCGCACCGGCGACGACGAGCTGAAGCAGGCGGCCAGGCGCGTCAACCAGAAGATTGCCGGCGCCGTGCCTGCTCCCTTGCGCCAGGCGATGGAGGGCAAGGCGCTCTATGCCTGGGGATCGGCCGCCCAGTCCCCAGCCGGCTTTGATCTGGGGCTTGTCCGCCGCGCGATCCGCGATGAGCAGAAGCTCGCGCTCGATTATCGCGACGAGCTCGGCCGCGGCACCGAGCGCACGGTGCGGCCGATCGCACTGATCTACTACTCGCAGACCGCCAATATCGTCGCCTGGTGCGAGCTGCGCCAGGCGATCCGCAACTTCCGCAGCGACCGCGTCGAGCATTGCGCTGCCGCCGAAGACTACTTCAAGGGCGAAGGCGACCGCTTGCGGGACCTTTGGACGTCCGGCTGGGCGCAGCAAGCCGCCCTCCCTTCGTCCTGATCGCCAGCGTCATTCCGCCCGCCGGTGGAATGACGCTGCTCGCGGCGTCAGAGATTGGTGCCGCCCGAGACTTCGATACGCTGGCCGTTGACCCAGCGGTTGTCGTCGGACAGCAGCGAGGCGATCATCGGGCCGATGTCGTCGGGCAAGCCGGCGCGGCCGAGTGCCGTCGCATCGGCAACAAGCTTGTTGTACTGCGGATTGTCGCGCACCAGACCGCCGCTGAAATCCGTGGCGATCGCACCGGGGGCGACAGCATTCGCGGTGATGCCGCGAGATCCCAATTCCTTCGCCAGATATCGGGTGAAGACCTCGATCGCCCCCTTCATCGCGGCGTAGGCGGAAATCCCGGGGACGGTGAAGCGGGCAAGGCCGCTCGACACGTTGATGATACGGCCGCCGTCGGCGATCAGCGGCAGCAGCTTCTGCGTCAGGAAGTAGACGCCCTTGAAGTGGACGTTGCACAGCTCGTCGAAATTCTCCTCCGTCATCTCGGCAATCGTCGCGTGATGGCCGGATCCGGCATTGTTGACGAGATAGTCGAAACGCTCGCGACCAAGGCCCGCCAACACCTGCCTCACCTCTTCGACGAAGCTGTCGAAGGATGCGATCATGCCTGTGTCGAGCTGGATCGCCACGGCCTTCGAACCGAGTGCCGCAACCTCGGCGACCGCGGCGTCGGCTTCTGCCTTATTCGAGCGGTAGGTGAAGATGATATCGACGCCGCGCCTGGCGAGGTTGATGACCGTGTTTCGACCGAGGCCGCGGCTGCCACCGGTCACGAGCGCCAGCTTGGCGATTGGATTGTCTTTTCTTTCGGCAGGCATTTGCATTCTCCGTGCGTGAATTCGACTATGCCAGCCTACGCCCGAAGTCCGCTCTGCTTGAATGCCGGAACTCTCGAATTTATTGCCTATTCCTCCAACCGCCTTGCGACATGAGCCGGGTGGTCTAATATCAGACGTGTGCCGCGCAAGGCGGTTCACAGGTGGAGAGCGGTGATGCCGGCGGCGTTGAAAGAGGCGATCCTAGCGTACATCGATGCGCAGGGCGGCGGTGACGGGGCGTTTGCAACTGAGGTGCCCGGCCTCGCGGTGACGCGCGCCAGCCAACCCGTCATGCCGCATCATCGCATCTACCGGCCAACGATCTGCGTGGTCGTCCAAGGTGCCAAGCAGATCATGACCGGCGACCGCGTGCTCGACTACGGCGAAAACCAGCTGCTGATCGTGACCGTCGAAATCCCTGCATCAGGCCAGATCGTTTCCGCCAGCCGGGAGCGGCCCTATCTGGGGCTCAACATCGATTTCGATCCGGCCATCATGCGCGAGGTGATGGACGATATGGGCAAGCCGCCGAGACCCTCCGGCGAGGGTGTCGCCGGCGTGTTCGTGCAGGATTTCGATGCGGCGATCGAGGATTGCGTGCGACGGTTGATCCAGCTCACCGAAACGCCGAAGGCAATCCCGGCGCTTGCCCGTTCCATCCTGCGGGAGATCTGCTACTGGCTGCTGGCGGGACCGAACGGCGGCGAGATCTGCAAGCTCGCCCTGCCCGGCAGCCATGCGCGGCGCATGACGGACGCGATCTACCTGCTGAGGGAGCGTTTCGCCGAGCCCGTGCGGATCGAGCAACTTGCGGCGGTGGCTCGGATGAGCCCCTCGTCCTTCCACCAGCATTTCAAGACGCTGACCTCGATGACGCCGCTGCAATATCAAAAGCACCTGCGGCTGCTCGAAGCGCGACGGCTGATGGTGACCGGCGGCGCCAATGTGGCGAGCGCTGCCTACCAGGTGGGCTATGAAAGCGCCTCGCAGTTCAGCCGGGACTACGCGCGCATGTTCGGAACGCCGCCGAAGCGCGACGTCAGCGAGATGAAGGTCCTGCCAATGGTCGTCGCGGCCTAGGACCGAAGCTTCAGCGTCCTGTTCTCCTCGCGGCCGAAACCCCGGATCTCGATGCGGTCCTGCCATACTTCGACGATGGCGAAGGTATTGTCGTTCTCGGTATCGACCATACCCTTGAAATTCACGAAGTGGCGGCCATCGATCTCGCCGTAGTTGCCGACATGGTTGTGGCCGCTGAAATAGGCGGCGACATGGTCGTAGGCGGTCAACAGGGCGATGATGCGATCGTGGTCCCAGGCATCGTGTTCGTTCGGCGGGTAGACCGGGTAGTGGTTCATGACGATGACGCGCTCGCCGGCGACCTTGGCCGCCTGGATTTCATCGCTGAGCCAAGCGAATTGCTCGTCGCTAAGCGCGGCGTTCCACGGATGAGCGTTGATCGCCGCTTCGGCGCGCAACTCCGCCAGCCGGACGTCTGCCAGCGCGCGATACGGCTGCCCTTCCGGCGGCGCGAAGGTGCTGATCTCGTTGCCGTTGAGAACGACGAAGCGCCAGCCGTGGCGGGCAAAGCCGTAATAGGGAGAAGGCAAGCCGACGCGGGCTGCGACCTGTGGCAGGTGCTGCGGCGCAACGGAGAAATCATGATTGCCGAGCAGGAAGAAGGTCTCGTGGTTCAAACGCTCGTAGACCGGCAGGATATCGTCGAAGCTCCGGAAATCTCGGTCGATGATGTCGCCGAGCGTCATGACGAAGCTCAAATCCTCGCCGTTGAAGACCTCGATCGCCTCCGCGAGCTTCTCAAGGCTGTTGGCATAGTGGCGATTCATGCCGACATGCGGTTCGATATCAGCATATTGCGGGTCTGCGATGATGCCGAAACGGAAAGTGACCATAGCAGGAGATTGTGTCATGGCGGTGGCTTATGAGCGGCGAGTGACACGGATGTGACAGGACGGTTGGTATTTCATGGAAGCGGGCTTTGGGGGAGCGGCCCCCGAGCGGAGAAGATGGAATGCCGCGCCGTCGCCACGAGCCCCCCCAGGAGAAACTGCCGGCAGGCGGATGAGGGGGGCAGCCGGCGCAGGCGTGACCATCAAAAACAGCCTCAAATCAAAACGCCCGGCGTCTTGAGGCGCCGGGCGTTTCATCACGTCTCGCTGATGCCGCTTACTTGGTCGCTGCTTCGTAGCGCTCCAGGACGTAGTCCCAGTTGATCAGGCTGTCGACGAAGGCTTCGAGGTACTTCGGACGAGCGTTGCGGTAGTCGATGTAGTAGGAGTGTTCCCACACGTCGACGCCGAGGATCGGGGTGGCGCCGTGAACGAGTGGGTTCTCGCCGTTCGGTGTCTTGGAGATTTCGAGCTTGCCGTTCTTGACGGATACCCATGCCCAGCCGGAGCCGAACTGCGTCGTGCCGGCTGCAACGAAATCGGCCTTGAACTTGTCGTAGCCGCCGAGGTCGGAGGTGACAGCCGCTTCCAGCTTGCCCGGCAGCTTGTTGCCGCCGCCGCCCTTCTTCATCCACTTCCAGAAATGGACGTGGTTGTAGTGCTGGGCAGCATTGTTGAAGAGGCCGGCATTTGTGCCGAACGACTTCTTGACCACGTCTTCCAGGGAGAGATCTGCAAGACCGGCTTCTGCCGCGAGCTTGTTGCCGTTGTCGACATAGGCCTTGTGGTGCTTGTCGTGATGGAACTCCAGTGTTTCCTTCGACATAAAGGGCTGCAGCGCTTCGTAGTCGTAGGGAAGTTCAGGCAATTCAAAAGCCATTGTAGTCTCCTCTTGGCAATGGTTTGCGTAATCGGCAGGTGAGGCGGAACATAGGAGCGCAAGCAGGGTGAGGCAACCGGAGAATTGTCAAAAAAGATGGGTGAAGAGGAATATTTGCCTCCGCTAAGGGCTTGGCATGCAAGGCCCAAATCAACCATGATGACAGCTGCCTATCGCAGGAATACGGGGGGTCACGCATGCGACCGCATCAGATCCGGTATTGCATCCTTGCCGCAACGTTCAGTGCAGCTTCCAGCGTGCACGCCTCGTCGGGTGACGCATGGGCCGAGTTCGCGAGCGAGGTCCAGGGCAAATGCGAAGCGGCTGCACGGGAAGCGATCGAATTCCCTCACGCCGTCGTCGATCCGTTCGGAAGCGAGCACTTCGGCGTGGCGCTGGTGACCGGAAAGCCGAAGGGCGCAAACGGCTTCGTCAGCTATTTCTGCGTCTACGACAAGCAGACGAAAAACGTCGAACTCGGCAGCGAACTCGAGACGGAGAACATGAGGCTCCTTCCCGACGAATAATGCCGCCTTGGGCTGTTGCTCAAAGCCCACACGGCCGCTCCAAAAACCTGCAACCTAAAAAAGCCTGTTGATTGTCATCTGCTGTATTTTGACAGCGTCATATAGCCATTTCTAAATACAACGGGAGCATGGGAGTTAAGGAATCAGCGCAGTCTTTTATCGGACTTACGTATTTAGCTGTATTTCATATTTCGCCGGCGTCTTTGGCAAAGTACTTTTGGGGCACAGGTCATGGTCATGAGCTTTTTTCGTCGCAATGAAGATGGCAGGGCACTGCCGACGGCCGGCTACCGGCCGGCATCGATAGCCGATCGGCGTCCAAGCACGAGCGAGCCGCTGCGCTACGCGATCCCGGACGTCAACGATTTTTCCGCATTCGGGTCGGCACTTGAGGAGAACCAGCGCACGTCGGAAGACCTGATGCAGAGCCTCACCTCGCTGCAGGGCCGCGTCTCGGCTCTGCTCGGCACCCACAGCCAGTCCCTCAACGAAACCGGCGCCTTGCGGGCCGAATGCGCGCGGATCAGCTCGCTTCTGGACTACGAAAGCAGCGTCCGTCAGAAGGCCGACCAGGACAACGCGCGCCTCAACGCCGAAAACAAGGATTTTCGCAGCGACAATACGCAATTGCGCACGGAATCCGAGGCGCTGCGCGAAGAGCTGACCAAGCTCCAGGGCGTGCATGAGGTCACCCGCGAAGAATTCACCATCGTCGAGACCCGTCTTTTCGACGCCGAACGCGAGCTCAGCGACCGCGCCATCCAGTTCGACGAAGCCTCGGCACTTCTGAAGCGTGCACAGCAGGAACTCGACCAGCGCAGCCGCGAGCTGAGCGCTACGCGTGAAAAGCTCGACGGTGAGACAACAGCGCATCAATTGCTGATCGAAACGTCGCGCCGCGAAAACGGCGTACAGGCACGCGAGATGGCACGCCTCAACGAGGAGCGCAGCCACCTGAAAAGCAGCCTGATGGAGCAGGAGGCGCTGGTGCGCAATCTGCAGATGACGGTTGCCGGGCTGAAGCAGGACCTGTCGCTGTTCGAAGAGCGTCACAAGCGCCTCGAAGTCGAGTTCGAAACACTGCAGGCCTCCTCGGCCCTGGAGGTCGCGCATCTGACCACCAAGCACGAGGCGATCGGCTCGAAGGCCGAGCTCGTTGAAAAGCTCCTCATCACGGCAAACGGCCGCAACAGGATGACGGACGAAGAGCTCCAGGCAGCGCGCGCCGAGTTGAAGCGCGTCAAGTCCGAGCTGGCAACGACGCTGTCGCGCACGGAACGCCTTGCCGAGGACCTGCAGCGCGCCCGCGCGTCCAGCGCCGAAAACGAAAATGCGCGCCGGGAACTGGCCACGCAGAACAACGACCTGACACTGAAGCTGCGCGAGACGGACAGCCTGCGCGTCCGGCGCGATCGGGATGCCGACGCGCTGCGTCGCGACATGGACACCCGCATGGACTCGGACCGCCATGAGATCGGTCAGCTGCGCACGAGCCTGGAAATCGCGAAGTCGGAAATTCGCCAGTTGCGTGCCGAACGGGCGATCCTGACGGGCCAGCTCGAAGTGGCCCGAAGCGAGCGTACGGGCAGCGTCGCGTCTTCGGCGGCGCTCGATGACGTCAGGATGCCCGCGGCCAGCTTCACGCCGATGATCGATATTTCCGAGCGCTCGCTGCGGCCCAGCAGCGCTGCCGGCTCTGCTGAGACCGCCGAGTCCGTTCACATCACGCCGGCCGAATAACGACGCTCGCAAGCCCTCGCCGGATACCGTGCGAGGGCTTCGAGGCCGTCTCAAGGCAGACCGTCCGAAATAGACATCGACGGAGGCGATCTTGTCGCCTCTCAATCGCAGCATTTCCATGTTCGGAATGCGCTGCCGTCGGGTTTTTCGGCGCGGTAGCAAACGGCGGCTTCATCGCCTTCGATCGCGACATACTCGACAGCGATATCACGAAAGGGCGGCGGCGAAGGCCAGCACCGGTCGAAATAGACCTCACGGGAGATGTGATCGTCGCGCGGGCTGGAAAACACGAAATCCTCGCTCAGCATTGCTGCCGACGATATCCTTTCGTCCCCTGAGATGGGCCGCATAGAGTGCTCCGCACGGTTCGCTCGCGCGACAGGCTGGCGGTGTCTATGGCAACCTCCGTTCGGCGTCGTGGTCAAAGCCCCAGCACGAGGGGCATCGGGCGACAACCGCATCCACTTGCGGCTTGGCGCTTGGAAATTCGCCGGTGGTGGTCCAGGATTGGCGGCACCATCGAATGCGGGTCAGGTCATGACGGACGTTCAACACATACTGGAGCGGCTGCAAAAGCTTGCCGCCAGGGACAACCGGCCACCGGCGCTGCCGGAGGGTGCGCAGCGCGCGTCGGCGCTGTTTTCCTTCGTCACACGCGAGCGCGAGCGCATTGCCGGCTGCGCCTTTCCGCGCGCCTCCATCGTCGCGATCGTCGAAGGCTCCAAGGACGTGGTGACGATGGGGCGGCAAATGCGCTTTGCCGCGGGCGCCGTGCTTGTCCTGCCCGGCGGATGGCGGGGCGATGTGGTCAACGACCCGGATCCACAAAGCGGCGTCTACCGCGCAATCTTCATCGATTTTCCCGACGAACTCGTGGCGCGGGCGGCTCGTGCCTTTCCGCCGCAGCGCCCGGCCGAAGAGCTCGACCTTCCGCTGGACGCGGTTCTCAGCAGTGCGATCCATCATGCCGGCGAAGGGATCGTCGCCGGCAATCTCCCCAATGCCCTGATCGAGCACCGGGTGATGGAAGTGCTGATGGTTCTCGGCATGCGCGGCGCCCTGCCCGTCAAGCCACGGACAACAGGCGAGGCCGTGCGTGCACTCGTCCGCTGGCAACCGGACAGGGCCTGGACCGCCGACACCATTGCCGCCGAGCTCGGGACCAGCAACGCAACATTGAGACGCCGGCTTGCCGACGAGGCGACGTCGCTGCGCGCGCTGCTTGCCGACGTGCGCGTCGGCCTTGCGGCGGCGATGCTCGCCGAGGACGGGCTCTCGCTCCGGGAAGCCGCGCTTGCGACCGGCTATCGGTCTCCACGCCGCTTTGCGGCGCGAATGCGATCCGGAAAGGATGGCAAGCAAGCTGACGTTTGAGCGGAAACGTTCGGTATTTGAGCGTTTCTGGACGCCGCGCAAATCACCAGATTGCTAGAGCTCGTCCGTCAAACGAAAGGACAGGCTTGTGCATATCAGGACCATTTTCGCCACCATTTCCCTTCTGGCCTTCGGCGCACCGGATGTTCTCGCGACAGAGATGGCAGTGACATTCGACAGGAGCGGCAGAGGCGGTACACTTCCGACGGAAAACGCCTCGTGCGTCGCGGCCAACGGCAAGGCGGCGCCGGGCAGGAACCGGAGCCCGGCCCTCTCCTGGTCGAAAGGTCCCGCCGGCACGCGCTCCTATGCGCTTGTCATGACCGATCCTGATGTGCCGGCCGACTTTTCCCTGCTGAACAGGGAAGAGAGCGAGATTGCACGCGATCTGCCGCGCATGGAATTCACGCACTGGATCTTGGCCGACATCCCCGCCTCCGCAACGCGGCTTGCGGAGGGCGCCGACGGCGACGGCATATCGCGGGGTGGATTGCCGCTGGAGAGGACCGAGCACGGCCGGCGCGGCCAAAATGGCTTCGCGGCCTTCTTGAAGGATGGGCCGCACGGGGGCTATATGGGCGCGTGCCCGCCCTGGAACGACCTGCGCATCCACCGTTATCGCGTGACGGTCTATGCACTCGACACCGATCGGCTCACGCTTCCCGATGCCTTCACCCGCGCCGATTTCCTCGCCGCGGCGAATGGCCATATCGTTTCGTCCGGCGCGGCGGAACTGACCTACACGATCAATGCGAAGGCCACGAAATGACCGATACGAAATGGGATGCAGCCGCAGCCGAAGACGGCTCCATCCACTGGAAGCGCAATCTGGTCGTTTCGCTGATCGGCTCCTTCACCACAATCGTCGCGATGACGCTGCTGCTGCCGTTCCTGCCGCTCTATGTCGAGGAGCTCGGCGTCAGCGACCACGCAGCGATCGTGCAGTGGTCCGGGATCGCCTACGGCGCGACCTTCCTTGCCGCGGCTTTCGTCGCGCCGCTCTGGGGACGGCTCGGCGACATCTACGGGCGCAAGCTGATGCTGGTGCGCGCCAGCCTCGGCATGACGGTGGCGATCTCGCTGATGGGCATGGCGGGCAACGTCTGGCAGTTGGTCGCCCTGCGCCTGTTCGTCGGATTGGCCGGCGGCTACTCCTCCGGCTCCATGGTGCTGGTCGCAACCCAGACGCCCAAGGATCGCTCCGCCTGGGCGCTCGGCACGCTGGCTTCGGGCATCATGGCCGGCAACCTGGTCGGACCGCTGATCGGTGGCGTGCTGCCGCCGCTGATCGGCATTCGCGGCACCTTCCTTGCCGCCGGCGCGCTTATATTCCTGGCGTTTCTGGCGACGACCTTCCTGATCAAGGAAGAGAAATCCCCGGCCCGCAAGAAGGCGGCGAAGGCAAGCGGCGGCTGGGCTTCGATCCCCGACAAGCGGCCGGTCATCGCCATGCTGGCGACCGGCCTGCTGCTGATGCTCGCCAACATGTCGATCGAACCGATCATCACCGTCTACGTGGCGCAGCTGGTCGCGGATCAGGGCAAGGTCACCATGATCGCGGGCGTCGTCATGTCGACAGCAGCCCTCGGCGCCATTTTGTCCGGCTCGCGGCTCGGCAAGCTTGCAGACCGGATCGGCCACTGGCCGGTGATATCGGGTGCGCTGGCGGTGGCCGGACTGCTGCTGATCCCGCAGGCCCTCGTGACCAATTCCTGGCAGCTGATCATCCTGCGCTTCCTGATGGGAGTAGCGCTTGGCGGGCTCCTGCCCTGCATCTCGGCCGTCATCCGGCACAGCGTGCCGGACAGCGCGGCGGGCAGCATCCTTGGCTTCTCGGTCTCGTCTCAATATGTCGGCCAGGTGGCAGGACCCGTGCTCGGCGGCTTCGTCGGCGGCCACATCGGCATGCGGGCGGTCTTTCTCGGGACCTGCCTGCTGCTGGTCGCGGGAGCGGCCTACTCATGGATGGTGCGGCCGAGACAAGACGAAAGCCGCTGATGCGGCTTTCGCCGTCCATGGAACATCAGGCCAGTGTACGAAGCTTCGGTTCCCGGTCCCAATAGCGCCTGGCTGCAGCCTCCAGAAAGCCTTTGTCCAACGCCACCACGCCAGCATCCGGCTCGACGCCCGCCTTCTGCAACAGGGGCGCGGATTCGGCGGTATGGCCGATCGCCTTCAGATGCCCATAGGCGTCCATGACCCACTGGATGGCCGCGGCCTCTTTCAGCAGCATTGCGGTGCCCTCCTTCGACAGAAGGACGGCGGCTGCGTCGAATAGCTGCGAGGGAGAGCCGGCGAGCTGACCGTCGGCCTTCATCACCGTGCCGTCGGAGAGCTTCGCCTTGCCGACCTTGGGTGCGACGACGAAGGGGGCGCCTTGGCGTTCTCGATCGCGGTAACCAGCGCCTGCAACGCCTTGGCGTCGGTGCCGTCGGCGATCAGGATGCCAATCCTGCGGCCTTCTATGGTCGTCTTCAGTTTTTCTGGATCGACAAGGCCGGCGATGCGTCCATGCCGAGGCCATTGGCGACGCGTGCGGCCAGAGCCGGATCCACATTCAGCAGATTGCCGACCATGCGCGCGGGCACCTCGTCGAGGTTGACCTTGGAAAGCTCGAAGACGAAGGAGGAGGCGATGTGGGCCTGTTCCGATGGCGTCTGCGACTTCCAGAAAAGCCGTGCCTGGCTGTAGTGGTCGGCGAATAGCTCTCCCCGGATACGCAGCTTGTCGCCCTCCTCGTCGGCGCCGCCTGCGACCGTCGAGAAACGTACGAAGACCGGCGTTTTCTCGCCCTTGCGCTGGAAGAGATCGGCCTTGGTGATATCGGAAAGAGACTCCGTCGCCTCGAAATAGCCGTGCGCGGTGGACCCGCGCGCGTGGACGATGCGCTCGGGGATGCGCTCGTGGTCGAAATGGAAAATCTTCTACCGCAGAACGAAATCCTCAAGTAGCGTCGGGCCGCGCGTCGCTGACCTGAGGCTGTTCTGGTTGTCGGAAATGCGAATACCCTGGTTTGTCGTCAGGTGATCGAGGCCGTCATGCGGCCCTTTGGCGGGAATGTGCTGGTGGGTCTCGCCGCCGTTGCCGCGGTCGGTGTCGAAAGGTGATTTGTCGGACATGTGCTGGCTCCCTCTGTGTGCTCATGCACAGGAGCTAAACCACGGCGCAGGACAAATGTTCCGGCCCGCCTCGACAGCTACCGGATGCGTTGGAGGGGCACGCAAACCCGTGCCCCTCCAACGCATGAACGAGAGGGGTTTCCGCCGCTGAAATCGCTTCGCTTTATCGATCGCAGCGTGTGCCTTGCCTCACTCGCCGCTTTCGCTGCGGCCGAAAGCCCAGTTCATGTAGAGGTCGAGTGCCTTGCGGGTGACAGGCCCCTGCTGGAAATCGCGACCATCGAGGCGATTGACGCCGACGACCTTGGAATAGTTGCCCGAGGTGAATATCTCGTCGGCGTTCATGAAGTCCTCGACCGTGAGGGTGAGTTCGCGTACCTCGAAACCTGCCTTGCGCAGCAGGCCCATGACACGGGCGCGGGTGATGCCGGCGAGGAAGGTGCGGTTGGCGATCGGCGTCGAGACGATGCCGTCCTTGACCATGAAGACATTGGAGGATGCCGTCTCGGCGACGTTGCCGTTCATGTCGCACATCAGCGCGTTGTCGAAGCCGCGGCTTCTGGCTTCGGCGATGGCGCGGCCACTGTTCGGATAGAGCGAGCCGGCCTTTGCGTCCGTCATCGCCGTTTCAGGCGACGGGCGGCGATAGGACGAAAGGGTCAGCGAGTTCGGGGCGTTGTTGCCGAGCGGGGCTTCGAACAGGCAGAGCGCGAAGCGCGTGGAGTCGCCATCGACGGTGACGACGCTACCGGCAGAACCATGCTCGCCCCAGTACATCGGCTTGATGTAGATCGGCGTCTTGCCGTCGAACTTCTTGATCCCCTCCCAGGCAAGCGCCTCGATCTCCTCGGCCGTCTTGACCGGCTTCAGGCCCATGCTGACGGCGGAGCGGTTGATGCGCTGGCAATGCAGGTCGAGATCGGGTGCAATGCCGTCGAACCAGCGGGCGCCGTCGAAAACGGTGGAGGCCAGCCACATGGCGTGCGAGGTCGGCCCGATCAGCGGCGGATTGCCGGTAAGCCACTCTCCCTCGACATAGGTCCAGGTGGATGAGCGGGGCGATGTGTCGACGGCCATGAGACTCTCCTTGAAAGTTCGAAGAGCAAAATCCCCCGTTCGAGACCGGGTCAAGCGGAAATCCGCACCAGAAAACGCTACGCAAGAAAAGTGCCCGACAATAGCCTCTACCGGCAAGATTCATGCGCGGGAACACGGGTCTGATCGATGAGTGCATCAACGAAAATCATGGATGCCACGGTTGGAACCTGCGCCGGTCACATGTCATCATAGGCGCCAGAAGAAACAGGCCAAACCGGAGTACCCGCGATGAAAGCCATGTTCTACGACGCATTCGAAAAGGCTCCCGACATCCGCAACGTGCCCGATCCGACAGCAGGCGAGGACGGCGTCGTCATCGCCGTCGGTGCGACCGGGCTCTGCCGCAGCGACTGGCATGGCTGGATGGGGCACGATCCCGACATCCGCCTGCCGCATGTGCCGGGCCACGAGCTCGCCGGCAAGGTGGTCGCCAAGGGCAAGGGCGTGGTGCGCTTCAAGATCGGCGACCGGGTTACCGTGCCCTTCGTATCCGGGTGCGGCCATTGCAGCGAATGCCATTCCGGCAACCAGCAGGTCTGCCCCAACCAGTTCCAGCCGGGCTTCACGCATTGGGGATCGTTCGCCGAGTATGTGGCGATCGATTATGCCGATACCAATCTGGTGCACCTACCCGACAGCATTGACGATGCGACGGCAGCAAGCCTCGGCTGCCGCTTTGCCACCTCGTTTCGCGCGGTTGCCGACCAGGCCCGCACCGGCCCGGGCGAATGGATCGCGGTGCACGGCTGCGGCGGCGTCGGCCTTTCGGCGATCATGATCGCCACCGCGCTCGGCGCCAATGCCATCGGCATCGACGTCTCCGACGAGAAGCTTGCCTTTGCCCGCGAATGCGGCGCCGTGGCGACGATCAATGCGACCGCGGTGGCCGACGTGCCGGAGGCCGTGCGCGAGATCACCAAAGGCGGCGCGCATGTCTCGATCGACGCGCTCGGCCACCCCGTCACCTGCTTCAACTCGATCAAGAACCTGCGCCGCCGCGGGCGCCATGTGCAGGTCGGCCTGATGCTCGGTGAGCATGCGACGCCACAGATTCCGATGTCGCAAGTGATCGGCCACGAGCTCCAGATCTACGGCAGCCATGGCATGCAGGCGTGGCGCTACGATGCGATGCTTTCCATGCTTGCTGCCGGCAAAATCGCGCCGCAGAAGCTGATCGCCCGCAGGATCAGTCTCGAGGAAGGCATTCCCGCGCTGATGACGCTTGATAAGGCGGAGACCACAGGGATCAGTGTGATCACGCGATTCTGATCGCCGGGCCGGCAATCGGCGAGACGGCTCCGGACGCGGCCGCCCGGGGCTGTCTTGCTGCACGGAACCAACCTCAAAGAGAGGTTTCCGCTTGAATGGCGGAGCCGCAAAACACATATGCCGCGAGGTCAATTGCGGCAGCACCCGATGGCCGCAGGCGGGTTGCCAAGAGCTTGAGAAAGGTCTAACCGGCTCGCCGCCAAGAAAAAGAAAAGCGAGACATCATGTCCAACTCATTTGTAAACACGCATGCCCAGTCAGGCGCGAAGGCCCTCTTCGTCACGGACGACCAGGTCGAGCGACGGGCTCGCCTGGAAGGAACCTGGCTCAATATCTTCGACGTCACAGTGCCTTCAGGCTGCCGGACGCCGCTTCACCGGCACGCCAGCCCCGAGATTTTCCGTATTATCGGAGGCCGGCTGAAAATCCGCCGCATGACGGATCAGGGCCTGGAAGAATTCGAGGCGACCGCGGGAGACATCGTGAGAATCGATGCCGACCAGGCGCACGGCTATTCCAATCCCGGACCGGAGACCGCTGTCTTCTCGGCGATCATCGACAGCGAAATGGCGGAATTCTTCGAAGCCACGGCGTCCCGCGATCCCTCCAAGGCCACTCTCTCCGGGGAGACGATGAACCGCGTGACGGTCGTCGCCAACACCGACGGCACAACCGTTCTGGCGGCTTGAACCGCCGATTGGCCGTCCGGTCCGCCCGGACGGCCACCGTGCGTGCCCTTTCGTGGGACGCCACGGACAGATCGTTTAAACGAATTCTTACGCGCCCCTCTTGCGTTCGTTCCCATTCGTCTCCAAAATTACGCCATGCCTGACAGCGACCCTTCCAGTACCAACTCCGCCCATTCCCAACGGGATCTTCCCGATGACGATGGCGGTGACCACTGTAGATGGCTCGATTGTGATCGTGCCGGCCCAAGGCCGACAACCGCCGCGGATGACGCGGCCTCCTTCCTGTTCATTGCGGTAGTTCGTCGTCGGTCGCTCGTGCCCGACGCTTTCCGCGTTTCACGCTTTCATCTGAGAAGGAGCGGCCCGTCCGACCTGGCCGCATTAAACCATTGATGTTCTTTGACTGGATGTCCGACCCTTCCGCCTGGGTCGGTCTTGCAACCCTTATCGTGCTCGAGATCGTTCTCGGCATCGACAACCTCGTCTTTATCGCCATCCTGGCGGACAAGCTGCCGCCGCATCAGCGCGACCGGGCGCGGTTGATCGGCCTCGCCCTCGCGCTCATCATTCGACTCGGACTGCTCGCCTCCATCGCATGGGTCGTGACGCTGACGACGCCGCTGTTTTCAGCCTTCGGCTTCGGTTTTTCCGGCCGCGACATCATTCTGCTCGTCGGCGGCCTCTTCCTGCTGTTTAAGGGAACGATGGAGCTGCACGAGCGGCTCGAGGGCCATGTGGAGACGTCGGAGAAGAAGCTCGTCCATGCCGTCTTCTGGCAGGTGATCGTCCAGATCGTCGTACTCGATGCGGTCTTCTCGCTCGACAGCGTCATCACCGCCGTCGGCATGGTGCAGCATCTGCCCGTCATGATGATCGCCGTCGTCGTTGCCATCGGCGTCATGCTGCTGCTCTCCAAGCCGCTGACGGCATTCGTCAACAAGCACCCGACCGTCGTCATCCTCTGCCTCGGCTTCCTGATGATGATCGGCTTCTCGCTGATCATCGAGGGATTCGGCGTGCATCTGCCGAAGGGCTATCTCTATGCGGCGATCGGCTTCTCCGTGATCATCGAATCGCTTAACCAGCTGGCGCGGCACAACCGCGAACGCCTGATCACGCCCACCAACATCCGCGAGCGCACCGCGGATGCCGTTCTCGGTCTTCTAGGCGGCAAGCGGTCACAGGTGGCGCTCGGCCCGACGGCCGACCTGATCGCCGAACAGACCGCCGAGGACGACGTCTTCTCCACTGAGGAAAAGGACATGATCCAGGGCGTGCTGACGCTCGCCGGACGGTCGGCAAAGTCGATCATGACGCCACGCATCGACATCGACTGGCTCGACCTCGATGCACCGCAGGCCGAGCTGCAGCGACGCATCGTCGATCTCGGCCATTCGCGCTTCCCGGTCGCGCGCGGCAGCCTCGACAACTTCGTCGGCGTCGCCAACGCCCGCGACCTGTTGCGCGACCTCATCGTCAACGGCGAGATCAACGCCGAGCGTTCCATCCGTCAGCCATTCGTCGTCCACGAAAGCATCAGCGCGTTGAAGCTGATGGAACAATTGCGCCATTCCAGCGAGGCGGTCGCGATCGTTCTCGACGAATACGGCGACCTGGAAGGCATGGTGACCCCGACGGACCTTCTGGAGGCCATCGCAGGCGAATTCCCCGACGAGGACGAGGAGAAGCTCACCATCGAGCGGGGAGACGACGGCTCGCTGACCGTCGACGGCTGGATCGAAATCCGCCACGCCTCGAAGCTGCTGAATGCCGATCTTGTCGACGGGGCGGATCGCTACTCCACGCTTGCGGGTTTCATTCTTTGGCGGCTCGGCCATCTGCCGCACGAGGGCGAGAACATCAGCGTCGGCGAGCTTTCTTTCGAGGTCGTCAAGCTCGATGGCCGCAACATCGACAAGGTTCGTATCAAACGTATCGACGAAGCCGCATAAACATGGAGAGCACCGATGGCCTGGTCTGCCAGCCAGTATGTGAAATTCGAGGATGAGCGCACCCGCCCGGCGCGCGACCTCTTGGCGCAGGTTCCGCTGGAGCGCCTGCATCACGCCATCGATCTCGGCTGCGGCCCGGGCAATTCGACGGAGCTGATCGTCGAGCGGTTCGGGGCGGAGGGTGTCTGCGGGCTGGACAGCGACATGAACATGCTGGAGGCGGCCCGCAAGCGCCTGCCCGGCACSGCTTTCGTCGAGGCAGACCTTGCGACCTGGCAGCCGAGCGAACCGGCGGACCTGCTGTTTGCCAATGCCGTCTTCCAGTGGCTGCCGAACCATATCGATATATTCGACCGGCTAATGGACGGGCTGGCGCCCGGCGGCGTGCTTGCCGTGCAGATGCCAGACAATCTCACCGAACCGACGCATCTCTTGATGGAGGAGACGGCGCATGCCGGGCCATGGAAGACGGCGTTCGAGGCAAGGAGTGTGCGGCGTGCGGCGCTGCCGCCGCCATCCACATACTACAGCCGGCTGATCCGGAAGGCGGCCCGCGTCGATATATGGCACACGGCGTACAATCACCCGATGGCGGATGCGGCGGCGATCGTCGAGTGGGTGAAAGGCACGGGCCTTCGCCCCTATCTCGATCATGCCGGCGAAGCGCATCGCGAGGCATTCATTGCGGATTACCTTGCACGGGTGCAGAAAGCCTATCCTAACATGTCGGACGGGAGAGTGCTGCTGCGCTTCCCGCGGCTCTTCGTGGTGGCGGTGAAAGGCTGAGGGGAGCTCGCTGCGATTTCCTTCCCCCTTGCCAGGCAAACGCCTCGCTTTACATTGACCGCTGAAATCGACGGCGGCCCCAAGGAGCAGATCATCATGGCAGCAGCCCCCACCCCGCCGGTCACGCTGGTTATCTTCGGCGCCACCGGCGACCTGACACGCCGCCTTCTCGTGCCGGCTATCATCAACCTTACCCAGAGCGGGCTGGTGGGGGACGATCTGCACATTCTCGGCGTCGGGATCGAACCCGGCGACGATGCGACGCTGGTGGCGCGGCTGGACAGCTTTCTCTCCGAACTCGACGATGACGGCGCCCATCAAAACAGCGAGGCCTGGCAGAAGCTGCGCGAGCGTATTGCCTACATTGCCGGCGACTTCACCAAGGACGAGATCTTCGCGGAGATCAAGGCGCGGCTGGCGAGCGCGCCGAGCGGCAACGCGGCCTTCTATCTTGCCGTACCGCCACAATTCTTCGGAACACTGGTCGAAAAACTGGCCGAGCGCGGCCTGACCAAAGAAGGCGACGGATCGTTCCGCCGGATTGCGATCGAGAAGCCGTTCGGAACCGACCTCGCCTCGGCCCGCGCCTTGAATGCGCGGATCCTGAGCAAGGTCGCCGAGAGCCAAGTCTATCGACTCGATCACTTCCTCGGCAAGGAAACGGTGCAGAACATCCTGACGGCGCGCTTCGCCAACATGATGATCGAGGCGCTGTGGAACAACAACTACATCGATCACGTGCAGATCACGGCTGCCGAGGTCGTCGATGTAGGCAGCCGCGGCAAATTCTACGACGCCACCGGCGCGCTCCGCGACATGGTCCCCAACCACCTGTTCCAGCTTCTGGCGATGATCGCCATGGAAGCTCCGAACGGTTTTGGCGCCGAAGCCATTCGCACGGAGAAGAGCAAGGCGCTGAGCGCGCTTCGCATCGCAACACCGGAAGAGGCCGCCACCCATGCCGTGCGCGGCGCCTATACCGCCGGCGCCCTCGACGGCAACACCGTCACCGCCTTCACGCAGACGAAAGACGTATCGCCCGACAGCAAGACCGAGACATTCGTCGCCCTCAAGCTCTACGTCGACACCTGGCGGTGGGCCGGCGTGCCCTTCTATCTCCGGACCGGCAAGGCGATGACCGCGCGCGATACCGAAATCGTGGTGACCTTTCGGCAGGTCCCCTTCGCGCAGTTCCGCGAGACCGACATAAAACGCAGTCTTCCGCCGAACAGAATGGTGATCCAGGTGCAGCCGGACGAAGGCCTCAGCATCGAATTGTCGATCAAGTCGCCGGGGCTTTCGGTCGACACCGTGCCAGTCTCGCTCGACTTCCGATATGCCGACAAGTTCGACATCGGTAAGATGACGGGCTACGAGTCCCTCCTCTACGACCTTTTTATCGGAGACCAGACGCTGTTCCAGCGCGCCGACGGCATCGAGGCCGGGTGGGCCGCCGTTCAGCCGTTCCTCGATGCCTGGACGAAAAGCGGCGAGAAACCCGATCCCTATGCGCCGGGAAGCATGGGTCCTGCCTGCGCCGACGATCTCATCCGCAGGGATGGCCGAGAATGGCATGAGCTCGGCGTCCTGATGCACAACCACACAAAGGCCGGCAAATAAAATACACTCTTTAGTTAGCATCCCTCCGCCAACGATACTGCAACCTATCGTATTTCAGAGGTATTCCGACAATTCTTCGACAGTGAATACTCCAAGAGTGGATCCCAGGAGCTTGGTCCATACAAAATAAGTAGGAGTTGACTGACCGCTTAGGCAAACGCAAGGTTTTTAGGCTGACCGCGTTGCTTTTCCAGTGCGACAAAGAAGGCGGGGCTCGTCAAACCCCGGCGAGCCCTTCTTAGGTTTTCAGTGGTTTGCGGTTGAAATGGCTCAAATAATCGAATTATTAATGTTCGATTAACATATTTACTTGCGCTCCTCAGCCGCCTTGCTAAATCTACCCTCTAAATCTGGGGTATTGAGATGACTGATATTCAATCTTCCAAGAATCGCTCCAATTCCGACCAGCGAATGGAGACCTGCAGGTCCGAATTTGAACCCATGCTTTTCGAACTCATCCGCAATGGCGAAAAGAGGGGTTGGAAGGCGGCTGAGATTGCTATGGCGGTGGCTGACGCGGCCGACGACGTCATATTGAAACTCGCGCGCGAAACAAAAAGCAAACACTGACCCGCTTCACGATCGGATACCCTGTCCGGTGCCGAAAACGGCTTCTGGCAAGTGCAGACAACACGTACTAGATTCAGCGACGACTTGCGGTGATTCCCGCGGTCCGTTTGGTTGCGCGAAAACGGGGATTGCTATTGCAGTGGGTTGCCGCCGCTCTTCTGGCTTGCGGATGCGTCAGTCTGGCGGAGTTTGCCGACTGGCCGCCGGCTGACGATTATGTCGCGAAAACCAGCTGCAGCCAAAGCGCCGCCCCAGGCGGCTGCGCCCACACCCGCGAAACATGGACAGAGACCTACGCGAGCGCCGTCGCCGGCGCTTACGACAGCCAGCGGGCGGTCGCCTTGTGCCTCAGTACGGGTTGCGATGACGCCATCATCGAGAACCGTGTCCTCGGCTGCGCCTGGCGCCATGTAATCGCCGGCTCAAGGCACCCGCAGTCTGCAGAAGCCGACACGGCGGCCATCCGGCAATTTTGCGGTTCGGGATTTGTCGACGACGCGGACAGACAAGCGGCCCGCGATCAATCGACAGTCTGGCTCGGCCTGCTCGGCATAGCGCAATAACCAAGCGTCCAGAGGCGAGAGCCCGTAGAGCCATGCGCCGGTGCGGCGACGGGCGGAAGAGATCCGCCCGTCATCCTGTTTGCAGTCGATCCGCCTCAGACGAACTGGCTCAGGCCGGGTACGGACGCCACGACTTCATCGACCACATCCTTGCCGGCGTGCTGCTCGGCAATCGCGATCGTTTCCTTGGCAAGCGTGGTGATCTCACCCATGCCGAGGCCTTCGGACATCAACTGCTGGCCAAGCGCCATGACGCCGCCGCCGGCGCCGAGCGCTCCCATGATGCTGCCGAGGATGCCGCCACCGCCGCTCTGGTCTTCGCCGTTATACTTGGCAACGAGGTCGGATGCCCCAGGAATGGCTTCAATCATCTTGGCGACCGGGCCGTCGGCCGCTTCGCGCTGCAGGAAGCCGAGCATCATGCCGACCGCCTTCTCCGCCACTTCAGCCGGAATCCCTACCCGCGCGGCAATCTGATCCACCATTTCATTCATCGTCAGGCCTCCTGTTTATTTGACGTTAACGTCAACGTTAATGGACTTTGTCAGGTAACTCAAGCCGCCCGCTGCGATAGCAGGCCTTATCCGAGTTTTCCTTTGGGTGCAGACAGTTGTCCCCACCGAACTCCCTGCTTATAACAGGCGAACGATATTACAATGACCATGCGGAAACCGCGCTCCGCATTTTGACACAAGGGCGCAAACCGTCTCAGGAGAAGTTCCGAAATGCTCGAGGAAGGCAAGATTTTCGTAGGGGTCAGCCGCAAGCCGGATGACAGCATCAACAAGCCGGAATACCTCGACCTCAAGTTCGGAAACCGACACGGGCTGGTGACCGGCGCCACCGGTACCGGCAAGACCGTAACGCTTCAGGTGCTGGCCGAGGGCTTTTCCAGGGCCGGCGTCCCGGTCTTCTGCGCCGACATCAAGGGCGACCTGTCCGGCATCGCCGCCAAGGGCGAGCCGAAGGACTTTATCACGAAGCGCGCCGAGCAGATCGGCTTCGACGACTATGAGTTCGATCAGTTCCCGGTGATCTTCTGGGACCTCTTCGGCGAAAAGGGCCATCGCGTGCGCACCACCATCGCCGAGATGGGACCCCTGCTCCTGTCGCGACTGATGGATGCGTCGGAGCCGCAGGAAGGCGTGATCAACATAGCCTTCAAGATCGCCGACAAGGGCGGGTTGCCCTTGCTCGACCTCAAGGATTTCTCGTCGCTCCTGAACTACATGGGAGAGAACGCCAGCGAGCTTTCGAACCAGTACGGGCTGATCTCGAAGGCATCCGTCGGATCGATCCAGCGCGGGCTGCTGGTGCTCGAGCAGCAGGGTGCCGAGCACTTCTTCGGCGAACCGGCGCTCAAGATCACCGACATCATGCGCACCAACAACCGCGGCTATGGCCAGATCTCCGTGCTTGCCGCCGACAAGCTGATGATGAACCCGCGGCTCTACGCGACGTTTCTTCTGTGGCTACTGTCGGAGCTGTTCGAGGAGCTGCCGGAAGTGGGCGATCCTGATAAGCCGAACCTCGTCTTCTTCTTCGACGAAGCGCACCTTTTGTTCAACGATGCGCCGAAAGTGCTGACCGAGCGGGTGGAACAGGTCGTTCGCCTCATCCGCTCGAAGGGCGTCGGCGTCTATTTCGTGACGCAGAATCCGCTTGATGTGCCCGAGACCGTGCTCGCCCAGCTCGGCAACCGCGTGCAGCATGCGCTGCGTGCCTATTCGCCGCGCGAGCAGAAGGCAGTCAAGACGGCCGCCGACACCTTCCGCCCCAACCCGGCCTTCGACTGCGCGAGCGTGATCACCACGCTCGGCACCGGCGAAGCGCTGGTTTCCACGCTGGAGGCGAAGGGCTCGCCCTCGATCGTCGAGCGCACGCTGATCCGCCCGCCGTCCGCCCGTGTCGGCCCCCTCACCGATGCGGAGCGCCAGCAGGTCATGGACAAGAGCCCGGTCATCGGGGTCTATGACGAGGATCTCGACCGCGAATCGGCTTTCGAGATCCTTGCCGCCAGGGCGAAAAAAGCCTCCGATTCCGACGCGGCAAAGCAGGCGCAACAGGACCAGCCGACCGAAGGCGGCGCTTCCGGCCGCTGGACGCTGCCGGGATTCGGCGACGACGACAACGAGGACAAACCAGCCGCCCAGGGCCGCACCCGCTCAGCCGGTTATCAGCGCGAAACGGTGGTCGAGGCGGCGATGAAGAGCGTCGCCCGCACCGTTGCCACGCAGGTCGGCCGGGCGCTGGTACGTGGCATCCTCGGAAGCCTGAAGCGGTAGGCCTGCCAACCATGTCGGAAACACCCTCGTGACGGTGACGTGGAGAGAGCTGACCGCCGCTGAAAAGCGGATCATCGAGCGGCTGGTGCGCCACGCCGCCCGAGGCAATGTCGCACCGGCCTGGGATATCGAGAACTACCGCGCAGCCGAGATCGACGACTTCGGCTCCTTGCGGCTTCGGCCGCGCGACAAGGCCGATCTTGCGACCGGTGCGATCGTTCGTCCGATCGCATCGGCCTACTTCGACGACAAGGACACGCCCGATCCCTACGGACCTCTCGTCGACATCATCCTCTTCGAGGCGGCGGGTCTTCTCTGCGAACTCCAGATCTACCGAAGCGACGGCGGCGCGATCCTGCGCAGTATCGAAGCGGAGGATATCTTCCTCGTCACCTCCTACGAACAGCACGGTTGAAAATTCTCACGGCCGATGCTAATTCATTGCCTACTTGGAAAGGAGGGCTACGCGTGAAGACATATTTCCGGTTCAACCGCCAGCGTGGCCCCGTCAACGCCCTGCAGATGCGTTTGCAGGGCTGACCAGAGACCGTTTCTCGCAAATCTCTTCCTGGTCTGCCCCTCGTGGCAATGCAGATCCGAGCTGTCGCTCGGCTGCGTTTGTTGAAATCCACCGAGCTTGAGCACACGCACGCGATGAAGGCCGAGGCCCTCGCTGTCGTGCTCGCTTGGAAGACCAGGGCAAGATCATGACTCTCATCAATATCCGCAATCTCGGCGTCAGCCTTGGCACGACGCTGTTCTCGAAGCTCAATCTCGCCGTCAGCGGCGGCGATCGCATCGGTCTCGTTGCCGCCAACGGGCGGGGCAAGTCGACATTGTTGCGATGCCTTGCAGGCACGCTGGAAGCGACCGAAGGCGACGTGACCCGCTCGCGCGGCTTGACGATCGGCCATGTCGAGCAGGACGTACCACCTGCCCTCCTCCCGCTGCCATTCCATCAGGCTGTCATGCAGGCGTTGCCCAGCGACCAGCAGATGAACGAAAGCTGGCGCGTCGACATGGTGCTGGGTTCGCTGGAGGTTCCCGAGGACCTGAGGGAGCGGTCCGTCGGGCAGCTGAGCGGCGGCTGGCAGCGGCTGGCGATGCTCGCCCGCGTGTGGGTGACCGAGCCGGACGTCCTGTTGCTCGACGAGCCGACCAACCACCTCGATCTCGGCAAGATCACGCGGCTGGAGGAATGGCTGAACGCGCTGCCGCGCGACATGCCCGTGATCCTCTCCAGCCATGACCGCGCCTTTCTGGACGCGACGACGAACCGGACGCTGTTCCTGCGACCGGACCAGTCGCAGGTCTTTGCCCTGCCCTACAGCCCGGCGCGCGCCGCACTCGACGAGGCGGACGCCTCCGAGGAGCGGCGCTACCAGCGGGACATGAAGACCGCACAGCAGCTTCGCCAGCAGGCAGCCAAGCTCAACAACATCGGCATCAACTCCGGCAGCGACCTGCTGGTGGTGAAGACCAAGCAGCTGAAGCAGCGGGCCGACAGGCTGGAGGATGCGGCAAAGCCGGCGCATCTCGAACGCTCGTCCGGCGCCATCCGGCTCGCCAATCGCGGCACGCATGCAAAGGTGCTGCTGACGCTGGATGACGCGACGGTGGCGATACCCGACGGCACGCCTCTCTTCCGCACAGGAAAGCAGTTCATCTGCCAGGGCGACCGCATCGTGCTTCTCGGCGCAAACGGGGTTGGCAAGAGCCGCCTGGTTGCGATGCTGCGCAGGGCGGTAATGGGCACCGAACCCGCACAGGCCGACGTCAAGGCAACGCCGTCGCTGGTTCTCGGTTACTGCGACCAGGCGCTTGCCGATCTTTCGGATAGCGAGACGCCGATGCGGATGATCATCCGGCGCTTCGACGTCGGCGACCAGCGTACGCGCGCGCTTCTGGCCGGCGCCGGCATGACGATCGAGATGCAGGACAAGCCGATCGGGCGGCTTTCGGGCGGGCAGAAGGCGCGCCTGGGCATGCTTGCGCTGCGGCTCGCCAATCCGAACTTCTACCTCCTCGACGAGCCCACCAACCACCTGGACATCGAGGGACAGGAATCGCTGGAAGGCGAACTGATGACGCAACAGGCGAGCTGCCTGCTCGTCTCACACGACCGGCGCTTCATCCGCACCGTCGGCAATCGCTTCTGGCTGATCGAACGGAAGCGGCTGATCGAGGTGGAAAGCCCCGAGGCGTTTTTCGCTTCGGCGGCAGCTCTGTCCTGAAAAGGAGACGCGGCACTTCAGGATTCAGACTTTAGGTCGATCTGACCTAATCATCCTGATCCGGAGCGCCGCAGAAATCAGAACGACGACGGGGCGCCGGCGAGCACGTTGAGTTTGCCGCCGCTGATCGCATAGAGGCTCAGCCGCCGTTCCACAAGACCCGTGGGCGTCAGCCGGAAAAGGCCCGTCACGCCGCGGAAACCAACCTTGCTGGTGAGGTTCTGCGCATTGAGACCTTCCGGCCCCTTGGTGCGGATGATACCCGAGGCGATGGCGACGGCATCGTAGCCGTAGGCCGCCTCGGTCGAGAGCGGGCGCTTGTAGTGACGCTGGTAGCGATCGGCGATCAGCGACGCGCCCTCCGGCTCGACCAGTGCGATCAACGTGCCGTTGGCGGTCGGCTCCGCATAGGCCTGCGGCGGCCAGGCGCTGGTGCCGATGAAATTGAGATTGCTTTGTCCACCCGCCTTGACGGCACCTTCCACGGTGGTGGCGATCGCCGTCCGGCCAAGGATGAGCACGGTATCTGCGGTCTGCAGCAGCGGCCGGCTTTTCTGGACGGCATCGGCGGCGGATGCATCGGTCAGATCGTAACGGGCGATGCCGACGAAGGTACCGCCGGCGCCGCGAATGGCGTTGGCGAGCTGCGTCTCGCCGGCCTGAGGCAAGTCCTTCTGGGCGAAAACCATCACCTTCTTGCGGCCACTGGCAAAAGAGGCCCGCACGCCCTCGATCGCGCTGTCGACCTCATCGGAGACGAGATTGTAGACATTGCCTGCGGTCGCCGGCACGGGCGCATCGAGATTGATCAGAGGCGGCCGCTGGTCGGACGGCATCGCGGCAATGGCGGCTGCCACCGCGGGCTGAACGTAGCTGACGAGCAGTGCGGAGTTTCTGGCCTTTGCCGCTGCGACCGCCGCCGGCACGCTTGCTGCGCCACCCGTCACATCCACGACCTTGACGAAGGCCTGGTTGCCGCCGAGTTCGCCAACGCTCAACGCAGAACCATCGCGAATATCGCGCGAGGCGCCCTCATAGAGGCCGCTCGGCCCCTTCTGCAGCAGCAAGGTAATTTCGGCGCCGTTTTCGCCGAACGTTTCCTCGACCTCGGTGGATGGAGGCTTGATGTCGTTGGTCTTCACATTCTTGGCAATGCCATCGACATCGGACTGGCACGCTGCCAGGACGCCGCATGATACGACGACCAGCGATGCCAGGAGCCTTCTGAGGGATTTCGCTCCAATGCAGGCATTCAGGAGAGATGCCTGCTGCGCCCGCCGTAAACCATGCGAGTTCCGCGCCTGCCCGGTCCAATGCACTGTCACGATGTCCCCCAACCCTATGAATGCCGTCCGAAACGGCCATTTTTCTGGCCTCATATCTGCACAGGCGACAGGCGAAAGCAAACCCTTCCCCCAAAGTTGGTTGATGGAAACACTAAAATTTTCTGCTTTTTTGAGCTTATAATTTCGTTCAAAGTTATCTACGCTTAAATACCTCATATTTATAGCTATTTCGTACATTTCTTCCGAACAGGGAGAACTTACGCCCCATGAAAACAACAATAACCTTCAAAAGAATTGCACTTATTACATTTGTTTCTACTATTTCATCTTGCTCTTTCGAAACAGCATCTGCATCAACACCATACGATACGCAAGTGTCTAGCGCACTATACTCCGCTCCACTTACGACTGGCATCGTTCGCGAATTGGCGCAGGGCGCGAGCATCGGCGGCATTGCCGATCTCATCGGCATCGCGGGACGCAGCATCGCGCGCGCAGTCGGTTCGCTTGATATTGCGGCTCTGACGCAGCCGCTGGAGCCTGCGCCCGCCGGATGGACGCGCGAGACGACAGCATCAGTGACACCAGCGGTTCGGCCGTCTGTTGCGGCTCCTCCGACCGACAGCGCCGTGTTCGGATCGGTCGCCATCCCCTTCAAGCGTCTTGCCGCACTCAAGAGACTGGCCCCTTCGCTGTCGGAAATGAACGACGGCACGGCGATCGTCTGCGGCGCCGGCAAGTGCTCCAATGCGACCGTGGCCATCAAGGCGGCCTTCACCAAGACTTCGCAGGGCTCCATCCGCGACAAGATGAATGCGGTCAACACCACCATCAACCATACGATCCGCTACCGCCGCGACATCGACACCTACAAGGTCGCCGATTACTGGGCGACGCCAGCCGAGACCCTTGCCCGCCAGCAGGGCGACTGCGAAGACTTCGCGATCCTGAAGATGGCAGCTCTGCATGCCGAGGGGATCGACCTCAAGGACATGGCAGTGGTCGTACTGTTCGACCAGAAGCGGCACTTCTACCATGCGATCCTGTCCGTCTCGGTCAACGGCAACCGCTTCATTCTCGACAACATGCGCGACGAGGTGCTGCCGGACACGCGGCTGCCCGACTATATGCCGCTCTACTCCATCGCCGGCGGCAAGGGCTACATCCACGGCTCACGCGTCGGCGGCAGCCAGATGGCCTCTGCCCTGCCGATTGAAAAAGTCGCCCCCGGCGAAGGCGTCGCCTTCTGAGACGCAGCGCAAGGGCGGGTGCCCTGCGCACGAACCGGTGCCCTCGACCCACGCCACTGAACGGATGTCCCGCGCGACGTCGCTCAGATCGTCGCTGAGGGTGATCCCTGAGTTCGAACGTGCGGGGCCATGGCCGCCTTCCTCACGGAGTGCATGCCACTTTGAGCGCTATTTGCGCGCCCGCTCGATGTCCGGCAGCACCCAGGTTTTGTCGAACAAGGCTTTCGTCGGCGCATAGAGCCGGAACATGACCTCGAAATCCCGCTTCGGGTCGGTCGGGATCCAATTGGCATCCTGTCCCTTTGGCGCTTTGGGCCCAAGGAAGAGATCGACCGAACCATCGGCATTTTTCGCAAGTTGCTGGATCTGCGACGACCGGCTGGCGCGGGGCATGTTGCGAATCAACGCATGCGTCTCGCGATCATACGCTGTCAGCGACCAATATTGCTCGACCGGTACCTTTGCGGGGACGTTGAGGCGATAGGTCTTCGATCCGTCGAAACGCTTCCCATCCTTGTCCTCGATCGAGATCAGGTAGAATTGGCCGGCTCCAAGACGCTTGATCCCCACATAGGCATAGCTGTAGGTCAGGCCCCTTACATCGACGGGATAGGCGTCAGGCTCGTCGAAAGAGGCGGCCGCCGCCTTGACCAGATGTGGGTTGGCCGGAAAATTCCAGCGTCCCTTCTCGTAGAAAGGTATCAACTCAGTGTCGTATTTGGCTTCGAGCCATTCGTGCGCTTCGTGGATGCCAGCCTCAAGCTGCCTGTTCGTTCTCGCGTCCGCTTTGTAGGACTTGCCCTTCTCGATACCCAGCGTCTTGAGCTGGTCGATCATGATCCGGTCGCGGGGGAGCCATGGCTCGCCCTGTACGATGCGGTCGAGGTTCTTGAAGAAGCTGGCATCGTACTTGACGGTCGAATCGAACAGGACGCCCCTGGCGTCGGTGAAGACCGTCTCCGGAGGGGTGGCGGCCTGAGACAGAGGATAGACCTTCAATCGCTTGGCATAGGCGACCGACTTTAAAATATCGGCGTCGCTGTGGCTTGCGAGATTGGAACGGAGCAGCGCGTATCCGCCGTAGGTGTCCGACTTCAGCGGGATATAGCCATCGGGAATCTTCTCGGTGTAGCCGGGCGGCAGGATGAGGTATTTTCCACCCTTGCCCTGGTCGGCCCCGGACGGTCCTGCATCTTCAAGCGGCACCTGCCAGGTGTCGACGATATTGCCGTTGATCGATCCGCCCTCGGCCGGAGGCACTTCGATGACGACCGGTCCGACATCCTTCGTGTTGGTAAAGCTCATCAGATAGATGGCGTCCGGATTGGGCGTCAGTGTCTGGTTATGCCAGTCGAGAGGGCGAGACCAATAGACGATCTCGTTGACCTTGCCCTTCGTCTTCGTCAGCATCTCCTGCAGCATAAGGTCATAATTGACGGCGGGGATGCCCCAGATCGCAGCCTCCACGGCACGACGCTCTATTGTGCGCTCTGCCAATTCACGGGAGGAGAATGCAGCAGCGGCTGACGAAATTGCCGCGCTGGCCGCCAACGTAGCGAGCAACAGTCGTTGCATGTGGTGCTTCCTCCAGCTGTTTGGCTGAAAACATCGTCCGAATGCACTCTACGAGGAAGTACGTTACGGTAAATGCAGACGTAAAAATCATCGTTTTAACGAGGCTATCATTCGGCCGCTCCGAGGCAACGGGCAACTGCCCCGCGAGCCTAAGGCAATTGCCGCTGCAACGCGACACGGCGGACCCGCCGACAGAGGTTTGGATTGAGGCGCGCGTGCCGGTTGGTGTATTGAACCGATTTGCCGCGGCACAGATTGGCCCGCGGGCCGCGGTACAGCGTCGAGGAGTGCGACCATTCATGGCGGAAGACAAGCCAGACACGATCGCCCTGCTGAAGGCGATTGCCGAGAGCCCGAAGCGTGACAACAGCGCGTATCACAGCGCCATGGCCGAGGCTCGCCAGGCCTTCGAAAACGCGCAGATCGCGCTGGGCGGGCCGGTCCGGTTGAAGACCAAGACCAAAAAGAAGCGCAGCGGCGAATATGTTGTGAAATGGACCTTCAAGCGCCGGACGTGACGCGAGCAGGAGCCGTTCCAGGCGGAATGCAGAGGTAGGCGCCCGCCCGTGACCATAATCCTTTTGCTGTAGTCCCCCACGCACTTCTAGTCCTAGTAGGTAAAATTAGGACATGTTAAACAATCTGCGGGAGCATGATATTGGCAACCGGCCAAATCTGCCCATGGAGAAACATGCCCCGGGGAGGTTACGATGAAAGTCACACGCCGCACCGTGTCGATCGGCGGTCTTGGCCTGCTTGCCGCCAGCTCGCTTTCACCTGTACATGCTTTTGACGATCCGCTGCTCGACCCGTTCGAGGGCAAGAGCGATTTCTGGCTGGCGGTCGACGCCTACATCTACGGTTATCCGCTGGTCACGATGGAGATGACACGGCGGGTGGTCACCAACGTCGCCAAGGTCAAGGGCACCAAGGGGCCGATGGGCCAGATCATCAAGGTCCGGGAATACCCTGACGCGTCCTTTACCGACGTTACCGCGCCGAATGCGGATACGCTCTACACGACCGCATTCGTCGACGTCGGCAAGGAACCTTGGGTCCTGTCGATCCCTGACATGAAGGACCGGTACTTCCTGTTCCCGATGCTCGACGGATGGACGACCGTCTTCGAGGTGCCGGGGAAAAGGACCACCGGCGGCGGCGCGCAGACCTACGCGATCACCGGCCCCGGATGGCAAGGCAAGCTGCCTGAGGGCGTAACCGAGTACAAATCGCAGACAAATCTCGTCTGGATCCTTGGGCGCATCTACTGCACCGGCACGCCGGAAGACTACAAGGCGGTTCACGCCGCGCAGGACCAATGCAAGCTCGTGCCACTCAGCGGCTACGGCAAGGACTGGACGCCACCGCCCGGCAAGGTCGACTCCAAGATCGACATGAAGACGGCGGTCCGCGAGCAGGTCAACAAAATGGACGCGGTCGAATATTTCACGCTGCTGAGCGAGCTGTTGAAGACCAATCCACCTACGGCTGCCGACACGGAGATGGTCGAAAAGATGGCTGAGGTCGGCATCGTCCCCGGCAAGGACTTCGACAAGAGCAAACTCGACGCGCATTTCGTCAAACGTATTCCGGAAGTCGCCTTCGGACGCATCATGCTGCACTTCAAGTTCAGCGATGGCGACATCAAGGATATCAACGGCTGGGGCTACACGACGAAGACGGGAATTTACGGGACAAACTACCTGCAGCGTGCTCTCATAGCGGCGATCGGGCTCGGGGCCAACCGTCCGGAAGATGCCATCTATCCGACGTCGACGAAGTCCAGGGACGGCCTTTTCTCGCGTGCCTATGCCGGTTCTGACAACTATGTCCTGACGTTTCAGAAAGGACAGACGCCGCCGGTGAAGGGGTTCTGGTCGATCACGATGTACAACGAAAAGTACTTCTTCGTCGCCAATCCGATCAACCGCTACTCCATCAGCGCACGGCAGGACCTGAAGCCGAATTCGGACGGATCGATCGACATCTACATCCAGAACAAATCCCCGGGCGCCGACAAGGAATCGAACTGGCTTCCGGCACCGAAAGGCAAGTTCATCCTGATGATGAGGCTCTACTGGCCCGACGACAGTCCGCCGTCGATCCTGGACGGTTCCTGGGTTATCCCGCAGGTGAAAAAGGTCGGGTAGCAAGTCCGGATCGCGGAGCGGCGCAATGGTTGTCATTACAAAGGCACGGACGCTTGCTGACTTCCAAGAAACCCACGCGCTCATCGCGGAGATGGGCCGGTGGGACGTTTCACAGTGCCGTGAGCACGGTCTTCCGTCGGATGAGGTGATTTCGGCCTATTATTCCGACGATGCGGCGAGCTTGTTGAAAAAGTGCACACGACCGAACACGGGTATGTACCTCGCTCGGGCCGGCCCAGTCGTCCTGGGTTGCGTCGGCTATGTGAGTCATGCAGATGTTGCCGAGATTATCAAACTCTTCGTGCGTCCGGAGGGAAGAGGAAAAGGCGCAGGAACTCGCCTGCTTGCGGCTGCACTCGATGTTATCGAACAATCAAAGTTCAAAAAAGTGAACCTGGTGACAATTTCGTTCATGAAGGACGCCATCTCCCTTTACCACAAGTTCCGCTTTCGGGCGTGCAAACCGTTCGAACCGGCGCCGAAGGGTTTGGAAGAGGCTACGCGGTATATGGAAATGCCGATCAGGTAGATTGGCTGCCTTGAAAGCAAGCGCGGCAGGCCGGACAGGTCACCGGGCTGCTCGGCAGCACAGGCATTCCACGGCGCCGCACCCGCACGTCCATGTCATGGACGGCCCCTCGCCGATCAGTATCGCGAGATGTAGCCGATCAGCATCGACTTTTCGTGCGTCGGCGCCAGGGCCAGGTTGATCTGGCCCTTCATCGTCTGCGTGCCGACTGAGATGGTGAAACCGGTGTTCAGCGTCTTGCCCTTGTTGCGCCGCAGCGTCGCTATCGCTTCCTCGATCTGCGTATCGACCGAGAAGCGCAGCCCCTTGGTCAGTTGCGCCGTGTCGCTCAGCGGCAGACGCTGGCGCAACATCGACAGGAAGGGATCGTTGAAGAGCTGTACCTTCTTTTCCTGCGTAAGCAGGATCGTCGGCGACGGCGACGCCTGGATGATGGCGTTGATGTTGGCCATGGATGAGATGTCCTCGACCGTATCCAGCCGGCGCAGCGCCCATTTGAGGCTGAGCACGCGCAGAAGCGAGGCAAGGTTGCCGGATTCCGGCATCTGCGATGCGGTGTAGTGCACGAGATCGGCCGTCGTCATCTTGCCCGACGTCGACATGCGGCCGAGGCCGTCCCAGTAGATCCGCTCGAGGCGAATGCCGCGGCGCTCGCCGCCACGGCCGACGACAGCCCGGAAACGCGGTTCGATCTCTTCCGCGTCGATGGCGGGCAAAGGCTCATCGATCGGCTCGAGGTCGGAAACTGCATTGCTGCCGGGCTTGATGATCAGCATTCTACCGCTCCGTAAGCGCTTCGGTGCGCGCCTTGTTGATCGGCTTCATGAGATAGCTGAGCACGGTCTTGCTGCCGGTCATGATTTCGACCGATGCGACCATGCCGGGAATGATCGGGTAGGACTTGCCGTCGCGCTCGAGCTCGGAACGATCGGTCTTCACCTGGACGAGATAGTAGGTCTCGCCCTTTTCCTTCTCGACAAGGCTGTCGGCCGAGATGTTCTCGACGACGCCTTCGAGGCCGCCGAAGATCGAGAAGTCGTAGGCCGTGACCTTGACGATCGCGGGCTGCCCACGGCGGACGAATGCGACGTCGCGCGGCGAGATCTTGGCTTCGACCAGCAATATATCGGCGGTCGGTACGATGCCGGCAATGACGCGGCCCGGATCCACATAGGCGCCGATCGTGTTGACCTCCAGCGTGTTGACGATGCCGTCCACCGGTGAGCGGATATCGGTGCGCTTGACGCGATCGGAGGCGCCGCGAACGGTCTCGTCGACCACCGACAGCTCGGCCAGCGCCTGCGCCTTCTCGGTCAATGCCTGCTGGCGAAGCTCCAGCGCCAGATCGCCGAGCTGAAGCTTGGCCTCCTGAATGGCGCCCTGAAGCCGGTCGAGACTTTCCTCATAGACCTTGAGCTGGCCCTGCTGATCGGTGAGGTCGCGCTCGACCTTCAGCACTTCGGTCTGCGCGACCAGCTTCTTCTGCGCCAGCGGATGGATCAGGTCATACTGGCGCTGCGCGCCGTCGATGTTCTGCTGCAGCCGGTCGATGTTGGCATGGGCTTCGCCGAGTTCGTTCTCGCGCTGACGAACGCGCTCCTGCAGGACGCCGAGCTTGTTCTTGTAGCTGGCGCGGTCGGCCGCGAACAGCTGTGCTTCGTTGGCGCACACTTCCTTGGCCACCGACAGGATATCTTCCGGGCAGATGAACGGCACATCGTACTTGCCGTCCTCCTCGAGCTTCAGGCGCGCCACCTTGGCGCCCAGCGCCCGCGCCTTGGCGACGGATTCGCCGAGCGACGAGGTCGTCGTCGTGTTGTCGAGCTGCACCAGAAGCTGGCCCTTGCGCACCACCTGACCGAGGACGACGGCAATCTGCTGCACGACGCCGGGTTCCGAGGACTGGATGATCTGCGTCTTCGATACCGGAATGACCTTGCCTTCGCCGCGCGCGATCTCATTGATGTTGGCAATGGCGGCCCAGGCGACGAAGCTGGCGATCACCAGCGCCACCAGCGCCAGAATGCCGCGCGCCAGAAGTGGCGGATTGTCGTGGCGATTGCTCATGACGCCTGCCCCGCCGGCTTGCGCTGCATCGCTTCGATGACAGCCTGCTTCGGCCCGTCCGCGATGATCCGGCCCTTGTCGATGACGATCAGGCGGTCAACCAGTTCGAGCATGCTGTAGCGGTGCGTGGCGATCAGCAGCGTCGTCTCACGGCTGAACGCCTTGGAAAGGCGGGCGATGAGATGCCTTTCGGTCGCCAAATCCATGGCGCCCGACGGCTCGTCGAGGAACACGACCTTGGGCTTGGTCAGAAGCAGTCGCGCAATCGTCAGCGCCTGCTTCTGGCCGCTGGACAGGTTGGTGCCGCGTTCGCCCACCGGCATGTCGAAACCGCGCGGATGATTGCCGACGAACTCGTCGACACCGGTCATGCGGGCGACTTCCAGCAACTCTTCGTCGCTGGCATCGGCGCGGCCCATCAGGAGGTTTTCCTTGACGGTGCCCGAGAAGAGATCGGAGGACTGGCCCGCCACCGCGACGGCCGAGCGCACCTCTGCCATGTGATACTGCCTTATATCGACGCCATCGATCATCACGCGTCCGCCCGACGGTGCGAAAAGGCCGTCCAGCAGGCGTCCGAGCGTGGTCTTGCCGGAACCGATGCGGCCGATGATGCCGATCCGCTCGCCGGGCGTGACGGAGAAGGACAGCTTGTTGATCACGGGATAGTCCGAGCCCGGGTACTGGAACGACACGTCCTGGAAGCTGAAGGCGCCGCGCGCGATCTCGCGGTTGACGAAACCGACGGTGGACGGCCTGTCGTCCGGCTGCTCCATGATCTTGTCGAGAATGCGCAGCGACATCGTCGCCTGCCGAAAGCGAGCCAGCGTCATGGCGATCTGGCCGAGCGGAGCACCGGCGCGGCTCGCCAGCATCACGGTCGCGACGATCGCGCCCATGGCGATGCGGCCCTCGGAGAATTCGTAGGTGCCGGCAATCACGATCAGCACGCTCACCATCTGCTGAACGAACATCGTCAGGTTGATGGCGTTGGTGGAGACGTGCTTGATTTCCTCGCTGGTGCGGCTGGAGTACTTCGAAAGCTCCTGCCAGCGGCGCAGCATGGTCGCCTCGGCCCGCAGGCTCTTCAGCGTTTCGATCGTCGAAATCGTCTCGACCAGCAGCGACTGGCGGCGCGAAGCCTCGTTGGCGGCGGTCGCCATGCGCTTGCCGATCGCTGCCTGGGCATAGAGACCGATCACCACGGACAGCAGGAAGGCGACGGCGGGGATGACCACCAGCCAGCCCGATATCAGATAGATGACGGCCAGGAAGATGAAGACGAACAGACTGTCGATCAGCACGCCGATCGTGTTCGAGGTGAAGAACTCGCGCACGAACTCATACTGGGTGACGCGGTTGGCGTATTCGCCCGTCGACATCGGGCGCGATGCGAGCGTCGAATTCAGCACCTTGTCGAACAGCAGCTGCGACAGGCGCAGGTCGGCCTTGCGGCCGGCGTAGTCAATCAGCGACGACCGTGCCGTCTTCAGGAGGAAATCGAAGATATAGGCGAGCGAAATGCCGGCCGCCAGCACCCAGAGCGTCGGGATCGCCTTGTTGGGCAGCACCCGATCGTAGACGTTCATCGTGAACAGAGGCGAGCCGAGCGCGATCAGATTGATGAATAGCGCGGCGACCATGACGCGGACGTAGGTTCGCCAGTACGGTGCCAGGGTCGTCGCCAGCCAGTGGCGCTTCTCGATCTCGACGGCATTGCCGACCAGCGCCTCTTCCGAGGCATTCTGGTAGTAGAGCGTGAAGGCGAAGGCGATCTGCGGCCGCAACGCGACGAACTCGTCGCGCGTCAGCCGGATAGGATTGCCGGAAACGGGGACGATTTCGGTCACATAGGAGCCGTCCTCGCCGACTTCCAGCACGGGAAGCACGGCGCCATCGGCAAAGGCGACGATCGCCGGGCAATCGAAATTGCCCAAGCGACAGTCGCGCTCCTGATGCTTGATGACCTGGAGACCGATCCGCTCCGCCATCCGCTCGACGTCGTCGGCATCCAGCGATTCAGTCACCTCGTCCGGAAGTCCGGAGAAGAGAACGGTATCTGAGCTCGGTCGGCCATAGAACGCAGCCACTGATTTGAAAGCAGCTTTAAATGTTTGAAGCGGCGTACCGCTGGTCGGTTCTAACGCTACGTTCAGCATGGTTCCATGGCCATCTCGACTACTGCTGTCGAATGGGCGCTAGGAGGTCCAACGGCATGCCGGGCGTCTGATGAGAATTCAGCTCGACATATCCAGGATTCGGAACGCTCGCGGGGACAGCAAAATCTTGCCGCGCATACTCCTTGGCCTGCTCGACCGGCTTCAGCTTCATCGTCTGGAGCAGATTGCCTGATGCGGCCAGGATCTTGTACTCGGCAAACAGGGAGGCGACGCGCGCCGTGTCTGCGAGAACCTTGGTGTTGAACTTGGTGTTCTGCGCATCGAGAACATCGAGCAACGAACGTTGTCCGACCTTGAACTGCTCGCGATAGGAACCGACGAGCTGGTTGTTGATCTCCGCCTGCTTGCCGAGGATGCCGGAAAGGTCGCTTCGGCTGGCGCGCTCGTTCCAGGCAGACCGCACGGACTCCTGAACCTCGCGCTGGACCTGAGCAAGCGCATAGCGCTGCTCGTCGGCGCGACGGATCTGCTCCTGTTCGCGGGCAACGTCGATGCCGCCCCGATAGAGATTCCAGCGGGCGACGACGCGCACCTGGTAATCGTTGGTGTTGCCTTCATCGCCATCGATATCGTCGCCGACACGTGCGGTGCCTTCTAGATTGACCTTCGGCAGATAGTTGGCGCGCGCGCCGCGAACGCCGGCGTCAGCCGCGTCGATATCGGCGTTGGCGGAGTATATACGCGGGCTGTTCTTGCCGGCGATGAAGACGGCGTCATTGAGCGTCTTCGGCAGGTACTTGGCCAGCGAGGGCGGGGATGTCGGATTGACGATCGGCTCACCGACGGCCTTGAGGAAGCGGATCTTCGTGGCTTCAAGCTCTTCCAACGCTTCGCGCTGGCGTGCCTTGGCGGCCTGGAGACGTTCGCTGCCCTGGAGGCGATCGGCATCGGTAAGGGCACCGCCCTTGATGCTCTCGTTGATGTCCCCCACCATCGCTGTATGGAAGCCGACGTTCTCCTTCGCGGCCGCGACGATCTGGTTCTGGAGCATGTATTCGAGATAGTCCTGCGTCACCTCGAGGGCGAGCGCTTCGGAACGTTCGAGAACCCGAAAGGACGCGCCATCGACGCGCGAGGCCTGCTGATCGACCTGCGCCTTGCGGCCACCGCCGTCATAGAGCGTCTGGCTGATCGTGACGCCGACATCGCCCGGCGACAAGTACTCGTGGTCGGAGTTCAAGGTACCGGTCGTGTCGTTCGACAGTCTGCGCCGCCCGATACCAGCCTCAAGATCAACGGACGGCAAATACAGACCGCGCGCCTGGCGCAGCTCGAACTCCACCGCTTCACGATCTTTCGCAGCCTGAAGTATCTGCGGGTTGGTTTTCATCGTTTTCTCGATTGCCTGCTGCAGCGACATTGCGTTGGCATCGACGCAAAATCCAAAATTAAAAGCAACGGCAGCAGACAAAGCCGCAAATATTCTTTTGTGCTTAAACAAGACGGATGCCCCTCAACATCAAAATTCACCGGCTACCCGTATACCGAAGAATTAATTACGGCAAACAAGTAACACCAATTTTTCCACATTCCAATTGTCGCGCGGGGCTTTCCTGCCGAGACAGTTAATTCCCCCGCAAAAGGATGCAAAGCTAGAATTTTACAGGTTTTTTTAAACCCGGCTTTTCCCGCTTCTGCTTATCTGACGTTACTTTCAAACGGATTTGACCCGCAATGAAATTCGGCCAGCGTTACTCTTCCGCCACAATCATTTCAGCTCTTCGGACAGCCGCAATCGGCGCTTTTTGCTTTGCGGCGGGTTCCATCGGATTTTTACTTATCTTAAACCTTCTCGTTCCGGATCGACCATTTTTGGTAGGATTTGCCGGAGCCACCGCAATTTCTCTTTTTGTTGCATTTCCGCTGCTGATCGGCCTGTACCTGAAGAATAGCGACATCAGAAAACTGCAGGAAACGGTCAACTATGCCCAGCGCCACGACAGCGTTACCAAGGCGCTGAACGGCACGGCCTTTGCCGCTGCGGTCGAGCACTACATCGACCGCCGGAAGCGAATCGCCACGGATGCCGGCGGCGTGATGATCGCTGTCGTCATCGAGAGCCTGGACGCCATCAACCGCCGCTACGGCCCCCAGTGGGCAGACACCGTCATGCAGTCGCTGGCGGCGATCATCCAGACCTCGGTCAGAAGCGGCGACCTGGTCGCCCGGCTTGCCTCCAACGAACTTGGCGTCTTCCTGCCGGGTGCATCGGTGGAGAACGCGCAGGACGTCGGAACGCGCATTCGCCGCCGTGTCGCCGAGGCCGCATTCACCGCCGGCGATGCGCCGCTTTCGATCGACATCCGTCTCGGCGGCGCCATCTTCGAGGGTGCGACCGATTTCAACCATATCCGCCAGCTCGCCGATGAAATGGCCACGCAGCGCGGCGGCCCGGATGCGGACGAAGCCCTGCCGATCGCCAGGCTGCCCGCCGCATAGCGACAGCAGGAGACCGGCGCCTTGGGCATTCCAAGCCAGAACGAGAAAAAGGCGCTTTCGCGCCTTTTCCGGTTTCATCGGCAATGCTGCCGTCATCAGACAATCCAGATCAGCCGACATGCGGCGCGGTGACCGCGTCGTGCTTGTCGTCGAACAGGATCTTCACCGCTTCCGTGGTGTTCTGGAGAACCGCCACGTCATGCCAGCCGCCATTGGCGTTGACGCTGACCACGGTGTCGGCACCGCTGACCGTCGTCTTGATGCTTGAGAGCGCTTCGGCCTCGCTTGCCTCATGGCCGAGTAGGCTGTCGAGGAGTTTCGAGACGTCGAGTGTATCGCCTTCGCTTGCCTTGAAGTCGGTGATGACATCGCCGAGCTTGACGTCTGCCAGCGCATCGGTGTCGAGCACGAAGGTGTCGGCCCCTGCCCCGCCGGATATCGTGTACATGCCGCCGCTGCCCGACAGGTTGTCGTCACCGTCGCCGCCGATCAGCGAGTATGCATTGCTGCCGCCGAGCGTGGTGTCGAAGGCGACTTCGACGAAGTGGCCGGTCGAGCCGTCCGTCAACGTATAGCTGCCATCAGCAAGAATCGACTGGCCGTTGATCTCCGCACCCGAAGTGTGCGCATCCAGCGAGAGGCTGGCGATCGAGTGATCGGCCAGGCTCGAAAGCTCGCCGCTGTCGGTGATGCCGTTGTGGTTCAGGTCCTGCCAGACGGTGAGCTTCGAGAAGGCCTCGTCGGCCGCATCGATCTTGCCGTCATGGTTGCTGTCGAGCGTTGCGAGCGCAGCCAGACCATCCACATAGGTGCCGCCGGCAAAGTGCGGCGAGAAGATCTCGCTGCCATTGTCGATCTTGCCGTTGCCGTCCACATCAAGCGCCAGGATGCCGTCAGCGCCGGCCGTCCAGGCGATCTGATCCTTGTGACCATCGGCATTGATGTCGAACTGGACGCCGTGATCGAGCGAGGTCAGAGCGACGCCGTTATGGTCGAGGTCGAGGATGATGGGGTCGGTGGCATTGTTGTGACTGGTGATGTCGGACGCTGTAATCGCATTGAACTGGGCCTGGCTCGTGATGTTACTCAGAATTCCGACGAGCGAACGGGAATTGGCACTATTCCAGTTCGTATCGTACCAGATCTCAGCACGACCAAGTTCGGAATTGAAGACAAGCACATATGTATCTTGGGCATTTCCTCCAGTCGCATTTGTGATAGAGGCCGTGGTCTGGTTAATGGCCGAGATAATGACAACGCGGTCGTCGTCGCTACCCTGTATCGCTGCAAAGCTGCTGTACGACGAAACCCCCGTTGCGCCGAGGAAACTCAGCTTGTCTGCCGCATGGACGAAGTCGGTGATAGTATCCGTGCCGGTACCATTGGATATGCGGAATTCGTCAGCTCCGCCATTTCCAGTAAGCGTATCCGTACCATTACCTCCAATGAGGATATCAGCACCGCTGCCGCCTTTTATCGTGTCACTGCCGGAGGAGCCGGTGATCTTGAAGCCTTCACTCTGGTTGGAGAGATCGAGAGTGCGGCCTGTGAAGCCGGTGATCGTCACTTCCTCAATTCCGGCGATCTGCACATCACTTGTGCTGGTGAAATTAGCGCCAACCTGCAGAGTATCGGTGCCATTGCCACCATCAAGCAGCCGATCACTTTGATCGCCGACAAGCGTGTCATCTCCACCATTTGCTATAATGACGTCACTACCGCCGTTGCCGTTGATTGTTTCCCCTGAGTTGCTGCCTATGAGGATCTCGTTGGCAGCGCCACCGGACAAGTTGGAGAACTGGTGGTCCACTTCAACCCCAGCGGTTGTTGTCGCCGTACCATCCGAAACGGTGTAGTTAAACGACCCGCCGTTCGGGATTGGCCACGAGTTGTCCGTGAATGAGACTGCGCCCGAATTGTGAGTCGCGGTATCGAAGAACGACGTGCCGCTGGCACCCGTTATCTGCAGGCTGTTGCCATCAGCATCCTGGTCGTTGAGAAGCAGTGCCCAATCCGGGATCGAGATCGTCGTATCATTTGTTATGACTACGTCATTCGCAGCCTGCGGAGCATGGTTTGCCGAGACGACCGTCGCGGTCACAGCACTTGTCACGGTCTCCGCAAAGTTCTGACCGTCGGTATAGGTAGTCCTCACCGAAATCGCATGTCCGGCATCGGCTGCGACCAGCGTGTAGTTCGCGCCGCTCGCGCCGGTGTCAACGCCGTCCCGCAGCCAGTGATAGACGATATTGGACTTCGCACCATCCGGATCGGCACCCAGCGTCGCCTGGAGAACGTCGCCGACCTTCGGCGCACTTGCCTGCTGGGTCGTATCGCTGATGGAGACTGTCGCGGCACCGTCGTTCACTGGGGTCACGGTGAAATTGAAGGTGCCTGTCACCGGGGCGGAACTATCTTCGTTTCCGTCTTCGACCTTGACCTGGAACGACGCCGACGGTCCTTCAGAGCCATCGTGGGTGAATTTGATCAGCCCAGCATTCAGCTCGGCGGCGGTAAACGATGCTGCAGACGCCGCTCCGTTGGTTATCACACCGTGAGACAGATTCGACACCTGGAATACGACGCCAGAGGCAATGTCATCCGGATCGGCATAACCAAGCTCGGCGGCGGTCAGCGTATGCGTCTGGCCCTCGACAACGGAAGCTGCCAGCGTACCGGCAAGAACCGGCGCATCGTTGAGCGGCTGAATGTGGATGGTTGCCACCTGCGCGGCACTGTTATCATGGCCATCGTTGACGACAACTGTAACGGTTCGATCGATCGAGGCATCCGGGTTGTCGCTGCTGTTGGTGTAGACCACGTTTTTCAGGATCGTTTGATAGGTGGCGATCGATGCCGTACCGCTGATCGACAGGACGCCGTTGACGTAGCTGACCGTCAAACCATTTGCCGCTGCCGTTGCGGTTGCATTGAGCGTCATGCTTTCGGCTGCTCCATCCAGATTGTGAGCAAGCGTCAAGGTCATCGACTGCAGTGTCGAGGAGTCGACATCGCCGAGCGTTGCCTGCCAGGCAAATTGCTGGCCCAGCTGCTCGACCGCCGTGGTCGCGGCATCATTGCCGGCGCCGGGACCATTGAGGTCGATCACCGGTGCATCATTCGTGCCGGTGATCGTGATCGTCACATCCTTGCTGATCACGCCGCCATGACCATCGCTGATCGAGACTGTGTAGGTCTCGGTGCGGGTCTCACCGTCTGCGAGCGCCTGCGCGGCGCTGTTCAGCGTGTAGGTCCAGCCAACGCTGCCTTCCGCCGTGGTGGCAGATTCGCTGACGGTGCCTGGCGTGAACGTGCCGAGCGTTGGACCCTGAGGGCCGGCGACGGTCACCGTGTGGGTGTCGATCAGGTCGGCGTCGGTGAAGGCGATCGTGCCTGTTGCCGTCGGGCTGGTATCCTCGGTGACCGCGCCGGCAGCGGGATCGACGATGTCGAAGACCGGCTTGTCATTGGTGCCGACGAGCTTGACGGTTATATCGCGGGTCGTGGTCGAACCATGGCCGTCGTCGATCGTGACGTGGAACACTTCGGTCCGCGTCTCGCCCTCGGCGAGCTTGTTCAGCGTCGCGTCGTTGACGTGATACTTCCAGTCGATCCAGCCGATGCCGTCATTGGCGGTTTCTTCGCCGACAGCCGCGGTCAGCGTGCCGAAATAGCCGGTGCCGGCAGCGGCGACCGTCACCGTGTGCTTGTCGCCCTGATCGTCATAAATGTAGAAGCCACCGCCGTTGTGGCCGGCATAGCCCACGGGCGCATCAAACTCGGTGCGATCCGTGGTCGAGCCGGCGCGGGCGTCGGTCGCCTGGTATTCGGTGATCGTGCCGCCGTCGGGGAAGCCTATAGACGTCGATACCGCATCGTTCTTGCCGGTGACCGTTACCTGGTACACCGCCGACTTGCTATCGCCGTCACCGTCGGTGACGGTGAACGGGATGGTGATCGTCGCGATCTCGCCTTCGCTCAGCCCGTTGAAGTGCCAGTCGGGGTTGATGGTGAAGGCGCCGGTTGCCTTGTCGTAGTGATAGGCGGACTGATCGAGCGTGATCGTCGTGCCCGATGGCGTCGAGATCGTGACATGCGACGTATCGAAGGTCACCGTGCCCTTTTCGTCGGCGCCGAAGGAGAAATCGGTGCCCTCGTGAAGGTTGAACTTGATCTGGCCGCTGTCTTCGCCGGTCGTTGTCGTGAAGACGGGAACGGCCGCGCCGTGCGTCAGGCTCACGTTGGCGAGATAGGTGCCGGTGTTGTCGTTTGCAAAACCGGTCTCCTTGAAGGTCAGCGTATTCGCACCGCTGCCCGCCGTCACCTCAAGAGTGACTACCTTCATCTGGCCGGTCACCGCGTAGGTGTAGACCTCGTTGTTCCAACGAACCTCGAGAGCCGACGAGTTCGGATCGGACGAGCCGATCTCGAAGCTGATCGTGTACTTGTCGCCAGCCGTCAGGCCGGCAACGCTCTGCGAGATCGCGACGTTGCCAGGCGATGCGCCGAGATCGACCATCGGATGGCCGTTGGACGAGGCAAGACCGAGGTAGGGTCCGACGATCTTTTCCAGCTGAACGCCGGTCTGGCCGGCAACGGTGCCGTCGATCTTCCAACCGGTCGATTCCGTCGCCCAAGCACCCCAGCTTGCGCCGTGTGCCCAGGTGCCGCCGGTGAAATCACCGTTGGACAGGAGGTTTACGTTCTGCAACGAGCCGGTGATGGTCGGCTGGGTGTCGGTCACGACGACAGAGAATGCCTGATCAACGTAATCGCCGTCGCCGTCATAGACGCGGGCGACGAGGTTAAGCGTCAGCGTATCGCTGCCCGGCGCGTGATCGAGGTTCTGGAAGAGCGTTGCCGCGAAGCTGCCTTCGCGAACGACGGCTACGATGAAGACCGGGTTGTCGGCGCTCTCGCCATGCTTGAAGGCAACGATTTCCTGGTCGCCGCCATTGGTCGGGCGGACGAGATAGTCCAGCGCGACGCCATCGGAGGTCAGGCCACCATTGATAACCGGCTTGCCATCGGTGCCAAGGCCGATCTCGACATGGGTCGCCTTGTTGTCGGCGCCGAGATTGACGTGCAGCGAGCCGAAGTCGCTGGAGACCCGCGGCAGGCCGGCTTCGGCAAGATGACCGGTATCGGCAGGCGCCGCGATGACGGGCTTGTCGTCATGGATGCGCGTGGAGAGCGTCAGGTTGACGCTGTCGCCGTCGCCATCGGTGGCGACAACGGTGAAGTTCAGCGACTGGCCTTCGCCACGGCCGGAATCGCCCGGCTGATGGTCAATATTGCCGAGAAGCGTGACCTTCCAGCCGGCGTCGCCCTGGTTGAGCACGGCGCGCAGGATGACTTCGCCGCTCGCGGTGCGGCCTTCGACCGTTCGCGCGTCGGCCGACAGGCTGAAGAAGACGGTGCGGCCATCGGAGGTCAGGCCACTATCTGCGCCCGTGCCGCCGGCAACAAGCGTGCCGCTCTTGCCGTTCGGAACCTGGAAGGCGCCGGAGAAGGCCGTGGAGCCGAAGCCGTCGGCGCCGAAATTGACCAGCAGGTTACCGGTCGCGCCGTTGCCGTGGCCGGCATCGGTGCCAGCAGGCTGGCCGCTGGCGGCCACGATGCCGCTTTCGTCAACGCTGGCGTTGGACACTCCGGGCGCGTTTCCGGTGGGGTTGGAAACGACAGGCTTGTCGTCGGCGACAGCGACCGCGAAGGTGCTCGAGGCCGGATCGCCATCGGCGTCGGTCGCGGTGAAGGCGAACTGCAGGCCACCCTGCGGCACCGACTGATGATCGAGCGTGTCGAGCAGGGTCAGCTTGTATTCGCCCGTCGTCTTCGACAGTTCGACCGTGAAGATGGTGCGGCCATCGGCGGAGATCGCCGTCAGCAGCGTGTGATCGGCCGAGAGCGTGTAGTGGATCGCATCGCCGTTCGAGGTCAGGCCGGAGGCCTGCTGGCTGTCGAAGGTGACACCGCGCAGGTCGACGTCGTTGTCGGCACCCCAGTTGATGCCGAGCGAGCCGGTCGCCACCGATGGCGTGAACTGGCGCAGCTCGACGTCGTCGATCAGGATCTGGTTTCCGGTACCGCTCGTCTGGGTGATTTCGACGCGCAGCTGCCAGCCGGCATAATCGCTGCCGATCAGCGGCGAGTTCAGGTCGATCGAACCCCACTTGCCGTCAGCCGGTTCCGTCAGGGTGATCTGCGAGAGAACGACCGTCTGGTTGCCGTTGGTGGCGATCAGCTTGGCGACGCCGCCGCCGAAGTCCTGGTCGGCGCGGTTGCCAACATCGAAATGCAGCGAATAGACCTGGCCGGCGGCGAGCGTCGTGCCGGTGTCCTTAGCAAGCGTCGCGCCTTCACGCAGCCAGACGACATTGCCGCCATCATGACCCTCGGCCGAAACGATCGCCGCCGCAGGGGCAAACAGGCCACCGGCGCCGCCGCTGATGGTCCAGCCGTTCGGGGCGCTGTAGCTGTAGTTGCCTCTGGTGTCGCTTTCCACACCGGGCTGGCCAGAGGCCAGGCTGTTCTGCTCGAAGGTGCCGTTTGCCAGCATCTGCGAAGAGCCGACTTCGGCGGCATGGCCGAGCGCCGGGGTGCCGATGGTCGGCGTGTCGTCATCGACATTGATGGTGATCGAGCCGTTGGCAGCATCGCCGTCGCCATCCTTCACCTGATAGCCGATCGTGAAGCTCTGGTTGTTCTCGTTGTTGCCCGCAGCATGCTGGATCGCATGGTTCTGCGTCACCGTGTACTGGCCCGA